>JBQGEK010000311.1:0-39837 GCA_052039575.1 Patulibacter sp. | reverse complement strand
CCGGTCCGATCGGGCCAGCCGGACCGACCGGACCCTGCGGCCCGACCGCGCCGTCCTGGCCCGGTGCTCCGGGCGCCCCGGTCGGCCCCGGGCCCCCCGGGAGACCATTGGGGCCAGGGATGCCGGGCAGGCACTGCGCTCCCTGCGCCCCGGTCGGACCGGTCAGGCCGGTCGGGCCAACCGCACCCGCCGGGCCGATGTCGCCCTGAGGTCCCTGCGGTCCCGGAGCGCCGTCCGCCCCGGGGAAGCCGATCGGCCCCTGAAGTCCCGGGACCCCGGGAGGCCCGTCGAACCCCTGCACTCCCTGGATCCCGGGGACCCCCTGGATTCCCGCCAGGCCCTGCGGTCCCGGGGCACCCACGGCGCCCGGCACGCCCTGCGCCCCGGCGGCTCCGGCGGGTCCCCGTGCACCACGGGCGCCCTTGGCCCCCTTCGCCCCGCCCGCGCGCGCCGCGAACGAGATCTTCCGCTGGCCATCCGGGCACTTCGCGCCCGCGGTGGTCAGATTCAGCGTGCCGTACTTCGCGGTGATGCAGGCGTGGTGCAACGCGGACGACCCCCGCGATGGGCGATCACTCGCCACCGCCATCGTGGTGCCCCCCACAGCCACCACCGTCACCGCGCCGACGACTCCGGCTCGTTTGATTGGTCCTGAGCTCCGCACGTCTGCACCTCGATCGACTCGCCCGCAGGGCCACGAGTATCCCTGTGTGTGTTGCTTCTCACGCTACACGGCCGACACCGAACGAGCCACCGCCTGTGTGACCGATCCCGGTGGATCGTGTGATCCGCGCCACCACCACCGGGTTCGGCGCGGAGGACCATCGGTGATGTGCTCGTTCCCCTCCACGACGGTTCCTCGGTGCTGATCCGCGGCATCGCTCCCGCGGACGCACCGCTGCTCCGCCGCGCGCACCGGATGATGTCCAGCGAGACGATCCGCAACCGCTACTTCATGCCGAAGCCGACGCTCAGTCCGAGCGACCTGCGGTACTTCACCGACGTCGACTTCGTCGACCACTGCGCCGTCGTGGCGATCGACCCGCGGCGCCCCGAGGCGATCCTCGGCGTCGCCCGCTGGATCCGCGACCCGGAGCAGCCCGACCGCGCCGAGGCGGCCTTCGTCGTCGTCGACCGGGCCCAGGGCAGCGGCGTCGGCAGCGCGCTGGCGATCGCGCTCACGGACCTCGCCAACGAGCGCGGCGTCCACACATTGACCGGGTCGATGCTCTCCGACAACCGGCAGTCGGAGGGGATGTTCCGCCGGATGGGCGGCGAGATGGTCGTCCACCGCCAGGGCATGACCAACGAGGTCGTGACCACGCTCCCGCGGGCCAGCGACCGTCTGCGCCGGCTGGCCCACAACCGGCGGATGCGGCCCGGCCGCCGGTCGGACCCCGGCACGCGCCGCCCGGCACCCGCCGCGGCGCCGCTCGCTGCCTAGCCGGTCCGTCTCGGCGACTGGCGTGCCGTTGACCCGCTCATACCGGTCAAGCTGCACATCATCAGTCGCGTGGCCTACGGCGTCGTCGCCGGAGTGGCCAGCCACAGCCGCAGGTCGGCCCCGTGCTCGCGCAGCCAGCCCGACGGTGTCCGCCAGTCGGGTCGGTGCTGCTCGAGCAGCCGCCAGAACGACGGGCGGTGGTGCGCGTGGACCAGGTGGCACGCCTCGTGCCAGACCACGTAGTCGAAGCACGCCTCCGGGGCCAGCAGCAGCCGCCACGACAGGCTGATCGTGCCGTTCGTCGAGCAGCTTCCCCACCGAGTGCGGGTGTCGGTGATCCGCAGCCGCGTGTACTCCACTCCGAGGGCGGCCACGGCCCCGTCGAGCCGCCGGACGGCCTCGACGCGAGCCTGACGGCGGTACCAGGCGACGAGCGCCTCACGGCGCAGCTCGCCGTCGGCCAGCGGCACGCGGAGAGCCGCCTCGTGTCGGGTCACCCGCGCGCATGACGCGTCGGGGTCCAGCCGCAGCATCTCGCCGAGGAACGGCAGGCCCGCGTCACCAAGCCCCGCGATCCGCGCGCGCCGAGCGTCGAGCGCAGCCAGCCGTGGAGCGACCCAGTGGTCGAGTGCCCGCAGCGCCCGCTCGGCCTCGTCGGCCCGGGCGCGCTGCGGCACCGTGACGATCACGCCGCGATCGGTGTCGACGCGGACCGAGACCCGGCGCGCTCGACGGGACCGCACCACCGTGTGCGGCGGCAGCGGTGGGCCGTCCGCCCCCGCGCCGCGGCGGGGACGAGCGCCCGGTCCGCTCAGGAGGCCCCCTTCGGGGCGTCGGGGTCGACGACCGGAGCGTCGGCCGCACGACCGGTGGTGCCCGGATCGACCACCGCGTCGGAGTCGACGACCGGGGACTCGGGATCCGGCACCGGGGCATCGGCCGCCTGGCCGCGGGATCCGGGATCGCTGACCGGGGCTTCCTGGGCGGAGGCCGGCGGAGCGCCGGTCTCCGGGTCGCGCGGGCGGGCCGCCGTGTCCCCCGCGAACTGGTCCGCCGCGCCCTTCAGCTTCTCCGCGCCCTGGTTGATCTTGTCGCTGTGCTTGCCCCCGGTGGCCTTGTCGACCGCCTCGACGCTCTTGTCGATCGCGTCGCCGATCTTGTCGCTGTGCTGACCCGCGAGCGACTTCGCCGCGTCCAGTGCCTTGCCGAGCTGCCCGAAGTTGACCATGGACCTAGCCTTTCAGGCCGCACCGGTCGGCGCCACCACTCGGGGCTTCTCGCCCGATTCCCAGGGGCGGTGAAGCCGCAGGGTGGACAGGATCGCCCGCGTCGCCGGGCTGCGGTTCATCGTGATGAAGTGAATCCCCGGAGCCCCCGCCGCGAGCAGCGCGGCCGCCTGCTGGGTGGCGTAGCTGACGCCCAGATCCTTGACTGCGTCCGGGTCGCCCTCGCGAGCGTCGAGCTCACGCCGGTAGGCGTCCGGAATCCGGGCGCCGATCTTGGTCAGGAACCCGCGCGACTGGCCGATCGACGTGATCGGCATCAGCCCGGGGATCACCGGCACGTCGATCCCCTCGTCACGCAGCCGCTGCACGAACGAGAAGTAATCGGCGTTGTCGTAGAAGATCTGGGTGATCAGGAACCGCGCACCGGCCGCGACCTTGGCCTTCGCCGTCTCGATGTCGTCGTCGTCGTGCCGGGCGTCCGGGTGGGGCTCCGGATAAGCCGCGCCGCCGACGCAGAACGCGAACTCCTCGGCCAGCAGCGCCGTCAGCTCCGGCGACGAGGCGAAGCCGCCTGGCGTGGCGGAGAACTTCTCCTCGCCCCCGGGCGGGTCGCCGCGCAACGCCAGCACGTTGTCGATCTCCGCGTCGCGCATCTGTCCGAGCACGGTGCGGATCTCGTCCTTCGTCGCGCCGACGCAGGTCAGGTGGGCCATCGCCTCCATCCCGTGCTCCAGCCGCAGGCTGCGGACGACGTTGATCGTGCGGTCCCGCGAGCTGCCGCCGGCCCCGTAGGTGACCGACACGAACGACGGGTCCATCCCGCTCAGCGTCTCCAACGCCTCATGGAGCGCAGCCTCGGCCTCGTCGGTCTTCGGCGGGAAGAACTCGAAGGAGAACGTGGGATCGGCCGACGTGGCGATGATCTCGTCGATACGCATCGCGACCAATGGTACGGAAGGGACCCTCCGCGAACCGGCCCGTCACCACGGGGTTCGGGATCGCGGCCCGCTCACCGCCCCGGATGCTCGAACGCGCTAGGTCAGCCGGAACGTGTCGGGGTCCTCGGAGACCTTCTCCACCCGGCCGGTGACTTCCATGTGCCGCAGGAAGCACATCGTCTCGGCCAGCAGCCAGGAGCCGTTCTGCGGAGTCAGCTCGACGCCGAAGATCCGGGGGACCAGCTCGGCCGCGCTGCGCGGCTCGCCGTCGAGCATCCCCGAGGCGGCCAGCTCGATCCGCTCGGCGACCAGCTCGCGGTTGGCCCGGATGTGGCCGTCGACGTCGGTGAACGTCCGGCCGTGTCCCGACAGCACCAGGCGCGCGTCGAGCTGCTCGATCCGGTCGAGTGACCCCAGGAACTCGCCGACCGGGTCGGGCGTGTAGCCGAGGTCGAAGAACAGCGAGACGCGACCGAGCAGGTGATCCCCCGAGATCAGCATCCGGCGCTCGGCGTTGAACAGGCAGACGTGCGACGGCGCGTGGCCGGGCGTCTCGACGGCGACGAACGGCCCGAAGTCGGTGGCGATCTCGACCCCGTCGACCAGGTCGTGGTCGACCTTCAGCCCCCCGGCGATCCCGATCTCGTCGGTCCGGATCAGTTCGGACGCCGCGCGGACCGCCGATTCGGGCACCCCGGACTGCATCGCGATCTCGACCCGGCGCTCCCAGTAGTCGTCCGGACGCGACAGCCACTTGGTCAGGTGCTCGTGGGCGGGGTGGCACCAGACCTCGGCTCCCGAGCGCAGCACGATCGGGGTGGTCTGTCCACAGTGGTCGACGTGCGCGTGGGTGATCACGATGTGCCGGACCAGCTCGATCCGCAGGTGGACCATGTCGAGCGCCCGCTCGAGGTGCGCGAGCGACCCCGGCTGGTGCATCCCCGTGTCGAACAGCACGACCCCGTCACCCGCCGCGACGGCCCACGCGTTGCCGTGAGGGATCCCCGGCCAGGGCAGCGGCAGCCGCAGCCGCGAGACCCCGGGGATGACGCGCTCGCCCCGTCCCAGCTCCTTTGCCGCGCGACCGGTGCTCATCGTGCGCGGCCCGATCCCGGCCCGGCTGCGACTCCGAGTCCACCCGCAGTCGAACGCGCGAGTTTCGAACGGGGGCACGGAGGAGCAACCATCGCGACGCAGACTATCCGCCCGGGACGACGATCCGACGAGCGATCGTCCGTAGACTCGTCGGGCAGCACGATGGCCAAGAGACGCAAGCCCAAGCCGTCCGCGGCGGCCCCCAAGCTGCCGCCCGTGACGTACACGCACCCCGACGGCGGCATGGCGCTCGACCTGCGCTGCTCGATGACGCCGAAGACCCGTCAGGTCTACGCGGAGACGATCGGCGGCGAGATCGGTCAGGCGGCAATGACCCGCGAGGACAGCTGGCACCGGGCGGTCGAGTTCCTCTACGAGCGGCTGGTCGTGGGCTGGACCGTCAACGACGTGCCGACGACCGGCCAGAAGGCACTGATCGCCCGCTTCCGCGTGGCGAACGCCGACGAGCGCAGCTGGATCCGCGACGTGCTGCGCGAGCACCTGAAGGAGTGGTTCCCGGAGATGCAGGCCCCATGAACGCGTCCGATCCGTCCGCCGTCCCGGCGATCGACCCGGCGGCCTTCGCCGACCTGCTCGTCGGCTACTGCCTCGACCCGGAGCCCGGCGCCCAGGTCCTGGTGCGCTCGACCGATCTGGCGGCGCCGCTGCTCGTCGAGCTGCAGCGTGCCCTGCTCCAACGCGAGGCCTGGCCGCTGCTGCGGGTCGAGCTCGACGGTCAGGCCGAAGGCTTCTACGTCCACGCGGGCGACCGCCAGCTCGACACCGTGTCGCCGGCGATGCGGTCCGAGGCGGAGCACGCCGACGCGTCGCTGTCGATCCAGGCTCCCCACGCGCTCGGGACGCTGGCGTCGGTCGATCCCGATCGGCTGACCCGCGTGGCTCGCGCCCCCAGTCCGCTGCGCGAGATCGCCCTGCAGCGCCGCTGGGCGACCACGCTCTGGCCGACCCCCGCGCTCGCCGACCAGGCGGCGATGACGCTCGCCGAGCTGCAGGCGTTCGTGACCCGCGCGACCTTCCTCGACCGCCCCGACCCCGTCGCGGCCTGGACCGAGCTGCGCGACTTCCAGGCCCGGTTGATCGAACGGCTCCGGGACGTCCGCGAGCTGCGGATCGTCGCCGAGGGCACGGACCTGACGTTGCAGGTCGCGGGCCGCATCTGGGTCAACAGCGACGGCAAGCGCAACATGCCCTCGGGCGAAGTCTTCACCGGGCCGATCGAGACCAGCGCACAGGGCACGATCCGCTACACGATCCCGTCGGCCCCCTCCGGGTTCGACGTCTCCGGGGTCGAGCTGACCTTCCGCGACGGAGAGGTCGTCGCGCATCGGGCGGACGTCGGTGGCGACGAGCTCGAGCGGGCGCTGGCGACCGACGAGGGCGCCCGGTTCCTCGGCGAGGTCGGGATCGGCACGAACTTCGGGATCGACCGCTCGATCGGCGTGATCCTGTTCGACGAGAAGATCGGCGGAACCGTCCACACCGCGATCGGCCGCTCGTACCCCGAGACCGGCGGCACCAACGACTCGGCGCTGCACTGGGATCTGATCTGCGACCTGCGCCGGGGCGGGCAGCTGCTCGCCGACGGCGAGATCCTCCAGCAGGACGGCCGGTTCGTCGGCCTCTGAGACCGATCCCGGCCGTCAGGCGCCGTGCGTCGCGCCCGGCGGTTCGTCCTCGTTGTCGGCCTCGAGCTGCTTCAGGCGGTCGCCGAGCTCGTCGACGACCAGGTTCTCGCGACTGACCCGGCGGCTGCGGTAGGCGGCACGGCCGACCATGTGTGCGGCTACCGGCGCGGTCGTCATCTGGAAGACCGCGACCAGGACCAGCGTGGTGATGTCGAGACCGGTCCGCAGCCGCAGGCCAACCCCGATCAGGATCAGCAGCAACCCGAGCACCTGCGGCTTCGCGGCCGCGTGCTGACGGCTCAGCACGTCGGGGAAGCGCAGCGCGCCGATCCCCGCAGCCAGCGACAACGTCGCGCCGAGCAGCAGGCAGATCGCCGAGAGGACGTCGAAGAACGTGGTCACCGGTCCAGCTCCTCGTCGCGGACCAGCGGTTCGGGGTCCTCGTCAGACTCGCTGTCCGCTCCGAACCGGGCGACCGTCACGGCACCGACGAAGCCGAGCAAGGCCAGCACGGCGAGCACGGGCAGCGTGAATCCACGCTGGTTGTACGCGGCCTCGAGTCCGATCCCGGCGATCAGGCACGACAGGATCACGTCGAGCGCAACCACCCGGTCGAGCGACGACGGCCCCCGGGCGACGCGAACCAGCGCCAGAAGCGTGGCCACCGACAGCATGCCGGCCGCGATCCACAGAACGATCGTCATCCGCGCACGTCCTGTTCCAGCCTCATGCGGTCACCCGGGGATCCGAACGCCCGGATCATCCGCGCCTCGACAGCGGCCGCCCGATCGCGCTGACGCTCGATCTCCTCCGACGTCTCGACGCCGATCACGTGCAGGTAGAGGATCGTCGACGCGCGATCGATCTCGACCACCAGGCTGCCCGGGACCAGCGAAAGCACCTCGGCGACCAGGGTCAGCATCAGGTCGGACCTGGTGTGCAGGTCGACGCCGATCACCGCGCACTTCGGCGGCGGTCCGGGCCGCATCGCCATCCACGCGACATGGACGCTCGCCACCACGATGTCGTAGGCGAACCGCAGGAAGAAGAGGACCGCGCGGGTCGGACGCGGGCGGCCACGGATCTCCAGCGCCGGCATCGGGAACAGCGTCAGCACCAGCGCAGCGATCACGATCCCGGATGCGATCAGGCCGGGCGTCACGCGCCCCCACAGCAGCAGCCAGACGACGACCAGCCACGCGGCGGTCAGCGATTGCAGGATCCACGCCCCGGCGGTGCGGGCGTGGCGTCGGACGCGCGGGATCGGCACTACCGTGCTCCCACCACTCGTTGGGCGTTCTCGGGATTCTCGGCGACCGCCGCGACGGCGCCGACGTAGCTGCCGCGGTCGTCGAGCTCGGCCGCGGCGCGGTCGCTGTAGGCCATCAGCGGTCCAGCGATCACGGTGAACGCCAGCCCGAGCACGACCAGCGCGGACGTCGCACCGACCATCAGCTTGGGCATCGACGTGCTGCGCGAGATCTGCTGGCCGCCGATCGTCGCCCCGCGGACTTCGTCGCCGTGGTGGTCGGCGGTGCCCTCGCCCTGCATCGCGACCCGCGGCGAGCGCCAGAACACGCGGCTCCAGACCTTCGCCACGGCGTAGAGCGTGAGCAGGCTGGTGGCCACGCTGCCGAAGACCAGCAGCCACGCCAGCCAGTCGCCGTCCTGGGCCCCGGCCTGGACCAGCGCGACCTTGCCGAGGAAGCCGGAGAACGGCGGGATGCCCGCCAGGTTCATCGCGGGCAGGAAGAACAGCACCGCGATCAACGGCGCCGAGCGCGCCAACCCGCCGACCCGCTCACTCGACGTGCTGCCGGCGACCCGCTCGATCATGCCGGTGGTCAGGAAGAGCGTGGTCTGGATCGTGATGTGGTGGATCGCGTAGAAGATCGCCCCGGTCAAGCCGAGCTGCGATCCGAGCGCGACGCCGAACACCATGTAGCCGATGTGGCTGACCAGGGTGAACGAGAGCATGCGCTTGACGTCGGTCTGCGCCACCGCGCCGAGGATCCCGACGATCATCGTCAGGAACGCCAGCACCATCAGCACCGCGGCAACCCGCCCGTCGGGAAACAGCAGGGTCTCGGTCCGGATCACCGCGTAGACGCCGACCTTGGTCAGCAGGCCGGCGAACACGGCGGTCACCGGCGCGGGTGCGGTCGGATAGCTGTCCGGCAGCCAGGCCGACATCGGGAAGACCGCGGCCTTGATCCCGAAGGCCAGCAGCAGCATCAGCTGCAGGAGCAGCGCCACGTTCGGGCTGATCTCGTCGAGCCGGACCGACATCTGCGCCAGGTTGAGCGTCCCCGTCGCCCCGTAGGCCAAGGCGATCGCCGCCAGGAACAGCAGCGACGAGAGCAGGCTGACGATCACGTACGTCGTGCCCGAGCGGATCCGCGACGCGGTGCCGCCGAGCGTGATCAGCACGTAGCTGGAGACCAGCAGGATCTCGAAGCCGACGTAGAGGTTGAACAGGTCGCCGGCGAGGAAGGCGTTCGAGATGCCGGCGGCGAGCACCAGGTACGTCGGGTGGAAGACCGCGAGCGGGAGCCCGCGTTCGTCGTCCGCCGTGCCCTGCCCGATCGAGTAGATCAGGACGCAGAGCGTCACCGCGGCGGAGATCGTCAGCATCAGCGCCGACAGCCGGTCGGCGACCAGCACGATCCCCAGCGGCGGATCCCAGCCGCCCATCGACGCGACCTGCGGTCCGTTCTGGTCGGCCTCGACGAGCAGGACCACCGCGATCACCAGGACCGCGCTGAGCGTCACGACGCTGATCCCGCGGTTGATCCGCGGCAGTCGCGTGCCGAGCGAGAACTTCACACCGGCCGCCAGCAGCGGCAGGATCACGGGCAGCGGGACGAGGACTTCCGGGGAGATCATCCCTGCTCCTTCGGATCCTCGGGATCGACGCGGCTGCCGTCGACGCCGATCGCGGCGTCGTCGGCGAGCGAGGCCGTCTCGCGGACGGCGTCGAGCGCGTCGGCCTCGGCGTCGGCCTCGGCGTCCGCCCCGGTCTCCTCGGTCTCGGCCTCGATCCGGCGGCTGGCGACGATCCGGTCCTCGACGTCGTCCTGGACCTCGTCGTTGCCCTGCAGCTGCCAGCTGCGGTAGGAGAGCGCCAGCAGGAACGCGATCACGCCGAAGGTGATCACGATCGAGGTCAGGATCATCACCTGGGGCAGCGGATCGCTCATCTCCGACGGGTCCTCGCCGGTCAGGATCGGAGCCCGGCCGGCGCTGCCCGCCATGGTCAGGAGCATCACGTTGAAGCCATTGCCGAGCATCGCCGCGCCGAGCAGCACGCGGGTCAGGCTGCGCTCGAGCAACAGCACCACGCCACTGGCCACGAGCACGCCGACGATCAGCGCGAGGACGAAGCTGATGCTCACGAGCGCTCCTCCGGCTGGCCGGACGGGCGCGACGGCGCCGGCGTGACAGTCGGCCGGGGCGTGTGGGTCTCCTCGTCGATCTGGCGGTCGATCTCGGAGCCGAAGCTGCGGAGCACGTCGAGCACGACGCCGACCACGACGAAGTAGACGCCGATGTCGAACGCGGTCGAGCTGTAGAGGGTCAGCGGTCCGAGCAGCGGGATGTCCAGATAGACCTTGCCGCCCTGCAGCACCGAGTCCCCGATCAGCGCACCGGCGATCCCCGTTCCGGTGGCGATCACCAAGCCGATCCCGATCAGCAGGCCGGCCGCGACCGGCGCGGCCTCGCCGAGCTCGTAGCGGCCGCCCGCCAGGTAGCGCACGATCAGCGCCAACCCGGCGACGATCCCCGCCGCGAAGCCCCCACCGGGCAAGTCGTGGCCGATGTACAGCAGGAAGATGCTGAGCACCAGGATCGAGTGGAAGATCAGCCGGACGACGACCTCGAACATGATCGAGCGACGCTCGGGCGCGAGCGTGTTCTCGGCGATCAGCCAACCGCGAGCGCGCTTGGCGCTGCCCGCGCCACCGGCCCGCGTCTGGGCGACCGTCAGCAGCGGCGTCTCCGCGTCCGGGTCCGCCGACTCGACCTGCTCCGGCCGGCGGTAGGCGATCGCGGTCCGCGCCGCCTCGTCCATCCGCCAGACCAGCGCGTCGCCCTCCACGTCCTGCAGGCGCGGCAGCGCGCGGGTCCGCCGACGCAGGAACAGCAGGCTGGTCACGCCCGTGGCGGCGACGACCAGCACGGCGAGCTCGCCCATCGTGTCCCAGGCGCGAATGTCGACGAGCGTGACGTTGACGATGTTGTTGCCGCCGGCGAGCTCCGACGCCACCGCCATCAGCTCGGACACCGGGGCGGCCTCGCGGGCCCCCGCGGCGAGCACCGTCATCACGGCCATCAGCGTGCCGACCGAGATCCCGAGCACGACGTGCAGGCGGCGGCGGCCGCGCTGCGAGACCGTGCCGGTGAAGTGGCTCGGCAGCCGACGCAGCACCAGCACGACGACGACCAAGGTCACGGTCTCGACGAGGAACTGGGTCAGGGCCAGGTCGGGCGCGCCCTGCAGCGCGAACAGCACCGCGACCGCGTATCCGATCACACCGGTCAACAGGACGGCCTTGAGCCGGCGTCGGGCCTGAAGGGTGAGGAAGGCGGCGAGGATGATCAGGACCGCGATCAGCCCCGACGGCGGGCTGTCCCAGAGGTAGAGATCGACGTCCCAAGGCGCGCCCACGATCACCGCGGCCAGCACGGACGCCGCGAGCACGATCAGGATCGTCATCAGGTAGACCGGCAGCGAACCCGACTGCGTGGCCCGAGCCGCGCGGACCGACAGCCGCTCGGTGAACGAGACGGTGGCCACGTACGCGTCGCGGGCCTCGTAGCCGTGGCGTCGCGGGCCGATCTCGGGCTCGGCGCCGCCGGCCGGGGGCACCGTCTTGCGCACCTGGGACCACCAGATCGCGACGCCGATCGCCAGCGATCCGAGCGACAGCAGCAACGGCAGGCCGAAGCCGTGCCAGGCGGCCAGATGCAGCGGCTCGTCGAGCGCCGAGGGGAGCGTGTCGGCGTACAACCCGAGCAGGCCGTCGAACTGCGCGAACCCGATCCCGACCACCAGGCCGCCAATCGCGAGCAGCGCCGGAGCCGCTTCGAAGGCCGCGTCGGCCGAGCGGCAGCGCCGGTCCGGCACGCCGGGCTTCGACGCGAACGCGCCCCAGACGAATCGCACCGCGTAGGCCGCGGTCAGCGCCACGCCGACCAGGATCACGGCGAGCGTCAGCTGGTCGATCGTGTCGCCGTGGAGCAGCGCGTCGAACGCGATCTCCTTGGCTCCGAAGCCGGCGAACAGCGGCACGCCGGCCATCGACGCCGCGGCCAGCGCCGCGATCGCCGCCAGGCGCGGACGTGCCCGGCCGATCCCCGACAGGACCCGCAGGTCACGCGTGCCGGTCGACTTGTCGATGATCCCGACGACCAGGAACAGCGACGACTTGTAGAGCGCGTGGGCGACCAGCAGGCCGAGGCCGGCCAGCGCGACGTCGCGGCTGCCCTGCCCGACGAGCACGATCAGCAGGCCGAGTTGGCTGACCGTGCCGTAGGCGAGCAGGAGCTTCAGGTCCGACTGGCGCAGGGCGCGGAGCGCGCCGATCAGCATCGTCAGCAGCCCAAGGACGAGCACCATCTCCCGCCACGGCACGACGTCCGAGAAGATCGGAGCGAGCAGGGCGACCAGGAAGACGCCGGCCTTGACCATCGCCGCGGCGTGCAGGTACGCGCTGACCGGCGTCGGCGCGGCCATCGCGCCGGGCAGCCAGAAGTGGAACGGCACCAGCGCCGACTTCGTGATCGCGCCGAGCAGCAGCAGCGCTACGCCGACCGAGACGAGCACGCTCGACTCGGGCGGCTGGGCCAGGATCTCCGAGATCCGGTAGGTCCCGGCGGCCTCGCCGACGATCACGGCACCGACGAGCATCGCCAGGCCGCCGAAGGTCGTGACGATCAGGGCGTCGACCGCCGCGCGCCGGGCGCCGGCGCGGTCGCTCTGATGTCCGACCAGCAGGAACGAGAGGACGGTCGTGAGCTCCCAGAAGACGTAGAGCAGGAGCAGGTCGTCGGAGAGGACCAGCCCGAGCATCGCTCCCGCGAACGCGACCAGCACCGCGGCGAAGCGGCCGAGCGCGTCCTCGTCGTCGCTGAAGTACCGCGCGCAGTAGGCGAGCACGACGGCGCCGACGCCGGCAGCGACGAAGGTCATCAGCAACGACAGCGGATCCAACCGGAACGCGAGTTCCATCTGAATCGCGGGGACCCACGAATACACCTCGTACCGGGCGCCCCCGTCGCTGATGGCACCGGTGTGCCACACGGCCCACACCACGGCTCCCGCTGGAACCAACGCCAGCGGCAGGAACGCCTTGCGGCCCAGTCGCTTGACCAGTTCCGGAGCCGCGAGCGCGGCGAGCGCGTGCGCGATCAGAATGACGATCACGCGTTGGCCCCCAGCGCCGGACAGGGGGTCTCACGGCAAGTCGTGAGCCGTCGCTGGAGTGCCCGCACCAAGCGGACAGTTTCGCAGATCGAGGCGGAATCAGCGTCCGCGAGAACGCAGCCACGCACTCTCGGCGTGGCCCAGATCGCTCTGCGGCCCGTCTCCAGCGAGCCATTCCCGAACGATCCGGTGGTAGTTCACGGATGCATCCAACTGACTGCATACAGCGATTGCCATACCGGCCAGCCGCAGCGACATCATGTACTCGGCGGGAACCGTCGCCCGGCGCGTCTGCTTCCAGTGCGGCGATCGCGGATCGCTGATCTCGAAGATCATCTCCGCGACGTGCTCAGGCCGCAGCCGCGACTGCTCGTCGACCATCGCGTACCAGACCAACTGCTCGGCGATCGCCATCGCGTCGTCGGCGGTCAGGTCCGAATTCCGCGGTATCCACCGGATGTCGATCATGTGCTGGCGCAGTGCCTCGGCGTCGCCCGCGAGGCAGAGCCGGATCGACTGCGCCTGGCTCTCGACCATCTCGCGGGAGATCTTGTGGAACAGCCCGAAGTCGATGAACGCGACCCGGCCGTCCGCCATCAGGATCGAGTTGCCCGGGTGCGGGTCCGCGGAGAACATCCCGTCGCGCCAGAGCCCGCCGTAGTAGAAGCGGAAGACGATCTCGGCCAGCCGGTTGCGCTCCTCCTGGTCCTTCTGCTGCCAGGCGTCGAAGCCCTCGCCCTCGACGAACTCGGTCACGATCACCCGCTTGCCGCAGAGCTCGGTCGCGACCCCGGGCACCACCACGAAGGGGTGGCCGCGGTAGAGCCGGGCCATCTGCCGCTGGTTGGCGGCCTCGAGCTCGTAGTCGAGCTCCTCGGTCATCCGCTCGCGGATCTCGTCGCCGACCGACTGCACGTCGAGGCCCGGTGCCACGGACTTGGCCAGGCGCAGGATGATTCCGAGGTTCTGGAGGTCGGCGCGGACGGCGGCGTCGATCCCCGGGTACTGCACCTTGACCGCAGCGACGTCGGTCCCCCACCCCGCGGGCTTCTCGCGCAGCCGGGCCCTGTAGACCTGGCCGATCGACGCGGCGCCGATCGCCTCCTCGTCGAACTCCGCGAAGACGTCGCCGAGCTTGGCGCCGAGATCGGTCTCGATCACCTTGCGCATGTCGCGGAAGGCCACCCGCGGCGCCATGTCGCGCAGTCGCGCGAGCTTGGCCTGGAACTCCTCGCGGTGCTCCGGCGGGACCAGGCCGACGTCCATGAAGCTCAGCACCTGGCCGACCTTCATCGCCGCGCCCTTCATCGTGCCGAGCACGTCGACGATCTGCTCGGCCGTGCGGAACTGCTGCCGCGACATCCGCTCGTCGCGCTCCTGCTCGGTCCGCCCGTAGTTGGTGACCCGGGTCGCGCCCTCGCGCATCGCGACGCCGGCCGCGAGCCGGCCGATCGATGTCGCCCGCCGCACGCGGCCGGTCGGCATCGTCGTGCCGTCGTCGCGGGAATCGCCGTCTCGCGACACGTCGTTGCTGTTGCGGCGGGTCGCCATACGTGAATCGTACTCCCGGTAGGGAGGGTGAGGGCCTGCCGACTAGGGCCGGCGGACCTTGGAGCCGGGCACGAGGTCGTCGGATCCGTCCGGCCAGCGGATCCAGCACTTGGTGCCACCGTCGTAGTCCCGCGCCTCGAGCACCAGCCGGACCTCGCTCTCGACCGGCTCGCCATCGTCACCGGGCAGCGTGACGATCACCGGCTCGTCGCCCTCGGGGTCGACGCCGCTCCACACCCGCACGAAGGGGTTGTGCTCGCGCTCGTGGCCGATCGTCGACGGCTCGGCGTGGCCGGACACCACCACGGTCTCGTCCGGCAGCCCGAGCAGGGTGTCCATGATCGACGCGCGCAGGTCCTCGAACGTGGTGTGCCCCGGCGCGCGGACCCCGGCGACCGACTCGCGGAACAGCGTGTCCCCGGTGAACACGTGGCCGTGACCGACGAAGCTGAGCATCCCCTCGGTGTGGCCCGGCGTGGCGACCGCACGGAACTCGAGGTCGTCGCCGATCCGGATCGTCTCGCCGTCCTCGATGTTCTGGGTGTAGCCGGTCGCGAACTCCTCGGCGAGCGGCTGCTCGAAGGCGTGGATCATCACATCGACCTGGCCGACCCGGTCGAGGATCTCCTCGAGCTCCGAGACGTGGTCGTAGTGATGGTGGGTCAGCAGCACCGCGGCGGGCTTCATGCCGTGGCGCGCGGCGGCCTCGGTCATCTTCGCCGCATCGGCACCGGCGTCGATCAACGCGCACGGACCGCCGGGGAACCCGACGACGTACGAGTTGCCCACGAAGCTCGGGATCTCGATCCGTTCCACGACAAGCTCGGCCATCGTGCGATCGTCGCAGATCGCCGCAGCGTGCTGGGCGTCGCGGAGCCGCGACGACGCCGGCACGGTCGCCAGGATCGATACGGTCCACCCATGGCGGCCCTGCTCCACACCTGCTACCGGATCGGCGACATCGACCGCTCGATCGCGTTCTACTCGGCCCTCGGCTTCGAGGAGCTGCGTCGGATGTCGATCCGGGACGAGGCGATCAACGTCTTCATGGGGTTCCCCGGTGACGGGCCGCGACTCGAGCTGACGTACAACCACGGGGTCAGCGAGTACGAGATCGGCAGCGGATACGGCCATATCGCGATCTCCTCGCCGAACCTCGAGGCGACGCTGGCGGAGCTGGCGAAGCAGGGGATCGAGCCCGAGAAGCCGCCGTACCGCGTCCGAGAGGGCGGGTCGCTGCTCTGCTTCGTCCGTGACCCGGACGGCTACCGGATCGAGCTGATCGAGCGGGCCGAGAGCGGGTGATGGCCTCGTCGATCGGGCCCGGTGCCCCGTCGGCTGCGCGTCGCGCGGTCATCGACCTCGGATCCAACAGCTTTCGGCTGGTCGTCTACGCGTCAGACCGCTCCGCGACCGATCTGCCGGGCGGCGCATGGTGGCGCGCCGGCGAGATCTACGAGCCCGCGCGGATCGGCGCCGATCTGAGCGCCGACGGCACGCTGCAACCAGCGTCGATCCACCGTGCGCTGCTCGCCGCCGAGCTGTTCGACCACTACTGCCGCTCGCACGGACTGACCGGCGACCTGATCTCGGCGGTCGCGACGAGCGCGATCCGCGAAGCCCCGAACCAAGCCGAGTTCCTCGACCGGGTCCGCGAGACGACCGGCCTCCAGCCGCAGGTGCTCAGCCGCGAGGCCGAGGCCCACTACGGCCACCTCGCCGCGATCAACTCGACGACCCTGAGCGACGGCGCGGTGCTCGACATCGGCGGCGGGTCGCTGCAGCTCGTCCGGACCCGCGAACGGCACGCGACCGACGTCGGCTCGTGGCGGCTCGGCGCGGTCCGGATGACCGAGCGGTTCATGGCCGACGCCGGTCCGACGTCCGCCGACCAGCAGAAGGCCTTGCGCAAGCACGTCCGCAAGGCACTCGGCGACGCCGACTGGACCGCCGACCTGGGCGAGCGCCTGGTCGGGGTCGGCGGCGCGGTCCGGAACCTCGCCGCCGCGGTCCAGCACCGCCACGGCAGCACCGACCTCGGGGTCCAGGCGGTGCGGGTCCGGCGCTCGACGCTCGGCGCGCTGATCGAGGAGCTGTCGGCGATGCCGGTCTCCGAGCGACGGGCGGTCGACGGGATCAAACCCGCCCGCGGCGACGTGATCCTCGCCGCCGCGATCACGATCGACACCGTGCTCGAGGTGGCCGGCATCGAGGCGATCGAAGCCACCGAGTTCGGGCTGCGCGACGGGATCTTCCTCGAGCGCCAGCTCGAAGACCAGCTCGCCGCCAACAGCCTGGCCGCCTACCCGGACGTGCGGCGCGCGTCGGTCGAGAACCTGGCAGCGCGCTACGACGACGACCGCCCCCACCGTCACCACGTCACCCGGCTGGCGCTCGACCTCTACGACCAGCTCGGCGCCTGGGGCGCCCACGGCGACGATCCCGACGAGCGCTCGCTGCTCGAGGCCGCGGCCACGCTCCACGACATCGGCACCGCGGTCAACCACGACGACCACCACAAGCACGGGCGCTACCTCGTCGTGACCAACGGCCTGCCGGGGTTCTCGCCGCCGGAGACCGCGCTGATCGGCCAGGCGATCCGCTACCACCGCAAGGGCACTCCGACGATGAAGCCGTTCCGCCCGCTCGTCCGCGACGGCGACGATCAGCGGCTGCTGCGGCTGTCCGCGGTGCTGCGGTTGGCCGAGGGACTCGACCGCGGTCACGACCAGGCCGTGCGGCGGGTCGAGATCTCGTGTCAAGGCAACGAGATCCGGCTGCGCCTGGTCGCCGGTCCGGCCGGAGACCCGGTCGCGCGCTGGGCGGCCCAGGGACAGGCCGCGCTGGTCGAGCGGGCGTTCGGCGGGCGACTCACGGTCACCGACGGGACGCCGTAGCCGGCGAACGCGCGTCGCCGGCGCGGGGACCTGCCCTAGAGTACGGCGCGATGTCCACGCCCCCGAACCTCCTCGCGCGTGGCCCGTGGGCCCCCGAAGACGTCTCGTTCGCGTGGTCCCCCGATCCGTACGTCCCGACTCCCGAGGCGTCGGCCGACGCCGACCAGGCGATCGCGGCGCTGCAGGCCCGCGACTCCCCGAGCCACGACGGGATCTCGGCTCGCCTGGCCGGGCACCGGGTCGACGCCGCCGGGCGTCTGCACATGGACCTGCAGCCCGTCCGCTGGGCGCTGCGCCTGCTGCCCGGCGGCGCCGCTCGGTCGATGACCGGCCAGTGCGTCGTGCGCAGCCACGACGGCCGCTGGCTCGCCGGGCGGCGCGCTGCCTGGGTCGCGACCTGGGCCGGTCGCTGGACGCTCGGCGCCGGGGGCGCGGTCGATCCACGCGAGTCGCCGATGCACACGCTCCACCGTGAGTTGGAGGAGGAGTGGAGCGTCACGCCGGAACGACTCCAGGGTGACGCGCTGCTGCTGCTGCCGAACGACCTGGTGATGTTCGTCGGGGTGGCGTGGCTGCCGGCGGGCGCCGAGGTCGAACGGGACGCCGAGCACGACGAGCACGAGTGGTGGCCGGCCGACGTCGACGCCTGGCCGTCGCACGCCGAGCCGACGTTGCGCGCGCTCGCCCGCCTGGTCGAGGGCACACCGTCGGACGGCAAGGGCAGCCGGTGAGCACGCTCGGCCGGATTCCGGCGTCGATCTCCGGCCGGCGCCGGATCAGCCCGTCGTTCCGCACCCTCAAGTGGTTGTCGTTCGCCCACTCGGCGGTCTACATCGGCCTGATCGCGCTGTGGGTCAGCGACACCGCGCCGGGCGTCAAGACGGTCCTCGGCTGGGCCCACGGCTGGGGCTGGATCCTGATGTGCGTGCTCTGCGTGCTGGCGCTCCGCGCCCGGGTGATCCCGCTCTGGCTCGCGGTCTGCGTCGCGGTGATCGGCGCGGTCGGGCCGTTCGTGGGGTCCGCCGGGTTCCTCGTCGAGGAGCGACGACACCCGCGGCGCTCCGCCGGCACCGCCTGAGTACCGGACGTCGGCGTACCTACCGCGGGTAGGCCCTGAGTGCCCTCCATCACACGACGAGCGTGCCGTAACACGGCCGTCCTCAGGGCGCTTTCGGGCGATTGTGAGGCCAACTCCCTACGGATTCGCAAGTGCTAGGTTCGTTGTCTCATGGCGGCAGGCACAACGGTCCAGGTCACGCTCCCCCAGATGGGCGAGTCCGTCGCGGAAGGCACGGTGCTCGAGTGGCTGAAACGCCCCGGCGACCAGGTCACGGAGGGTGAAGACCTGGTCGTGATCTCGACCGACAAGGTCGACGCCGAGATCCCCGCGCCCGCGTCCGGCGTCCTGCTCGCCTACCTCGCCGAGGAGGGCGACACCGTCGAGTCGGGGTCGGTCGTCGGCGAGATCGACACCGCCGGTGGCGGCGACGCGAACGGCGACGGCGGCGATGTCGGCACCTCCGGCAGCACCGAGGGCGAGTCCGGCCCGTCGGACACCGAGGTCGCGGGCGCCGAGGACGCCCCGTCCACCAACGGCACCGGCGGCTCCTCCGCCGGCAGCGGCGACCTGGTCGACGTCGTCACCCCGTCGGCCGGCGACTCCGTCACCGAGGCCACCCTGCTGGAGTGGCTGGTCGAGGAGGGAGACGCCGTCAGCGAGGGCCAGGACCTGGTCGTCGTCTCGACCGACAAGGTCGACATGGAGCTGCCCTCGCCCGCCAGCGGCGTGCTCGAGAAGCGGCTGTTCGCCGACGGCGACACGATCCACCCGCAGGAAGTCATCGGACACGTCCGCGCCGGCGCCGGTTCGTCCGCGCCCGCTCCCAGCTCCGCCTCCGACGATGGTGCCGCCGCCAGCACACCCTCGTCCGACGGCGCGACGACGATCCCCGAAGACGCCAGGATCACCCCGGTCGCCGCCCGTGCCGCGTCGGTCGAGGGGATCGACGTGTCGGGCGTCCGCGGCACCGGTCCGAACGGCCGGATCACCAAGGACGACGTGCTCGACGCCCAGAAGAACGGCGGCCGCTCCGCCGCCGCGGTCGACCGCACCCCGATCCGCGGCGGTGCCGTGCAGCTGGTCCGTGGGATGGAGGAGTCGCTCCAGACCCCGACCGCGACCTCGTTCCGCACGATCACGATCACCACCCTCGACGGCCGCCGCAAGCAGCTCAAGGCCGCCGGCCAGAAGGTCTCCTTCACCCACCTCATCGGCTACGCGATCGCCCGCGCCGCCACCGAGGAGATGCCGGTGATGGCCCACACCTTCGAGAAGGATGGCGACCAGCCGATCCTCGTCGACCACGGGCAGGTCAACCTCGGCATCGCGGTCGATGTCGAGCGCCGCGGCAAGCGGACGCTGATGGTCCCGGTGATCAAGGACGCCGGCCGGCTCGGCTTCCAGGGCTTCCTCGACGCGTTCAACGACCTGATCGCCCGCGCCCGCGACAACAAGCTGACCGCCGACGACCTGCAGGGCGCCAACGTCCAGCTGACCAACCCCGGCGGGATCGGCACCGTTGCCTCGGTACCGCGCCTGATGTCCGGCAACGGCACGATCGTCGCCACCGGCTCGATCGCCTACCCCGTCGGCCTCGGCGAGATCGGCGACGCGATCGGTGCCGAGAAGGTCATGACGATGACCTCGACCTACGACCACCGGATCATCCAGGGCGCCCAGTCCGGACAGTTCCTCAAGACGGTCGAGGAGTACCTGCAGGGCGAGCACGAGTTCTACGAGCAGCTGTTCGCCGACCTCGGCGCGGAGCTCGGACCCGCAATCGAGCTTCCGAAGCCGAAGCTGCCCGCCGCAGCCGCGGCCCCCGCCGTCGGCGGCGGGACCCCGTCTGTCGAGCTGCTCGGCGCCGTCCAGGCCGCTACCTCGCTCGTTCGCGCGATCCGCAGCCATGGCCACCTGCTCGCCAAGCTCGACCCGCTCGAGGCGCCGAAGGTCGCCACTCCCGAGGAGATCGCCCGCGAGATCGGCACCGACCTCGAGAAGCTGGGTCTCAACCAAGACCTGCTCGAGCAGATCCCGGCGTCGATCATGCGCACCTACGTCGGCGGCGGCAAGACGCTGGCCGACGTGCTGCCGCTGCTGCGCGACACCTACTGCGGCACCACCGCGTACGAGGTCGAGCACATCTCCGACAACGACCAGCGGATCTGGCTGCGCGAGAAGATCGAGTCCGGCGAGTTCCGTCAGCCGCTCTCCGAAGGCAGCAAGAAGGGCCTGCTCGAGCGACTGATCCAGGTCGACGCGTTCGAGCGCTTCATGCAGAAGGCCTACCTGGGCCAGAAGCGCTTCTCGATCGAGGGCCTCGACATCACCGTCCCGGTGATCGACGAGCTGATCCAGCTCGCCGGCGCCCGCGCCGGCGCCCAGGAAGTGATCATCGGCATGGCCCACCGTGGCCGGCTGAACGTGCTCGCCCACAACCTCGGGCGCCCGTACGACGCGATCTTCACCGAGTTCGAGGGCGGCTCCGTGATCGCCGCGGCCAAGACCGTCACGCAGGACCTGCAGGTCGGCACCGGCGACGTCAAGTACCACCACGGCGCCAGCGGCCGCTACGAGCTGCCCGACGGCAAGTCGATCGGCGTGGTGCTCGAGAGCAACCCGTCCCACCTCGAGTTCGTCAACCCGGTCGTGCTCGGTGCCTCGCGCGCTGCCCAGACCGACCGTGGCCAGGCCAGCGGCCCGCGCGACGGCGACGTCGCGCTGCCGATCGTGATTCACGGCGACGCGGCCTTCCCCGGCCAGGGCGTGGTCGCGGAGTCGCTCAACCTGCAGAGCCTCGAGGGCTATACGGTCGACGGCGCGGTCCACCTGATCTGCAACAACCAGGTCGGCTTCACCACCGACCCGCACGACAGCCGCTCGACCCGCTGGGCGTCCGACCTGGCCAAGGGCTTCGACCTGCCGATCATCCACGTCAACGCCGACGACGTCGAAGCCTGCATCAACGCGGCCCGACTGGCCTTCGCGTACCGGCAGCAGTTCGGCCAAGACGTGCTGATCGACCTGGTCGGCTACCGCCGATACGGCCACAACGAGTCCGACGAGCCGGCCTACACGCAGCCGCTGATGGCCGAGACCATCAAGAAGCACCCTCGCGTCTCCGAGCTCTACGCCGAGCGTCTGATCGACGAGAAGGTGATGGCCCAGGATGCGATCGACGGCAAGCGCAACGAGCTCAACGCCGAGCTGACCGAGCTTCACCAAGGCGTCAAGCGCAAGGTCAAGGAGTGGCAGGACGCCGGCGGGACGATCGATACGTCCGCCACCGGCACCTACCTGATGGATCGCTCGCGGTCCGAGGAGCCCGACACCAAGGTCGACGCGCAGACGCTGATCAACATCAACGAGGCGCTGCTGACCGTTCCGGACGACTTCCACTGGAACACCAAGCTGCACAAGCAGCTCGAGAAGCGCCGCGAGGCGATGGGCCCCAACGGCGGGATCGAGTGGGCGCACGCCGAGGCGCTCGCCTACGGATCGCTGGTCACCGAAGGCGTCCCCGTCCGCCTGACCGGCCAGGACGCCGAGCGCGGCACCTTCTCGCAGCGGCACCTGGTGCTCCACGACTCCAAGGACGGCAGCGGCTACGCGCCGATCCAGCACCTGCCCGACGCGCAGGCGCCGATGGAGCTGCACAACAGCCCGCTGTCCGAGGTCGCGTGTCTCGGCTTCGAGTACGGCTACTCGCAGGAAGCCCCGGAAGCGCTCGTCCTCTGGGAGGCGCAGTTCGGCGACTTCATGAACGGCGCACAGGTGATCGTCGACCAGTTCATCGTCTCCGGCCTGGCCAAGTGGGGTCAGACCTCGCGCCTGACGATGCTGCTGCCGCACGGGTACGAGGGCGCCGGGCCGGAGCACTCCTCCGCCCGCGTCGAGCGGTTCCTGCAGCTGGCCGCCGAGGGCAACATGCGGGTCGCCAACGTCACGACGCCGGCGCAGTACTTCCACCTGCTCCGCCGCCAGGCGCTGATCGAGAAGCCGCGTCCGCTCGTCGTCATGACGCCGAAGTCGCTGCTGCGCCTGCCCCAGGCCCGCAACCGGCTCGCCCATCTCTCCGAGACCCGGTTCTTCCCGGTGCTCGGCGAGCCCGGGATCGACGCAGCCGCAGTCACCCGCCTGATCCTCTGCACCGGCAAGGTCTTCTACGACCTCCGCCAGCACGACATGCGGGTCGACAACCCGCAGGTCGCGATCGGCCGGATCGAGATGCTCTACCCGTTCCCGGAGGAGAACCTGCGCGACCTGATCGGGGCGTACCCGAACCTGCGCGAGGTCGTCTGGGTCCAGGAGGAGCCGCGCAACATGGGCGCCCGCGCCTTCATGTCCCCGCGCCTCCAGCAGATCCTGCCCGAGCACCTGGCGTTCGGCTACGTCGGCCGCCCGGACCGCGCCAGCCCCTCCGAGGGCTACCCGGCCGCGCACACGATCGAGCAGAACCGGATCGTCAAGACCGCGCTGGACGTGTCCGCACCGGTCTCGCAGTTCCCGAAGCGCAGCCCCGGCAACCGCTGAGGCGGACGCTGGCGCGTCGCATCTCGCCACACCCCGAGTTCGGCAGTACGGATGTACGGCTCTCGCTCGGGGCGC
Organism: Patulibacter sp.; assembly: GCA_052039575.1. GTDB lineage: Bacteria > Actinomycetota > Thermoleophilia > Solirubrobacterales > Solirubrobacteraceae > Patulibacter. The sequence continues at coordinate 16,945 of JBQGEK010000311.1, read as the reverse complement.
GGCGACCTGCTCGACCAGCGTCCACCGCAGTCGAGGCGTACGGCTCTCGCTCGCCCCCGACGACCTGCTCGGCCCCGACCACGTCACGAGAAGCCGGGGACGCGTCGCGCCTCCCGAGCCGTGCTCAGCCGTTCGGGGTGACCGCGATCAGGTACTCGACCAGCTCGTCCAGCTGCTGCTGGCTCAGCTGACCCTCGAAGCTCGGCATCCGCCCCGACGGGAATCCCGGCGTCGTCTCGGCCTCGGGGTCGACCAAGTCCTCGAGGACCTTGGCGGACGGGCGACCGGGCAGCACCTGGTCGAGGTCCGGTCCGATCCTTCCCGTCGCGTCCGCGTCGGCCAAGCGGTGGCACCCGGCGCAGCGGTCCGAGAACAGCGCGCGACTGCGGTCCGCGACACCGGCGGCGAGCGTCGCCTGCTCCGGCTCAGCCGTTCCCGGGGCGGTCTCGGTCTGGCCCGGAGCCGTCGTCGTGGTGCCGTTCCCACCCTGCGGCGCGACCTCGTCGCCGCCCCGCCCGACCCCGACGATCGCGGCGCCGAGGACCAGCGTGGTGACGACCGCCGTCAGCAGCCGTAGGGCCGGGTCGCTCGACGGACGCATCGCGCGAGCCCGTTCCGTACCCTCGCCGACCAACGCGCTGCCGGCGAGGATCGCACCGACCAGGGTCAGCGGCACGGCCGCGATCTCGGCCAGCAGCGTGAGCAGCGCGTGGCCGTCGTAGCCGGACTCCTGGAACCCGAACAGCCCCGTCGTGCGGGTCAGCAGCAGCGCGACGATCGAGCCGATGCTGATCGACAGGCTGCCCGCGACGAACAGCAGCGGTCGCCGCGCGATCAGGGCGAGGATCGTCAGCAGCGACCCGATCGCGTTGACCATGAACAGCGTGCCGATCGTCGAGATCTCGCTGTAGCCGTCGTGGTACAGGTACGCGTGCTCGAACCCTCCGACCGCGACCGCGAGCGCGGCCAGGACGAACAGCAACGTCGGCAAGGGAGCGAGATCGACGGGTCCCAGCACGCGGCGCATGCTCTAGTGATACCCAGGTCGGCGGATGGGAGTCCGCGAACCCCCCGGTTCGAGGGGGCGCACGCCGTCGACGCGCGCCGATCCGTAGCATCCGGCGGTCCATGGCTTCCGAAGCAGCTAACCGCGAGAAGACCGCCACCGCCACGGTGCTGCGCGCGACGGAGCGGCAAGTCCGCCTCCGTCTCGGCAAGGCCCACGGCGATCGTGAGGTCACCAAGCGCGTACCGGTCCCGGCCGACGTGCGCGAGAACCTCGAAGGCGCCAAGGTCCCGGTCGTGATCACCGGCACCGGCGACAAGGCCAAGGTCGAGCTCGCCGAGAACTGGACGAGCGCGGTCAAGAAGCCCGCAGCGAAGAAGGCTCCGGCGAAGAAGCCGGCCGCCAAGAAGGCCGACGCCGAGCCGGCCGCCAAGAAGGCCACCGCCAAGCCCGCGGCGAAGAAGGCTCCGGCGCGCAAGCCCGCCGCCAAGAAGGCGGCCGTCGAGAAGGCCGAGGCGCCGGCCGAGACCGCGGCACCGACGGAGCAGGCTGAGGCGACCGCCGCACCGAAGCGCCGCCGCACCCGCGGTGGTGCGTCGACCGCCGAGACGACCGCCGCCGCGGAGCAGCCGGCCGGCGAGAAGCCGACCGCGGACGACAAGCCGAAGTCCCGCAGCCGCTCGCGCGGCAAGGCCAAGGCGCCGGTCGCCGCCGTCGCTGCGGTGGCCAACGTCGCCACGGTCGCCCCGGCGGAGATCGTCAAGCGGATCGCCGCTGCGGTCGAGCTGGTCCGCGGCGCGCGCCGCTAGGACGTCGCCCTCCGGTCGGCGCGGCTTCGCTGCGCCGACCGTTCGCGCTCAGCGCAGCCGCCGCGTCCCGCCGGGACGCGAGCGGGCGCGGATCTGCCGGACCAGCCGCCGTTCCTCGCGCGGCCCGAGCCCATCGCCGGGGTCTGGACCACGCCGCAGCCGCCCGTCCCCGGCCGCCGTCTGCGGCACCGGCTCCAGTCGCCGGCCCGGGATCGCGGTCTCGCGCAGCGCCCCGTCGTCCGCGAGCTCGACGTGGACCGCCGCCGCGTCGTCGCGGCTGACCACGACCTCCTCGAGCACCCCGTCGCGGAAGAGCAGGCCGCTGCCGTCGTCTGCGGTCCACCCAGGCGGCAGCCGTCCGCTGCGCACGGCGTCGCGGTAGACCGCTCCGCGACCGGGCTCCTGCCGCGCGTGGACGCTCAGCGACCCGCGGATCAGGCCGAGCCCGTCGATCGGCTCCGGCACCCCGACCGACGTCGTCACGCCGCCCTCCATCCAGCACATCGCGCCCGCGCTCAGCCCCGCCAGCACGGTGCCTCGAGCGTTCGCCTCCAGCATCAGGTCCGCCACGCCGTGGGCCCGCCACAACGCGAGCAGGTTGTGCATCGAGCCGCCGCCGACGTAGATGATGTCCTGGCTGAGGATCAGCGACTCAAGCGGCTCGTCGTCCTCCTCGATCCGGAACAGCGAGAGGATCTGCGGGCGGCACGGCCAGGCCCCGAAGACCCGCCGGAAGCGCGCGATGTCGTCGTGCGGGTCGCCGCCCGCCGTCGGCAGGAACAGCACCCGCGGACGTGGCACCGGGGCCAGCGCCAGGATGAACGCATCGAGCGCCGGCATCCCGGGCTCCATCGTGAACCCTCCCCCACCCATGCAGAAGACCGCGCCCGGACCGCTCATCGACGGATCCCGCCCGAAGCTCCGGCCGTGGCGCCTGGTCGGGAGTCGCGGGCCACAGCCGGGACGACGTCTCCGTCGGCGGCGCCGAGGTACCGCGCGACGAGCCGACGCTCGTAGACCTCGCCCGAATCGCCCCGCCGCACGCTGTAGGCGGTCGCCTGCGGCTTCGAGGTCACCACCTCCTCCAACTCCGTGCCCCGGAAGACCAGCGCCGCGCCGTCTTCGACGCCGAAGCCCGCCGGCAGTCCACCGGTCACCAGATCGCGGAACGCCTCACGCCGCTCCGGCTCGCCGTCGTAGTGCACGCAGTTGCTGAACGGCAGGAATCCGAGTCCCTTGACGCGCTCCGACGGGCCGTGGAACGCGGTCACCGCGTCGGAGAACCAGCAGAGCGACCCGGCCGACAGGCCGCAGAGCAGCACGCCCCGGCGCCACGCCCGTTCCAGCGTGCGGTCGAGTCCGTGCGCCCGCCACGCCCCGAGCAGGCTCTTCAGCGACCCGCCGCCGACGTAGATCACGTCCTGCTGGAGGAGGTGCTGCTCGATGTCTCCCTCGACGGCTCCTGCCGTGGTGTCGCGACGGAACAGCGAGACGTGAGACGGCTCGGCCCGCGCGCCGCCGAACCGCCGGTAGAAGCGGACGACGTAGTGGTCGGCGTCGCCCGATGCGGTCGGCAGGAAGCAGATCCGCGGACGCTCGACGCCGGTCAAGGCGAGCACGTGGTCGTCCATCAGCGGGTTCTTCGGCTCCATCGAGAAGCCGCCCCCGCCGAGGGCGACGATACGTCCGGGTCGTTCAGCCACGAACGAAGCATCCTCCGCCCCGGGCGGCCCGCCACCGTCCCGTTGTACGAGCTGGAGCGACCCCGGTTCGCCCCGGTGGCGGGTCCGGGGCGTCTAGCGCCCCTGCCAGACCGCGGGCCGCTTCTGCTTGAACGCGGTTGCGCCCTCGCGGGCGTCCTCCGACATCAGCACCGGGCCGGCGATCGCTCCCTGCCGGGCCCAGAACTCGCCCTCCTCCCAGTCGCCCTGCTGCTGCAGGATCTGCTTGGACGCGGCCACGGCGAGCGGCCCGTTCGCCGCAATCCGGTCTGCCAGCGCGAGCGCGGCGTCGAGCGCCCCGCCCGGCTCGGTGACGACGTTGACCAGTCCCAGATCGTGCGCCCGCTCGATCGGCAGCTGATCGCCGGTCAGCGCCATCTCCATCGCGACGCCGACCGGCAGCCGCTCGGGCAGCCGCCGAAGCGCCCCGCCCGCCGCGACCAGTCCGCGCTTGACCTCGGGGATCCCGAGCACTGCGTCACGGGCCACGACCAGCAGGTCCGCAGCCAGCGCGACCTCCAGGCCGCCGGCGACGGCGAACCCCTCGACCGCCGCGATCACCGGCTTGGTCGGCCGCTGGATCGTCATCCCGGCGAACCCGCGCTCGGCGTCGAAGACCATCTCGCCACGGGCGAACGCGCCTAGGTCCATCCCCGCGCTGAAGCCCTTGCCGGCCCCGGTCAGCACCGCGATCATCAGCTCCGGGTCGTCCTCGAGCTCACGGATCGCCGCGGCGATCCCGTCCGACACCGCCCCGTTGATGGCGTTGCGCTGGTCGGGCCGGTCGATCGTGATCACCAGCGTGGCACCACGCCGCTCGACGAGGACCGGACGTTCGTCTCCCATCCCGCAAGCCTACCCGCAGTAGCAAGCGCCGGCCAGGCAGTTGGCGCGCGTACGCCGCTCCGCTAGATTGGCCGCCATGCGCGAGCTCGCCGACGGCGTCTTCCACCTGCCGCTGATGCCGCGGGCCGGCGTCAACGCCTACCTCGTCGGTGACGTGCTGGTCGACGCCGGGTTCAGCTGGCAGGCAGGACGCCTGATGCCGCAGATCCGGGGACGGATCGTCCGCTCGCACGTGCTGACGCACGCCCACGTCGACCACGCCGGCGGCAGCCGCAAGCTGGCCGATGCGCTCGGCGTGCCGGTCCAGTGCGGCGAGCTCGACGTCCCGGCGCTGCTGAGCGGCAAGCCCGAGACGGCCTTTCCGGGGCCGCTGAAGCGGGTCGGCGACGGCTATGGGAGCTTCCCTCCGGTGGCCGAGGCGACCGCGCTGCACGAGGGCGACGCGATCGGCGACGGCTTCACCGTGCTCGACACGCCCGGCCACAGCGCCGGCCACATCAGCCTCTGGCGCGAACGTGACGGCGTGCTGATCTGCGGCGACGTGGTCAACAACATGCACCTGCTGACGACCGTCCCCGGGCTGCGTCAGCCGCCCAAGGCGTTCACCCCGGACCCAGCCGAGAACCGGCGCTCGATCCGCCGCCTCGCCCAGCTCGAGCCGCAGCTGGTCCTGGTCGGTCACGGCCCGCCGCTGAAGAAGCACGCCGCCGCCCGCCTGACGCGGTTCGCGGCCGAGCTCGGGGACTAGACGGTCGGGGACGCCGGACCCGACCGGTCGCGCACGTCCTCCGTGTCGAACCTCGACCGGTCACCGACCGACGGGGCCCCTAGAAGTCGAAGAGCGTGAGCGCGGGTTCCTTCTCGCCACGCAGCACCGCCAGGTCGACCTCGACCCAGCCGAGCCCGCGCGACTCCGCCAGCGTCCGCGCCTGCGGCTTGATCGTCTGAGCGGCGAGCACGCCGCGGACCTCGGCCATGCCGGGCTCGTCGCGCATCCGCTCCAGGTACCGGGACAGCTGCTCGACCGCGTCGATCGTGCCCACGCGCTTGATCTCGACCGCGACCCAACCGTCGTCGCCGTCGCGGCACATCAGGTCGACCGGACCGATGTCGGTCGGCCACTCGCGGCGGACCAGGCGAAAACCCTCGCCGCAGTGGTGCGGCGCGTCGGCCAGCAGCTCCTGGATCTCCCGCTCGACGCCCGACTTCTCCAGCGCGGCGGCTTCGCCCATGTCGTGCACGACGTCGGAGATGACCTCGGAGATCACGATGTCGAGCCGGTCCTCGGTCGACCCCATCCGCTTCCGCACCACGATCTTCGACAGCGGCACGTACGGCTGGTCGGGATCGGGATCGATCGGCGTCGCGGCGCCGGGCTCGTCCGGCACGGGCAGGCCCCCGCGCTCGTATTCGATGACGGTCTCGGGGGTCATCCAGTTCTGCGGCTTGAACCCGCCGGTGTCGGCGTGGACCATCACCGATCCGTCGGACTTGATCATCAGCAGCCGCAGTGCCTCGGGCAGCAAGGCGTCGAGTCGGCCGGAGTAGCGGACCTCGCAACGGGCAACGATCAGGCGCATCGACCCGGGAAGGCTACGGATCGTCGCGGACGTGCGCCGGAACCGTTCCGCAGTCCCGCCACCACCGATCCACCGTGAGCTGATGCGGGTTTGGCCCGCCGGTGTGGTCAAACCTGCATCAGCTCAGGGTCGTCCGCCGTGCCGCGTCGCTCACGTGACCGGCGCGGCGACCGTCCCGGGCTCCTGGGCCGAGAACAGCTCGACCAGGCGATCCCGGCCCTGACGGATGTGCTTGGCGAGGACGTCGGCGCCGGTGTCGGCGTCGCCGGCGCGGACGGCTTCGAGCAGTTGCTCGTGCTCGTCGCGCAGCGGACCGGTGAAGGTGCCGTCGCGGTAGGCGGCCCGTTGGTAACGGTCGCTCAGATCCAGCAGCGAGCGGATCTCGCGCAGCAGGCGCGGACGGCCGCACGGCTGGACCAGGGCCATGTGGTACGCGGAGTTGCGGGTGCCGAACGACGCGGGATCGTCATCCGCGGTGGCGTCGTCGAGCGCGTGGCCGATCCGCCGCAGGTCCTGCGGGGTCACGAGCGGGATCGCCAACCGGAGCGCGAGCGGCTCGAGCGCGATCCGCATGTCGAAGATCTCCTCGATCTCCTCGCGGCTCAGCGGGGTCACGACGACGCGCCGGTTCTGCTGCCGCTGGACCAGGCCCTCGGTCTGCAGCCGCTTGAGCGCCTGGCGGATCGGCATCCGGCTGACCCCGAGCTCGTCGGCCAGCGCCTCCTGGTTCAGCGGGGTCCCGGGGAGCAGGCCGCCGACCAGGATCTGCTGGCGCAGCTTGTACATCACCAGGCTGGCGGCGTCCCCCGCCTCGGTCAGTTCGCTCGCGTCTTCCGGCCTCATCGGTCCCTTTCCCGCGCGGACAGGCCCGCGACGAAGCTGATCCTACCGGCTCGGTTGATCCGTGGATCCAAATGCACCGCACAAGCTTTGGACAACTGTCGAGAAGCCCCGCGATGACCCGCTGGCAGACTCGATCGCAGATTTCGGATCCAAGGATTCATGAACGTGGCGACGACAGCGAGAACGGCGATGAGCACGACGATGACCGGACGAATGCGCCAGCGGACCTGGCGAAGGGCGGCCCTCGGGCTGACCGTCCTGGCGGTAGGCGGCCTGGCGGCCTGCGGCTCCGACGACGACGGGGGCGACACGACGGCAGCGGCCGATACGGCGGCCCCGGCGAACGCGATCGACGGGTTCCCGACCGTCACGCCCGAACCGGGCACCGACATCCCGACGGCCACGGTCAAGCTCGGCATGCGGCCGTACGCCGACAACGCCATCCACTACGTGGCGATCAAGAACGGCATGTTCGAGGACAACGGGATCGAGATCGCCCCGAAGCCCTACGGCGTCAAGAACAACGACCAGGCGATCGCCCAGATGCTCAACGGCACGGTCGAGATGCAGGCGATGTACGCGCCGTCGCTGGTCCCGACCTTCAAGACCAACCAGTCGCTGAAGCAGGTGATGTTCACCAACTACTTCAATGGCTGGGCGCTGCTGGCAGCCCCGGACTCCGGTGCCAAGCCGGTCTCCGAGTACCTGGAGGAGGGTTTGCCGTTCAAGGAGGCGATGGCCAAGGCGCTGGAGCCGATGAAGGGCAAGACCCTGGTCGTGTCGCAGATGCTCGACGCCCGCGACTTCACGCGGCAGTCGTTCGAGATCGCCGGGATGGAGCAGCCGAAGCTGCAGATCCTCGACGATCCGAAGTCGCTGGTGGCGGCCCGCTCCGGGAACATCGAGTTTGCGGTCCCCACGGGCGCGCCGACGACGATGCAGTTCGAGCGCGAGGGGTGGGTCCCGATCGTCCGGCCCTTCGACATCATCGACAACGCCGACGAGGCCGGCACCGATGTGTCCGCGCTCGCCGGCGCGGTCGGCCTGGCGTCGAACGAGGAGTGGATCGAGGAGAACCCGAACACCGCCCTCCGCTTCATCTCCGCGACCTACCGGATGATCGACGAGATCAAGGCGAAGCCGGAGCTGCTCGACGACTACGCGAGCTACCTCAACAGCCTGACCGGGCTCAAGCAGACGGGCGAGGACCTCGCGGAGCTGTTCAAGACCTACAGCCCGCTGACCGACTTCGAGTACGGCGAGACCTACTGCCAGGACGAGTCGGCGCTGCTCAACTTCAAGAAGGCCTACACCGGGATCATCGCGGCGTACGCCAGCCAGGGCGCGATCGACGAGGGCTCCGTCAAGCCCGAGGACGTGATCTGGGCGTGCGGTGCCTGGACCCAGCTCAACGACTTCAAGACGAAGACCGACGAGCTGCTGAAGGCGGACGACGGCGACACCGCCCTGCTCGAGCAGGCGAAGCAGCAGTACGACCAGCGCAACTACCTGGATTCGTTCCGCCTCGCCACCGCCGCGACGACGGCCTCCTAGACCGCGGGCGTGCGATCCGTGTCCCCTTCCTCCGACGCATCGGTCGCTCGTCGCGCCGTCCGGGCTCCGGCCCGGGCAGCGCGGCCCGCACGCCTGCGGCTGCCGGTCGACCCGCTCGGGTTGCTCGGAGTCGTGCTGCTGATCGCGGTCTGGTGGCTGCTCTCGGCGCTGATGTCGCCGACGACGGTCCCGGCACCGCTCGACGTGGTGAAGCGGATCGCCGACGAGGCCACCACCTCGTTCCAGATGCAGTCCTTCGGGCTCCAGCGCGAGGGCTACCTGGGCAACCTGCTCTACACGGCCACGACGGTGCTGGTCGCCGTCGCGGTCGGGTCTCTGATCGGCGTGCTTATCGGTCTCTTCAGCGCCCGCGCCGCGCGGTTCCGGGCCGCCCTCGATCCGCTGGTCCTGGTAGGCGGCTCGGTGCCGATCCTGATCGCGGCCCCGTTCTTCCTGATCTGGTTCGGCACCGAGCGCTGGGTCGCGTACCTGATCGTCGGCATCTACAGCGCGTTCACCCTGATCATCTACGCGCAGCGCGCGGCCGAGAACCTCGACCCGGTGTACGAGCAGAACGCTCGCACGCTCGGGGCCGACCGCCGCACGATCCTCCGCACGGTGCTGTTGCCGGGCGTCCTGCCCGAGGTCCTCGGCGGCGTCCGGATCGCGCTCGCTGCCGGTTGGGGCCTCGCCGCGATCGCGGAGCTGCTCGGCATGCCCGCCGGCCTGGGCAAGGTCGTCGAGGCCTACGCCACCACCACCGACACCCAGGCGATCTTCGCCGCGATCCTGCTGCTCGGAATCGCCGCAGTGGTCGTCGACACCCTCGTCGTCCTGGCGCTGCGCCGGCTCTTCCGGTGGCGCGCCAGCACCGAAAGGAGCACCCTGTGAGCGCCCCCACCCTGCCCGCCGACGCGTTGGCGGTCGACGGGACGAGCTTCCTGCGGTTGGAAGCGCTGACCCAGTCGTTCGTCCGCTCGGACGGCAGCCCGGTCACCGCCCTCGACGGGATCGACCTGACGGTCGAAGCCGGCCAGTTCGTCTCGATCATCGGCCCCTCCGGCTGTGGCAAGACCACGCTGCTCAACGCGGTGGCGGGGCTGACCGCCCCGACCGGCGGCGCGATCGTCACCCGCCAGGGACCGGTCGCCGGTCCCGGCCCCGACCGCGGCGTGGTCTTCCAGAAGGACACGGTCTTTCCGTGGATGCGGGTCCGCGACAACATCGCCTACGGCCTCAAGGTTCGCGGCGTGCCGAAGCGGGAGCGCGATCAGCAGGTCGCGCACTTCCTCTCCGAGGTCGGGCTCGAGCACGTCGCCGACTCCTGGCCGCGCGAGCTGTCGGGCGGCATGCTCAAACGCGTCGCGGTCGCGACGGTCTTCGCCAACGGCTCCGACGTGCTGCTGCTCGACGAGCCGTTCGGGGCGCTGGACTACGTGACCAAGCGCCAGCTGCACCAGGTGCTGTTGCAACTGTGGGGCGAGGGCGAGCGGCGCCGAACCGTCCTCTTCGTGACCCACGACGTCGACGAGGCGCTGATCCTGTCGGACCGGATCCTGGTGCTCGGCGGCGGTCACGTCGTCGAGGACCTGCACCTGGACCTGCCGCGACCGCGCGACAGCGAGGTGCTGGCCTCGGCGGCCGCGCTCGAGATCAAGAACGACCTGCTCGGGCACCTCGGGATCGCCGAGGGTCGCCACAACCGCTCGATGCGCCTGGAGCAGAGCGGTGACTGACACGCTCTCGGTCCGCAGCCGGCGCTGGATCACCCTCGGCTCGGTCGTCGCGCTGATCGCGCTCTGGCAGCTGCTGTCGGTGCTCGTCACCGGCACCAACGCCGACGGCGGGTCGGTCGTGCCGGGCTGGCCGGACATCGCGCGGGCTTACGTCGGGCTCAGCGACTACTGGCCCGGGGGTCTCGGTGTCGAGGCGGTCACCGAGGGCGGCAACCAGAACGTCCTGACCGCGACACTGGCGCTCGGGTACCACTCGCTGCAGACGATCCTGCGGCTGGTGCTCGGCCTGGCGCTCGGCGCGACCGTCGGCACCCTGCTCGGCCTGGCCGTCTCGTGGTCGCCGTGGGTCCGGCGGCTGATCTCGCTGCCGACCGAGCTGATCCGGGCGCTGCCGCTGCTGGCGATGATCCCGCTGTTCGCGCTCTGGTTCGGGATCAGCCTTACCGGGATGGTGCTGTTCACCGCCTTCGGCACCGGCGTCCTCTACTTCGCCGGCACGGTCAACGCCGTCGGCAACGTCCCGCAGCGCCTGATCGACAACGCCCGCACGCTGGGCGCGTCGAAGCTGCAGATCTACCGGACGGTGGTTCTCCCCTCCACCTTCCCCGAGTTGCGCAGCACGATCATGCTCAGCCTCGGCGTGGCCTGGGGCGCGGTCGCCGGCGCCGAGTTCCTCGGTGCCCAGGAGGGCCTCGGTCAGATCATCGTCTACTCGCAGCTCTACGGGTTCGTCGACCGGATGGTCGTCGTGGCGCTGCTGTTCGTCCTCTACGCGGTGCTCAGCTACCTGCTGTTCGAGCGGATCTCCCGGCGCCTGACGCGCTGGGCCCCCGGCGGCACGACGCGCTGACCCCGTCCCTCCGTGAAGAAAGCAGAACGGTCCCGATGACCACAACGATTCGCGTCGCCGACATGAGCGGCGAGGTCTACTACGCACCCCAGATGGTGGCCGAACGCGCAGGCTTCCTGCGCGACGAGGGCCTGCAGCTCGAGGCGACGATCGTCGAGACCTGCGACGTGCCAGCCGCGCTCGACGGCGGCAACGCCGACATCGCGCTCTGCGGGATGTGGCAGCCCTGGCTCTACAACACCCTCAAGGGCACCGACTACCGGGTCTTCGCGCAGCTCAACCAGCAGGTGCCGCTGTCGCTGTTCGCCCGGGTCCCCGCCGACCAGTTCGACTGGAACGCGCTGAGCGACGGCGGCACGACGCTGCTGACGTCGCTGGTCGCCTGCAGCCCGTGGGCGGCGCTCCAGGGGCTGCTCCACGCCAAGCAGGTCGACCTCGGCACGATGCGGATGGTCGACGGTTTCCCCCCGCGGGAAGCACACGACCTGTTCGCCGACGGCTACGGCGATCTGCTGGAGATCTTCACCAGCCTCGACGTCGTCCCGTTCCTGCGCGACGAGTCGCTGCACCGGGTCGTCGACTGGCGGAGCGACGTCGGACCGATCCCGTGGAGCATCTACTTCACAGGGGCGAAGACACTCGACCGCGACCGCGAGATGGCGGTCGCGTTCACCCGGGCGCTCGGCCGCGCCCACCGCTGGCTGCAGGAGCACGAGGCCGGCGAGGTCGCCGAGCTGATCGCGCCGGAGTTCCCGGACGCGCCGGTCGATGACGTCGCGCTGGTCGTCGAGCAGTTCCAGACGACCGACCAGTGGCCGGACGGTCCCGCGGTCCAACGCGACGCCTCGTTGCGCTGGCAGGCGATCCTCGAGCGGGTCGGCGTCGTGCCGCCGGGCGTGAGCTACGAGCAGCTGGTCGACCCGACGGTGGCGGCCGATGCCGTCGGCGGCTGAGCCGGCCATGGCCCACGTCATCGCCACCGACGCGCCCGCACGGGAGCGCAGCAGCGAGCGGATCGCCCACGACGTGGCGACGCTGCGCACCGCGCCCTACAGCGCCTCCGCCCCCGGGATCACCCGCCACGCCTACACACCCGAGTACGCCGCGACGCTGGGGTACTTCGCCGACGCGTTCGGCGACCTCGGCTACCAGGTCCACTACGACCCGGTCGGCACCTTCGTCGCGTCCAACCGCCCAGCGGGTGCCCGCTGCATCGGGCTCGGCTCGCACTGCGACGCCAACCGCAACGGCGGCGCCTACGACGGCACGCTCGGGGTGGTCGCGGCGCTCGAGGTCTGCCGCCTGGCCGACGAACAGGGCCTCGACCTGCCGCTGCGGGTCTTCGCCTTCCTCGAGGAGGAGGGCTCGGGCTTCGGGTCGAGCCTGCTCGGCAGCCGCGTGGTCTGCGGCGACGTCACCGCCGACGAGCTGGCCGGGCTGCGGGACGAGCACGGCGTCGACTTCCCGACCGCGGCTCGCGCCGCCGGATTCGCTCCCGAGCGGCTGGACGACGCGCGGCGCGAGCTCGACGGGCTGGTCGCCTGGATCGAGCTGCACATCGAGCAGGGACGGACGCTCCAGGACCGGGGCCTGGAGATCGGCGTGGTCGACGCGATCGCCGGCTGGGTCCACGCCGACGTGACGATCGAGGGCCGTGCCGACCACGCAGGCGGCACCCCGATGGAGCACCACTGCGACCCGCTGGTCACCGCCAGCGAGGTGATCGTCGCGCTCGAGGAGCTGGCCCCGCGGGCCGGCGACGACGTCGTCGGCACCGTCGGCGAGCTCCAGGTCTCCCCCGGCCTGATCAACGTGATCCCCGGCGAGGTGACCTTCAGCCTGGACCTGCGGTCCGGATCCGGCCGCCACCTGCCGCTGCTCGACGACGTGCTCGGCTACGCCCGCGAGCGCGCGGCGACCCGCAACCAGCCGGTCAGCTACCGCGAGCGCGTCCGCGTGGCCCCGATGCCGATGGACGAGCACGTCGTCGGCGTGCTCCGCGCGGTCGCCGACGAGCAGGCGGTCGGCTGGGCCTCGATGGTCTCCGGCGCCGCCCACGACACGATGCTCGTCGCTCGCCACGTCCCCGCGGCGATGGTCTTCGTGCCGTGCCGCGACGGCGTCAGCCACTCCCCCGACGAGCACGCCGAGCCCGCCCACGCGGCGCGCGCGTGCGACCTGATCCTGACCGCGGCCCAGCGCCTGCTGGCGGAGCCGTCATGAGCCCGCGGACGACCTTCCTCCGACCCCGTTACGACCGAAAGAGCTCGACATGCGACTGGTAGGCATCGACATCGGCGGCACGTTCACCGACCTGGCGCTCTACGACTCCGAGGACCGCAGCGTGCGGGTGCACAAGGTGCGCTCGACGCCGCACGACCCGGGGATCGCGCTGGTCGACGGGATCGCCGAGCTCTGCGCGCGCGCCGAGATCGACCCGGGAAGCCTCGACGGCGTGCTCCACGGCACCACCGTCGCGACCAACGCGGTGCTCGAGCACCGCGGCGCCCGGACCGGCCTGATCACCACCGAGGGCACCCGCGACGTGCTCCACATCGGTCGCCACCAGCGGCCCGAGCCGTACTCGGTGCTGCTCGACATCCCGTGGCAGTCCAAGCCGTTCGTCGAGCGCGAGCACCGGATCACCGTGCCCGAGCGGCTGGCCCCGCCGTCCGGCGACATCGTCACCCCGCTCGACGAGGACGCGGTCCGCGCGGCGGCCCGCCAGCTCGGCGAGGACGGCGTCGATGCGGTCGCGGTCTGCTTCCTCTTCTCCTACCTCGACCGCACGCACGAGGAGCGCGCCGCGGCGATCGTCCGCGAGGAGCTGCCCGACGCGTTCGTCTGCACCAGCGCCGAGATCAGCCCGCAGTTCCGTGAGTTCGAGCGGTTCACCACCGCCGCGATGAACGCCTTCGTCGGTCCGGGCACGGGGGACTACCTGGACCGGCTCCGTGCCGGCCTGCGCGACCGCGGCGTCACGGCGGAGGTCCTGGTGATGCGCTCCAACGGCGGCGTCGCGAGCATCGCCGAGGCCGCCGAGCGCCCGGTCACGCTGATGCTGTCCGGCCCGGCGGCGGGCATCCTCGGCGCCGGCTGGGCGTCGTCGCTGGTCGGCCGCGAGCGGCTGGTCACCTTCGACATGGGCGGGACCTCGGCCGACATCGCGATCGTCACCGAGGACGGGGTCAGCGAAGCGTCGGCCCGCGACACCAGCATCGCCGGTCACCCGCTGCTCACGCCGATGTTCGACATCAAGACGATCGGCGCCGGTGGCGGCTCGATCGCCTGGGTCGACGACACGGGCGCGTTCCGGGTCGGGCCGCGCTCGGCCGGAGCCGCTCCGGGCCCCGCGTGCTACGGCTTCGGCGGCGAGCAGCCGACGATCACCGATGCCCACCTGGTGCTCGGCCGACTCGATCCGCAGCGGTTCCTCGGCGGCGACATGGCGCTGCACGTCGACCGCGCGACCGCGGTGATCGACCGGCTGGCCGAGCAGCTCGGCGTCGACCGCCACGAGGCGGCGACCGGCGTGCTCCGCGTCGCCAACGCGAACATGGCCCAGACGATCCGCTCGATCACCGTCGAGCGCGGCCACGACCCGCGCGACTTCAGCCTGGTCTCGTTCGGCGGCGCGGGCGGCCTGCACGCCGCCGAGCTGGCTGAGATCCTCGGCATGCGTGAGGTGATCGTCCCGCCCCATCCGGGGATCACGTCGGCGGCCGGGTTGCTGACCAGCGACCTGCGCTACGACCACATGCGCACGGTGCTGGCGGTCGAGGGCGCGATCGACCCCGAGCGGATCGCCACCGCGTTCGCCGAGCTGACCGAGACGCTGATGGAGCGGGTCGTCCGCGACGGGGCCGACCCCGCGGGCGTGACCGTCGAACGCGCGCTCGACTGCCGCTACGTCGGCCAGGGCTACGAGCTGCGGATCCCGCTCGAGGACCCGACCGTCGGCGACGACACGTTGGCGGCGTTCCACGCGGCGCACCGCGAGGAGTACGGCCACGCCTTCGACGACCCGATCGAGATCGTCAACCTGCGCGTGACCGTCCGCGGGGCCCGGCCGAAGCTCGAGCGGATCGCGGCGGTCTTCGGGGCCGACCGCGAGGACGTCCCTCCGCCGACCGCCATCTGGCGCCGCGACGGCGCGCTGGTCGAGTTGCCGACGCCGTTCGTCGAGCGCGAGTCGCTGACCGTCGACACACCGGTCGCCGGCCCGCTCGTCCTGCTGCAACGCGACACGACCGTCGTCGTGCCGCCCGACTGGAGCGCCCGCGCGACCGCGGAGGGCGTCGTACTGCTGACCCACGAAGACGGAGGACCCCGATGATCCCGCCGACCACGATCCGCCCCACCGTCGACCCGATCACCACCGCGGTGATCGGCGGGGCGCTGACCTCGATCGCCGTCGACATGGGCTACCGCCTGACGCGGATGGCCTACTCGTCGATCATCCGCGAGTCCGAGGACTTCGGCTGCGCCGTGGTCGACGCCGACCTGCGTCAGCTCTGCGAGTCGACCCAGTCGACCCCGCTGCAGTCCGGGCCGCTGCCCGGGTACCTGCGGGGGATCGCCCGGCGGTTCGCCGAGGTCGGCGACGAGTGGAAGCCCGGCGACGTGGTGATCCACAACCACCCGTACTACGGCGCGTCGCATCAGCCCGACATCGGGATCGTGATCCCGATCTTCCTCGGCGACGAGCTGATCGGCTTCTCCGGCACCACCGCCCACCACCTCGACCTGGGCGCGCTGACCCCCGGCACCTGCGGGATCGTCGACGCGACCGACGCGTACGCCGAGGGCCTGCTGCTGAACGCGGTCAAGGTCGAGGAAGAGGGTCGCCCCGTGACGTCGGCGTGGCGGATCATCGCCGACAACACGCGACTGCCGAAGCTGGTGCTCGGTGACCTCGAGGCCCAGATCGCGGCGGCCCGACTCGGCGTGGCGCGGACGCTGGAACTGGTCGAGCGCTACGGGCTCGACACGGTCCGCGCGGCGTCCGAGCAGCTGATGGACCAGTCCGAGCAGGCACTGCGCCGGCGTATCGACGAGATCCCTGACGGCACCTACCGCGCGACCGGAACCCTCGACGGGTTCCTCGACCACCCCGACCCCGCATACAAGTACCTGCCGATCGAGGTCGCGATCACGGTCAGCGGGTCCGACATGCACGTCGACCTGGAGGGCACCGCGCCGCAGGTCGACCTGCCGATCAACATGCCGTTCGAGGGCACCGTCGACATCGCGATCCTGCTCACGATCCGCGCGATCCTGCTCGACCAGACCCGGCACACCCAGGTCCCGTCGAACTCCGGGCTGTTCCGGCCGATCACGCTCTCGGTCCCCGAGGGCACGATCGCCAACCCGACGTTCCCCGCTCCGACGATCGCCCGCTTCTGCCCGGGCAACGTGGTCGCCGACACGGTGATGCGAGCGCTCGCCCAGGTCGTGCCGGACGCGGTCAGCGCCGGCGTCGGCAACCTCAAGATCGTCTCCTACTCGGGCCGCGGCGTGAACGGCGACAAGCCGTGGGTCTACATGGACATCGTCGAGGGCTCCTACGGGGCGCGACCGGAGTCCGACGGGCTCGACGCGGTCGACACGCTCTACGCGAACACCCGCAACAACCCGATCGAGGACATCGAGTCGCACTACCCGTTGCGGGTCCGGCGCTACGAGCTGGCCGAGGGCGGCGGCGGAGCCGGCCGGACCCGCGGCGGCCTCGGGTCGATCCGCGAGTTCGAGTTCCTCGAGCCCGGCGGAGTGTCGCTCGAGGGGGACGGCAGCGGCACACGTCCGCCCGGCCTGTTCGGCGGCGGCTCGGGCGCGACCGGGTCGGTCACGCTCAACCCCGGGTCCGACGGAGCGCTCGAGCTGCCGTCGATGATGTCCTACCGACGGATGGCGTCCGGCGACGTGATCCGGATGGTCGCCCCGTCCGGTGGCGGTCTCGGCGATGCGCTGACCCGGGATCCCGAGCAGGTCCGGGCCGAC
>JBQGEK010000310.1:0-5287 GCA_052039575.1 Patulibacter sp. | reverse complement strand
CTCGCGCGCTGGGCGTAGACCGCCGCGACCCGGTCGCGCAGCGGCTGCAGCCGGGCGAGCATCTCGCGGCGGAACCCGTCGTCGCGGCTCGCATGGCCGACCAGCTCCAGGAAGACCCGGCCCCACGCCGGGTCGCTCGCCATCTGGTCGGCGAACTTCAGACCCGCGTCGCGCGCTTGGTCGGCGACCTCGTCGTTCGACGCGACGGCCTCGTCCACGTCATCGATCGCCGTCGAGAAGTGGCGATCGAGGATCGCCAGCACCAGCGCGTCCTTGTTGGCGAAGTTCGCGTAGAACGCGCCCTTGGTGAACCCCGCGTCGCGGGCGATCTCGTCGATCGACGCCCGGTGCAGCCCGCGGTCGGCGACGGCGCGGGCACCCGCCGTGATCAGCGCGTCCCGCGTCCGCTCCTGCTGTTCCTTGCGCGTCAGCCGCGGCGGAGTCATCACCCCACCGTAGCCGCCACCTCGGGCGCGGTGGACCCGACCCGGCGGGCGATGACGATCTCGGCCTGCTTGCCGGGAGACCGGGCGATCGCGCGGCTGCGCATCGGCTCGCCGGGAGCGGTCGTCGTCTGCAGATCCATCGTTCGCACGATCTCGCCGAGGATCGTCTTCATCTCGAACAGCGCGAAGCTCCCGCCGAGGCAGCGCCGGACGCCGCCGCCGAACGGGATCCAGGTGTACGTCCCCGGCGTCTGGTCGAGCCAGCGCTCGGGCTTGAATGCGTCGGGCTCCGGGTAGATGTCGGGGCGCCGGTGCACCAGGTGGATGCACGGCACCACGCGCGCGCCCTTCGGCACGAGGTGCCCGGCAATCTCGACGTCCTCCTGGATCTCGCGGACGACGATCGAGATCACGGGGCAGAGCCGCAGCGTCTCGCGGCAGACCGCGTCCATCCAGACGTCGGTCTCACCCTCTCGGATCTCGTCCTGCAGCCGCTGCAGCGCATCGGGATGCCGGACCAGCCGCTCGAGCGCCCACGACAGCGAGTTGGCCGTGGTCTCGTGGCCGGCGACGAGCAGCGTCATCAGCTCGTCGCGCAGCTCGCGGTCGCTCATCGGATTGCCGTCCTCGTCGGTCGCCTGCAGCAGCAGCGAGAGGATGTCGCCGCGTTCCTCCAGGTCCGGAGCCTCACGACGGCGGGCGATCTCGGGCAGCAGGATGTCGTCGACCGCCGCCAACCGCCGTCGGACCGGCTTCCAGTTCTTGAACCGCTTCTCGCCCATGAGCGCGATCAGCAACATCGTGCGCGGGTTGGTGACCTCGCCGAGCAGGACCTCGAGCGCCGACCGGAGGTCCTTGAGCTGGGCACCTTCGACGCCGAAGACCGCGCGCATGATGATCTCGAGCGTGATCGCCTGCATCTGCGGCCACGCCCGCAGCGGCTCGCCGACCGGCCACTCCGCGATCGTGTCGCGGGCGATCTCGCGCATCAGGTCCTCGTAACCGGCCATCCGCTTGCCGTGGAACGGCGGCAGCAGCAGCTTGCGTTGCCGCAGGTGCGGGGCCTCGTCGAGCAGCAGCACCGAGTGCTTGCCCAGCAACGGCAGCAGGATCGAGTTGCCCTCGCCGGCGTGGAAGACCTTCGGGTCGCCGGTGAAGACCTGCTTGACGTGGGCCGGATCGGAGAGGAAGACCCAGCCGCCCTTGCCTCCGGGGAGCTTCAGGGTGAATGTGTCGCCGAACTGCTCGCGCAGCTTCGCGAGGTAGCTCCAGGCGTACCGGTTGAACCGGATCGAGTGCAGCAGCATCGGCCCGCGCGGGCCGGGCGGAACGGAGGTCGGGCGAGCGGTAGACATGGCGTAACCGAGGCTATTCGAATACCCACGGGTATGTCAAACGTCGTACGCAGGCCAACCCCGAGGCCCCGGACGAGCTTGTCGACTTCGGGTCGACTATCGGGGCAACGTCGACAGGCCGGCCGCCGTGCGGCCCGACCGGCCGCTCAATCGCCCACGCCGACCGGATCAACTGCGCGCTCCGGCACCACCGTCCGGAACTCCGCCGGGTCGAACCGCTCGACCAGCCGCTCGTACTCCGCCATCCGGTGCGGCCAGTTGCTGACCACCCGGCCCTGCGCGTTGCGGTACCAGCTGTCGCACGCCGTCCAGACCGTGCCCTCGAAGTCGCGTTGGATCGCCGCATTCGACGCCGCCTGCACGTCCGCTCGCACGTCGACCGCCGCGGTCCCGGTCCGGCCGAGGTGCTCGATCGCCTGCCGGACGTAGCCGACCTGGGCCTCGATCATCACGATGATCGAGCCGACGCTGAGGTTGGTGTTCGGGCCGTAGAGCACGAACATGTTCGGGAAGCCCGACACAGCCATGCCGTGGTGCGCCTCCGCGCCACCGGCCCAGCTCTGCTGGAGGTCCTGCCCGTTCACGCCGCTGACCCTGACCGGCGCGACGAAGTCGTGGGTCCGGAAGCCGGTCCCGTAGACGATCACGTCGACTTCCCGCTCCTGCCCGTCGGCCGTGACGACGCCGCGCTCGGTGACCTCCCGGATCGGGTCGACGATCAGGTCGACGTTCTCGCGCTGGAGCGCCGGGTAGTACTTGCTGGAGAAGAGGATCCGCTTGCAGCCGATCGGGTAGTCCGGGGTCAGCTTGCGCCGCAGCTCGGCGTCACGGACCCGCAGCCGGCGGAAGCCCTCCGACCACCACTGGATCGGCTTCGACAGCGCCGGTGGACCGGTCAGCCCGACCGTCGTCGCCTCGCAGAAGTGGTAGAGCGTCTGCCGCCGCACCCACTGCAGCGGCGGGATCCGCGCGATCGCGGTGCGCGCCCAGTCGGCGTAGGCGTTGTTGCGTCGCGGCAGCAGGTAGGAGGCGCTGCGCTGGTAGACGTCCAGCCGCCCGACCTCGGGGGCGATCGCCGGCACGAACTGGATCGCGCTCGCGCCGGTCCCGATCACCGCGACCCGCTTGCCGCGCAGGTCGACGTCGTGGTCCCACTCGGCCGAGTGGAAGCTGTGCCCCTGGAACCGGTCCTGCCCGGGGATCGACGGCCACGCCGGCCGGCTCAGCTGCCCACAGGCGAAGATCACCGACGACGCGACGATCGTCTCGCCGGCGACCGTCCGCAGGGCCCAGCGTGCCTGCTCGCCGTCCCAGCTGGCGTCCGCGATCTCGGTCCCGAGCCGCAGGTGCGAGCGCAATCCGTAGGCGTCGACGCACTCGCCAAGGTACGCCTTGATGTCGGCGTGCGACGAGCACGGGTGGGTCCAGCTGCGGCGCTGCTCGAACGAGAACGAGTAGAGCGCCGAGGGGATGTCGCAGGCCGCGCCGGGATAGGTGTTGTAGTGCCAGACCCCACCGACCTCCTCGGCGCGGTCGAAGATCGTGAACGGGATCCCGGCGCGCTTGAGCGCGATCCCCATCCCGATCCCGCTGAACCCCGCGCCGACGATCGCGACGTCGAGCGCCGCCGTGGTCCGCGCGCTCATGCCGCCACCCCCGCCGCGACGTCGCCGTCGTCAAGCGGCGTCCTTCCGCGCAGCAGGTCGGCAGCGCGCTCGGCCACCATCACCGTCGGCGCGTGCGTGTTGCCACCGGGGATCGTCGGGAAGACCGACGCGTCGACCACCCGCAGGCCGTCGATCCCGCGGACCCGCAGCTCCGGGTCGACCACCGCCTTCGGATCGTCCGCCGCGCCCATCCGGCAGGTGCCGACAGGGTGGTAGATCAGCTCGACGCGATCGCGCAGGCTCGCCTCGAGCTGCTCGTCGGTCTCGTGCTGTCGGCCAGGGCGCAGCTCGTCGAGGACCGTCGCCCGCAGCGGACCGGACGCCGCGACACGGCGGGCCATCCGGATCGCCGCGACCATCGCGTCGACGTCCTCCCGCTCGTGCAGGGTGTTGGTGAGGATCGAGGGGGCGTCGTGCGCGTCCGCCGAGAGCAGCGCGACGCGCCCGCGGCTCTTCGGCGTCAGCAGCACCGGGGCGATCGTCATCGCGTGTCCTTCGTAGGTCTCGGCGCCGTGCTTCTCGTAGAACAGGGCGCCGCAGTGGAATTGGATGTCGGCCGCGGGCAGCTCGGGTCGGCTGCGCCAGAACGCCACCGACTCCGCGGCGGTCGACGTCAGCGGGCCGCTGCGGCGCAGCAGCCACTCGAGCAGCCGGCGCGGCTTGTCGGCGCCGTAGAGCGTGTCGGTGTCGTCGACCGACCAGAGCACGGTCAGCATCGGGTGGTCCTGCAGGTTCTGGCCGACGGCGGGCAGCTCGTGGAGCGGCGTGACTCCGCACGACCGCAGCTGACCGACGGGACCGATCCCGGACAGCATCAGCAGCTGCGGCGAGCCGATCGCGCCGGCGCTCAGCAGCACCTCGCGTCCGGCGCGGATCACGTGCAGCTCGCCCTTGCGGTCGCGGTAGCGGACGCCGGTCGCCCGTCCGCCGTCGTGCTCGATCCGCTCGACCTGCGAGTGCGGGACCACCGTCAGGTTCGGCCGCTTGCGCACGGGGTGCAGGTACGCGTCGGCGGCGCTCCAACGACGCCCGTCGCGCTGCAGCACCTGGAACATCCCGGCGCCGTCCTGCCGGGGGCCGTTGCAGTCGGGGTTGCGCTCCACGCCGCTGGCGACGAACCCGTCGACGATCCGGCGGTTCAGCCTCCGCGGAGACTTCGCGTCTTGGACGTGTAGAGGACCGCCGACGGCGTGGTCCTCGGACGCTCCGCGGCTGTTGTTCTCGGCCTTGAGGAAGTACGGCTTGGCGTCGGCCCAGCCCCACCCGGTCGCCCCACCGGCGGCCCAGCCGTCGTAGTCCGCCGGGCGCCCGCGGACGTAGAGCATCGCGTTCATCGAGCTCGATCCTCCGAGGCTCTTGCCGCGCGGCACGTACAGTCGGCGGTCGTGGCAGGCCGGCTCGCGGTCGGTCTCGTAGTTCCAGTCCAGCGGTCCGTGGAACTGGTTCGGGAACGCCAGCGGGATCTTGACGTTGAGACTCGAGTCCTTGCCGCCGGCTTCGAGCAGGATCACCGAGGTGCCCGGGTCCTCGGTCAGGCGGTTGGCCAGCACGCAGCCCGCCGAGCCCGCCCCGACGATCACGTAGTCCGCTGCGGTGGGGAACATACCGCCAGCCTCCCTTACCGCTACCGCGAGTAACAGTGGTCTCACCACAAGTTTTGGTCGTACGAGTATGGTCGGTCCATGAACCTGCTCGATCCCACCGCGTCCGGGTCCGCCCGTTCCGGTCCGTGGATCGCGCTCGCCACCCACCTCGCCACGCAGCCGTCGTGGCGGCACCGGGTCGTGACCGAGATCAGCGACGCGATCGCACGCGAGAT
>JBQGEK010000309.1:0-5201 GCA_052039575.1 Patulibacter sp. | reverse complement strand
CTGCTGTTCGCCTGGTGGCTCGTCACCGAGCTCGAGGTCTGGTCCGAGCTGTTCGTGCCGCGACCCGACGCGGTCTGGGCGCGGTTCGTCGATTCGGTCACCGTCCACGACGGACAGAAGGGACTCAGCGGCTACTACCTCTGGGAGCACCTCGGGGCGAGCCTGCGACGGATCGGGCTCGGCGTCGGGCTGGCGATCCTCGTCGGGATCCCGCTCGGCCTGCTGCTCGCCACGGTCCGTCCGTTCCAGATCATCGTCGAGCCGTACGTCAACTTCATCCGCGCGCTGCCGCCGCTGGCGTACTTCAGCCTGCTGATCATCTGGTTCGGGATCGAGGACGCGTCGAAGGTCTGGCTGCTCTTCCTCGCCGCCTTCGCGCCGATCGCGCTGTCCGTGCTCAGCGGGGTCCAGAAGATCCGGCAGGACCGGATCCACGCCGCGCAGGCGCTCGGCGCCAGCCGCTGGCAGACGATCCGCCACGTCACGCTGCCGTCGGTCCTGCCCGAGCTGTTCACCGGGATCCGGCTGTCGCTCGGCTTCGCCTGGACCACGATCGTCGCCGCCGAGACGGTCGACGGGATCCCCGGGATCGGCGGCCTGGCCTGGACGACCAAGAAGTTCCAGCAGACCGACGTGGCGATCCTCTGCATCGTCGTGATCGGACTGACCGCGATCGCCCTCGACCAACTGGTCAAGGCGCTCGAGCGCCGCGCCGTCCCGTGGAAAGGCCACGGATGACCGGCCGACCCCCGTTGCCCACCCTGACTCCGAACGAAGGAATCCGATGACCCAGTCCCTCTCCACCCAAGTACCGCGGTCCGTCCGACTGCTGCTGGTGCTGCTCGCCGCCTTCGCCGTGGCGATCGTGCTCGCGGCGTGCGGCGGGAACGACGATGACGACACGCCCACGGCGGCGTCCGGGACGACCGCCGCGGCGAACGCTCCCGACAAGATCACGATCGCCTACCAGGCGATCCCCAACGGCGACCTGGTCGTCAAGAACCTCGGATACCTCGAGCAGGCGCTGCCGGACACCGAGATCGAGTGGAAGCAGTTCGACTCCGGCGGAACGGTCAACGAGGCGTTCGCCGGCGGCAGCGTCGACTTCGGCCTGGCCGGGTCGAGCCCGGTCTCGCGTGGGATCTCGCAGGGCATCGAGTACCGCGTGCCGTGGATCCACGACGTGATCGGCGAGGCCGAGGCGCTCGTCGCCAAGGACGGGATCAGCTCGATCGCTGACCTCAAGGGCAAGAAGATCGCCGCCCCGCTCGCCTCGACGACGCACTACGTGCTGCTCGCCGCGCTGAGGGACGCCGGCGTGGCGGAGCAGGACGTCAAGATCATCGACGCCGAGCCGGCCGACATCGTGGCCGCCTGGTCGCGCGGCGACATCGACGCGGCGTACGTCTGGAACCCGAGCCTGGCCGAGCTGATCGAGGACGGCGGCACCGTGATCACCGACAGCGCCGAGCAGGCCAAGGCCGGCCACCGCACCTACGACCTGGCTGTCGTCTCGACCTCGTTCGCGACCGACTACCCGGAAGCGCTCCAGGTCTGGGTCGAGCAGCAGAACAAGGCGGTCGAGCTGCTGAAGAACGATCCCGCCGCCGCGCACCAGGCGATCGCCGCCGAGCTCAACCTGTCGGCCGACGACGTCGCGGACCAGGTCAAGGGCCTCCAGTTCCTCGACGCGACCGAGCAGGCGTCGCCGGACTACCTGGGCGGAGCCGTCGGCGGCGACCTGCTGAACACCGCCACGTTCAACAAGGACGTCGGCCAGATCCCGGCGGTCAAGCCGGACGCCACCTACACCGACGCGGTCGACGCGGCGCCCGCCGCCGCCGTCGCCCGGGCGTCGCGCTGAGTCCGATGGCCGATCATCGGATCGAGATCCGTGGCGTCGGCCACCGGTTCACCGGGCGCGGCGACGCCCCGGTCGACGCGCTCTCCGGGATCGATCTGACGATCGAGCCGGGGGAGTTCGTCACGATCGTCGGCCCCTCGGGCTGCGGCAAGACGACGTTGCTCAACGCGCTGGCCGGGTTCGTCCGGCCGACGTCCGGCACGATCACCGTCGGCGGGGCTCCCGTCGACGGTCCGTCGCCGCAGCGCGGGGTGGTCTTCCAGCAGCCCAACCTGTACCCGTGGAAGACCGTCCGCGAGAACGTCGCGCTCGGCCCGCAGCTGCGGGGAGCCGGCCGGCGGGAGCGCAACGAGATCGCCGACCGCTACCTCGACCTCGTCGGGCTGAGCGAGTTCGTGTCGGCGGCGCCGTACGAGCTGTCGGGTGGGATGCAGCAGCGCTGCCAGATCGCCCGGGTGCTGGCGAACGAGCCCGACGTGCTGCTGATGGACGAGCCGTTCGGCGCGCTCGACGCGCTGACCCGCGAACGGCTCCAGGACGAGCTGCTGCGGATCTGGCGCGGCTCGGGGCAGACGGTCCTGTTCATCACCCACAGCGTGGAGGAGGCGGTCTACCTGGGCAGCCGGGTGCTGCTGATGAGTCCGCGCCCAGGTCGGGTCGTGCTCGACGAGCCGATCCCGTTCGGCGATCAGCAGAGCACCCCGCACCTGCGCACCGATCCGGCGTTCCAGGCGTTCCGTGAGCGGATCAGCGCCCTGATTGGCGCCGAGGCGGTCGTGGCCTAGGGATCGGGCGGTTCGGCCGCGCCGCCTCGATCGATCCCACCGGCGGTCGCCGGCACGGGGTCGGCGGTGCGACGCGTCCACGAGCTGGCGCGGCGCGGGTCGGTGCCCGGGCCGGGTCGGGCGGCCAGGTCCTCGGTCGACAGCGCGGCGCCACAGGCATCGCAGCTGGCGCCGATCCGCACGTGCCCCCCGCAGTTCCGGTGGGTGACCACGGTCGGCGGCCCGGCCGGGTTGGGGTAGTGACGGTCGCCCCACTGCATCAGGTGGTGGATCACCGGCCACAGTTCGCGGCCCTTGGCGGTCAGGTGGTACTCGTAGCGCGCCGGCCGCTCGTGGTACTGCCGCCGTTCGATCACGCCCTCGGACTCGAGGCGCTTGAGGCGGTCGGTCAGCGTGCTGCGGGTCACGCCGAGCGCCTCGTGGAGATCGTCGAAGCGGTGCACGCCGATCAACAGGCTGCGCACGATCAGCAGCGACCAACGCTCGCCGACGACCTCAAGCGAGCGAGCGACCGAGCAGACCTGGCTGTCGTAGTCACGGCGGAGCACGCCCTCAACCGTACAGGGTTTGTTCAACCGACTCGCTGTGCTAGCTTGCGAGTCGCTTCAACGAACGCACTGTGGGTGGCGACCGGCAGGTCCCGGATCGGCCGCCTGGAACGGAGAGCCTTGACCGACATCCCAGAAGTCCCACCGTCCCGGGTCGCGCCACCCGGCCGGCCCGCCCCGAACCGCGTCCTGCTCGTCGTCTCGGCTGCGGTCTTCCTCGCCAGCCTCGACCTGTTCATCGTCAACATCGCCTTCCCCGACATCGCACGGAGCTTCGACGGGGCGTCGGTCGGCGATCTCTCGTGGGTGCTCAACGGCTTCGCGATCGTCTTCGCCGCGCTGCTCGTGCCCGCGGGCCGGATCGCGGACCGGGTCGGGCACCGCCGGGTCTTCCTGGCCGGGCTCGTGGTCTTCACGGTCGGCTCGGCGCTCTGCGCGGTGTCCTGGTCGGTCGGTGCGCTGGTGGCGTTCCGCGTCGTCCAGGCGAGCGGCGCGGCGATGATCTTCCCGACCTCGCTGGCGCTGCTCGTCGACGCGTTCCCGCCCGAGAAGCGCGCGGCGGCGATCGGCGCCTGGGCCGGGGTCGGCGGCGTGGCGGCGGCGCTCGGTCCGCCGATCGGCGGCCTGCTGGTCGAGCTGTCGTGGCACTGGGTCTTCGTGGTCAACCTGCCGGTCGGCGTGCTGGCGCTGCTGCTCGCCCGCCGGGTGCTCGTCGAGGCGCGGGACGATCGCGACCCGCGTTGGCCGGACGCGATCGGCACCGTGCTGCTGATCGTCGGCGTCGGTCTGTCCGCCTGGGGCGTGGTGCGCGCGCCCGACCACGGGTGGGGGACCCCGACGACGATCCTCGCCGTGATCGGCGGGCTGCTGCTGGTCGGAGCGACGGTCATCCGCTCGGCGCGGATCGCGGACCACCGCGCCCCGGCGCTCGACCTGGTGCTGTTCCGCAACAGGACGTTCTCCGCGGCGACGCTCTCGGCGCTGCTGTTCAGCGTGGCGTTCGGCGCGATGCTGCTCGGCAACGTCCTGTTCATGACCGGCAGCTGGGGCTACAGCGAGTTGCGCGCCGGGCTGGCGCTCGCACCCGGGCCGCTGATGGCCGCCGTCTTTGCGGTGCCGGCCGGGCACCTCGCGGCGCGGGTCGGGGCCGGACGAGTTGCCTGCGTCGGCAACGTGCTGTTCGCGCTCTCCGCCGCCTGGTGGCTGTGGCGCGCGCAGGCGCAGCCGAACTACCTGGGGGTGCTTCTCCCGGGCATGCTGCTCAGCGGCATCGGGGTCGGCCTGGGGCTGCCGAGCCTCTCGGGCGCGGTCGCGTCGACGCTGCCGCCGCAGCGGCTGGCGACCGGCTCGGCGGTGCTGTCGGCCGGCCGGCAGTTCGGCTCGGTGATCGGCGTGGTGCTGCTGGTCGCCGTCTTCGGCACGCCGGCGCCGGACGACGCGCTGGCGGCGTTCCAGCGCGGCTGGCTGCTGATGACCGTGTCCGCCGCGCTGGCCGTCGTGGCCGCGCTCTGGATCGGCCGCGGCGAGCACCGCGCCGCGCCGGTCGTGGCGGTGGGCGTGGCCGGGGACCCGGTCACCGATCTTCCGGAGCGGGCTCCGGCGTAGCGACTCGTTGCGCGTCGGCCGGTCGCCGGCGGGTGCGTACGGAACGACGGCGGAGACCGATGGTTGCGCACTCGCCGGGCGCGGCGCGTCCGGCGTGTGCGCAACGGCGTCGGCCTAGCGCCCGCCGCGACCGCCGGAGCGGCCGCCGCCGCCCTGACGGCTGCCGCCGCCGGCGCGGCCACCGCGACCGCCGCCGCCACCGGGGCCGCCCCGCGAGCGCCCGTGGCGGCCCTGATCCTCGCGCGAGTGGGGCGACCGGCTCTGACCGCCCTGGGGGCCGCGGCCGCCGCCGCCACCGGCCTGGCCACGACCGCCGCCGCCGCCCCGGTTGCCGCCCTGCTTGCGGTGGACGCCCGGGCCCTTCTCGCCCGGCTCGGCCACGCGCATGCCGGCGGCGTT
>JBQGEK010000308.1:0-11270 GCA_052039575.1 Patulibacter sp. | reverse complement strand
ACGTCCAACGCGGTGCTGTTCGAGGGTGCGACACCGGTCTTCGTCGATGTCGACCCCGACACGCTCAACGTCAGCGCCGACGCGATGGCGGCGGCGATCACCTCGCGGACCCGCGCCCTGTTGCCGGTCCACATCTTCGGTTACCCGGCCGACCTGCCCGCGATCGAGCAGCTCGGCTTGCCGATCGTCGAAGATGCGGCCCAGGCGCTCGGCGCGGTCCACGTGGATGGGATTCCGGTTGGCGGCCGCGGCAACCCGACGGTCTTCGCGTTCTACGCCAACAAGCAGCTGACGACCGGCGAGGGTGGCCTGGTCGCGACCGCCGACGACGCGATCAAGCAGCGGATCGACAGCGAGCGCAACCAGGGCCGCGCGCCCGACATGCAGTGGCTCGATCACGACCGTCTGGGGTTCAACTACCGGCTCAGCGACCTCCACTGCGCGCTGGGGATCGCGCAGCTCGACCGGCTCGACGCGATGGTCGCGGCCCGCAGCCAGGTCGCCGCCTGGTACCACGAGGCCCTGGCCGACCTGGTCGACCGGACGGGACTCGAGCTGCTCTGCGCCGACCACGACGGCGACCGCCGCTCGTGGTTCGTCTACGTGGTGCGGGTGCCCCGCGGCGTCGACCGCGACAACACGATCCGCGCGCTCGCCGACCGCGGGATCCAGACCCGCCCGTACCTGCCGGCGATCCACCTGTTCGCCTTCTACCGCGAGAAGTTCGGGTTCCGCGAGGGCCAGTTCCCCGTCGCCGAGGACGCGTCGGCCCGCGGGCTGTCGCTGCCGTTCTTCCCCGAGATGACGCAGGACCAGGTGCAGCGGGTCGTGGATCAGCTGACCGCCGTCCTGGCGCCCTGATCGGCGGTCGGGCGTGGGGCGGGGACTCGACGTCGACCGATCGGAGCAGCATGAGCGGACTGGGCACTGACGGTCTCGGGCGGTCCGAGCACGACGGGGAGATGCCGGCCGACCTCCGGAAGCAGCGCTTCGACGACGGCCTCGCGGAGGAGCTGCGGGACTCGTCGTGGGCCGACGGTCGCCGCTACCTGGGCGAGCAGGTCCGGGGTGGGATCGCGTGGGTGCGCGCGATGCGGGCCGGTCAGCCGCCGTACTGGTGGTCGGTCGCGTACGACGACGCGGCGGAACCCCTGCTGGAGCGGCCCTTCGGTCCGGACCCGACGCCGGTGGTCCGCCGGGTGCCGCTGCGCGTCGAACTGCGAACGACGACCGCAGATGACGACCTGACGGTGCTGCTCGGCGGGCACGTCGTCGGGCGCCTGGTGACCGAGGAGTACGCCGCGGGTCCGTTCCCGCGGCCGGTGGCCGGGGCGCGGGCCGCCCGACTGACCCGCCGTGGCACCGCCCCGCGGTTCCTGCTCGAGGTCGCCCTACACGACCCGCCGCCGGCCTGAGCACGGAGTGCGCCGGCGGACTGGACGTCAGTCCGCGCTGCGGCGGATCGTGCGGACGCCGACGGCCAGGCCGACGAAGGCGGTGCCGGTCGCGGCGAGCGCCCCCCACAGCACGGCGGTCGTCATGTCTCCGTTGAACAGCGCGCGCTCGGCGTCGACCACGTAGGTCAGCGGGTTGATCGCCGCGAGCACCCGCAGCCAGCCCGGGCCGTCGTCGGTCGGCAGCAACATCCCGGACAGCAGCAGCAACGGGAAGATCAGCGTCTGCTGGACGGTCCAGAAGACCCAGTCCTGGTCGTTGACCAGCAGCGCAAGCGTGTAGGACAGGGCACCGATCCCGATCCCGAGCACGCCGATCACGACCAGCCCGAGCAGCATCCCGGCCGGATGCAGATCGAGGCCGAACGGCAGCGAGACCGCGACCAGCAACACCGCCTGGCCGACGACCGGGACGATCTCCTTGAGCGCGCGTCCGACGATCAGGGCCGAGCTCCGGACCGGGGTCACCAACATCCGCTCGTGGGCGCCGGTCTGCATCTCCTGGAGCAGGTTCGATCCGGTCATCGACGTGGCGAAGAGGGTCGACATCACGAGCAGGCCCGGCACGAACCACTGCAGCGACGCGACGTCACCGAGTCCGTCCGTGGCGAGCAGCAGCGGCGCGAACAGGGCCAGGAAGAACAGCGGCTGGATCATCCCGAAGAGCAGCGCGAACGGCTCGTGGAGCAGCGGCCGCAGCTCGCGGACGAACACGGTGCGAACGTCGGTCAGGGCCGACGTCGCGCGGGCGGGTCGCAGCGGGGCGGGCGCGGGGGCGGTGAGGGTGGAGGACATCGGAAGCTCGAATTCGGCGTGGGGTGGACGGACGGGATCGGGGACGCGGCTCACGCCGGCACCGGTTCGGGCGCGATGACCCGGTCGCGTAGGCATCGGCCGGTCAGGTCGAGGAAGACGTCGTCGAGCGTCGGGGCGGCGATCTCGCTGCGCTTCGCCAGTTCGCGCTTGAGCGTGCTCGCGGTGCCGTCGGCGATGATCCGGCCCTCGTCCATCACCACGACCCGTTCGGCCATCGTGTCGGCCTCTTCCAGGTAGTGGGTGGTCAGGAAGATCGTCATCCCGGTCTCCTGCCGCAGCCGCAGGATGTGACGCCAGAGGTTCGCCCGGCTCTGCGGATCGAGCCCGGTCGACGGCTCGTCGAGGAACAGCAGTCCCGGCCGGTGGACGATGCCCAGCGCGACGTCGAGCCGTCGGCGCTGGCCGCCCGACCGCGTGCTCGCCATGCGGCGGGCCAGGTCGCCCAGCTCGAGCGCGTCGAGCAATTCGTCGGCCCGCTCTCCGGAGGCCGCGGCGTTCAGGCCGTAGCAGCGGCCCTGGGCGACGAGCTCGTCGCGGACGCGCTGGCTGTGGCTGGCGCCGTCGCCCTGACCGACGTAGCCGATCCGGCGACGCACGGCGTCGGGATCTCGCGATACGTCGTGGCCGGCGACCAGCGCGCGTCCGGCGGTCGGACGCAGCAGCGTGGTCAGCATCCGCAACGTCGTCGACTTGCCGGCGCCGTTCGGGCCGAGGAAGGCGAGCAGCTCGCCGTCCTCGACGGAGAGGTCGATGCCCCGGACCGCTTCGACGGTTCGGTCGCCGGAGCGGAAGGTGCGGGTCAAGCCCTCGGTGGTGATCATGCGGCCACTCTGCGCCGGATTCAGGCCAGATCGTGACCGGAAATCCGCCTTCAGGTCAGATCGTGACCGGAAGATGCGCCAGGATGCAGCGCATCCCGATGACGCTCCGCGCCATCGGCCGTCGATCCGGAGGACCGAGTGAGATGTCCGATCCCAGCACCCGCATGCTGCGACTGCTGTCGCTGCTCCAGACCCACCGCTTCTGGGAGGGCGGGGAGCTGGCCGACGAGCTCGGGGTCAGCGAGCGCACGCTGCGCCGGGACGTCGAGCGGCTCCGCAGCCTGGGGTACCCGGTCGACGCGGCCCGCGGCACCGGCGGCGGCTACCAGCTGCGGGCCGGCCAGCGGCTGCCTCCGCTGCTGCTCGACGATGAGGATGCGGTCGCGATCGCGGTCGGCCTGCGGACTGCGGCCGGTGGCACGATCGCGGGGATCGAGGAGGCGTCCGTCCGCGCGCTGACCAAGCTCGAGCAGGTGCTGCCGCCGACGCTTCACCACCAGATCGCGGCGCTGCAGGAGGCGATCGTGCCGGTCCCGAAGTTCGGCATGCCGGTCGCGTCGGCGGCGCTGGTGACGATCTCGCAGGCCTGCCGCGACCGCGAGCGGCTGCGCTTCGGCTACGTGCGCAAGGACGGCGAGCAGGCCGACCGCACGGTCGAGCCGCACCGCCTGGTCTCCGATCACGGCCGCTGGTACCTGGTGGCGTGGGATCTGCGGCGCGAGGACTGGCGGATGTTCCGGGTCGACCGGATGACGTCGCCGACGTCGACCGGCACCCGGTTCGTCGGCCGGTCGCTGCCGGGTGGTCAGGACGCGGCGTCGTACGTGCGGGAGTCGATGCAGAACCAGCCGATGCGCTGGGAGGCCTCGGTCCGCGTCCAGACTCCCGCGGAGTCGCTGCCGCAGGAGGTGTCCTGGTGGCGCGGCCGGGTCGAGCCGATCGACGACCAGAGCTGCTGGATCCGCACGTCGTCGGACAACCTGGAGTGGCTGACCGTCCACCTGATGTTCATGGACTGCGACTACGTCGTCGAGGGCCCGCCCGAGCTGATCGAGCACGTGCGGGCCACCGCGGAGCGGATGGGGCGGGCGTGCGGCTCAGCCGCGACGTAGACCGGATTCGAGGCCTGATCGGTCCTGTCCGGCAGTCGGAACCCGCGTCGAGCGGTCGCGCCCGCGGTACAGGGGCACAGCGGCTCGCCGGTGGCAGGATCTCGGATGTGGCCGAAACGACGCAACCATCGGAGCGGAGCCGCGGCGCGGTGGGACGCGGTGCCGTGGCTCGCTCAGGGCATCGAGGCCGCGCGATCGCTCCTCCACCCACGAACTCCACCACGAGCATCGCCCTCATCAGCCTTGCGGCGCTGTGCTCCGTGCTGTCCTTGGGGCTGTCGGGACGGTGGTGGGGATACCCGTTGGCGGCGTCGCTGGTCTTCTGGTGGGCGTGGGAGCTCCGTGATTACCGGGCGCGGCGCCGCCGCCGCTCGACCGCCGTCGCCGTGCATCCCGAGGGTCCGGAGGCGCAGCACGGCACAGCCGGCTCCGTCGCCGACCCCGGCGATCTCGATCGGGTCGCTGCGGAGGGCTCATTCGTGCGGCTCGAGACGGTCGGCGGCTACGAACCACGGGAGAACCCGGTGATCGTCAGCGATCTGGTCGTGGCGGTCTGGGCGGTGCACGAGCGGCGGTCCCGCCGGCGCATCACGTACGCGGCGGAAGCCGAGCCGTTGGCGTGGCTCACCTGCGGGGTGGGGAGGGACGCTGTCGTGGCGACGCGGGTGCGGGGGGAGAAGACCGTGCGGCGGCTGCCGTTCGCCGCGGGGTTCGAGTACCGGAGGTCGCGGGCGGTCGTGACGGGAAGCGACGTGGTGCTGCGCATCTGGGGCCGGGATCGAGCCAACGCGGTGCGCGTGACGGTCCGCTACCGGGGAGCGGCCGAGCCGGGCGACGAGGCGCCCGTCCCCCGGCGCGATCCGCGCCAGACGTCAAGGCCGCAAACGTTTCCCCGGCCGGGGCGGGCGTGATCTGAGGGACCAGGTCACGGGTCCTACGGCGAAGCCGCGACTTAGACTGTCGAAGCACATGGGACGCTTCGCTGAGCCGCAGGACCCCGTCTTCCGGGAGATGAACACCAGCCTGGGGTACGACCGCCGGATGTGGCGTCAGGACATCCGCGGATCGCGCGCCCACGCGCGGATGCTGGCGGCTCGCGGCGTGATCGGGCAGGACGACCTGGACGCGATCCTCGCCGGCTTCGAGCAGATCGAGTCCAAGCTCCAGGACGGGACGTTCCCGTTCGACGCGAACGACGAAGACATCCACATGGCGATCGAGCGCCACCTGACGGAGCTCGTCGGCGATCCCGGCGCCCGGCTGCACACCGCCCGCTCGCGCAACGACCAGGTGGCGACCGACTTCGCGCTCTGGACCGGTGAGGCCGCCGAGCGCGCGATCGCCGGGATCGAGGCGCTGATGGGCACGCTGATCGAGGTCGCCGAGGCGCACGTCGACTGGCCGATGCCCGCCTACACCCACCTCCAGCGTGCACAGCCGGTCTACCTGGCGCACCACCTGCTGGCCTACGTCTGGATGCTCGAGCGCGACCGCGCGCGGTTCCGCTTCACCCAGGAGCAGGCGATGCGTCGGATGCCGCTCGGCGCGGGCGCGCTGGCCGGCGTCAACTTCGACACCGACCGCACGATGACCGCGGCAGAGCTCGGCTTCGATGCGCCGGCGCCGAACTCGATCGACGCGGTCTCCAACCGCGACTACGCGCTCGACTACCTGAACGCCGCCGCGACCTGCGCAACGCACCTCTCGCGGCTGGGCCAGGAGATCGTCCAGTGGGCGAGCGAGGAGTTCGGCTTCCTCACGCTGCCCGACGCCTGGTCGTCCGGCTCGTCGCTGATGCCGCAGAAGAAGAACCCCGACTGCGCCGAGCTGCTGCGGGCCAAGGCACCGCGGATCACCGGTCACCTGTCCGCGCTGCACGGTGTGATCCACGCCCTGCCGCTGACCTACAACAAGGACCTGCAGGAAGACAAGGAGCACGTCTTCGACGCAGCGGACACGCTCGACCAGGCGCTGGCGGCAGCCAAGGGCATGATCGGCGGCGCGACCTTCCGCGCCGACCGGATGGCGGCGGCGGCGGCCGACGAGCTGCTGGCCGCGACCGACCTGGCCGACGAGCTGGTCAAGCGCGGCGTCCCCTTCCGCCAGTGTCACGCGATCGTCGGCGGCCTGGTTCGCGAGGCGGTCGAGTCCAAGCGCCAGCTCTCGGAGATCTCCGACGACGAGCTGCGGGCCCAGAGCGAGCACCTCGGTCCGTGGATCCGCGACGTGATCGAGCCGCTCTCGCTGCTCGAGCGCAAGCAGAGCCAGGGCGGTACCTCGCAGGCGCGGGTCCAGGAGCAGCTCGTCCTCGCCCGCGAGGCGCTCGGCGCCTGATCCGGTGAGCGCCGCGCGGCGCAGCTCGTCGGCAGGTCGCGGCGGCACCCGCAGGGCGGCCGCGACGGGGCCGCTGCCGGTGGCCGGGCTGATCGCCGCGGCCGAGCCGGAGGATGCGATGGCTGTGCCGACGCCGCTATCCCGGGGGTTCTACGACCGCCCGGTACTCGACGTGGCCCGCGACCTGCTCGGCTGCACGGTGGTCCACCGCGGCTGCACCGCGAGGATCGTCGAAACCGAGGCGTATCACGAGACCGAGCCGGCCTGCCACGCCTACGGTCGGCCGCCGCGTCCAACGCCGCGAACGGCCGCGCTGTTCGGGCCGCCGGGGCACGCCTACGTCTACCGCTCGTACGGGTTGCACGCGATGCTCAACGCGGTGTGCGAGCCGGACGGGACCGCGGCTGCGGTGCTGATCCGGGCGGTGGAGCCGCTGGCCGGGCTGTCGGCGATCCGTCGCAACCGACTCGGACGCGAGGACCGTGACCTGACGTCCGGGCCGGGGAAGCTCGCCCAGGCACTGGCGATCGGGTTCGATCTGGACCGCACCGACCTGGTCACGGGCCCGCTGCGGATCGCCGAGCCGGCTCCGGGCGCGCGTCCGGTCCGGCTCGTCACCGGCGTGCGGGTCGGGATCACCAAGGCCGCGGAGTTGCCGTGGCGCTTCGCCGACGCGACGAGCCCGTTCGTCTCGCGCCCTCGCGTCTTGCTCGTCTAGGCGCTACTCGAGCGGCACGGCACCGCTGGCGGCGCCGCCGCCGCCGTCGGTCGGCCCGCTCGGCGCGGCGCTCCCGGCCCCGGAGTCCGACCCCGATCCCGCGCCGCCGCCCGATCCGGATCCCGACCCGGACGCCCCCGATCCGCTGCTGGGGGCGGGCGCCGGATTGGCCGGCGGCGGCGTCGCCGGCGTCGAGCTGCCGGTCTGGCCACCGCCCGAGCTACCGCCGCCGGTCGAGCCGGACCCGCCGGTGGCGCCGCTGCTGGACCCGGAGCCGCTGCCGGTCGCGCTGCCTCCGGTCGCTCCGGCGCTGGAACCACCGGTGCCACCGCTGGTGGAGGTGCCGGTGGGAGCGGAGGTCGAACCGCCGCCATCGGCGGAGCCACTACTCTCGGTCGGACCGCTGCTACCGGTCTCGCCGGGACCCGGCGGCTCGTCCTCACCGTCGTCCGCGCCGATCGGTACGTCGGGGCCAGTCGGGGTCTTGTGCTTGCCGCTCTTGGCCCGACGGTCGAGGATCGCGGCGACCGAGCGCTGGAACTGCCCCCAGATCGCCGCGGGGTAGGTGCCACCTTCGACGGGCTCGCCGTTGTACTCGGTCTGCATCGGCTTGCCGGAATCGGGATAGCCGACCCAGACGGCAACGGTGATCTCCTTGCTGAACCCGACGAACCAGGCATCGACGTTGTTCTCGGTCGTGCCGGTCTTGCCAGCGGCGAAGCCGCCGTACTGCGCGCGCGTGCCGGTGCCCTTGCTGACGACGTTGCGCATGATCGCCGTCGTGTTGTCGGCGACGCCAGTCGAGATGATCCGCTTGCGCTCGGTCTTGTTCTTGATCACGCGGTTGCCGGTGTCGACGCGCGTGATCCCGACCGGGCCGCCGTTCGGTGCGCCGAGCGAGCCCTCGATGCGCAGGCCACGGGTGGCGAACGTCTCGAAGGCGTGAGCCAGATCGAGCACGGTGACGCCGCGTCGCGGAGCGCCGAGCACGACCGCGGCGTTGCTGGAGACCGGAGTACGGATGCCCATCCGCTCGATCAACCGGGCGATCGGCTTGGTGCCGACGCTCTGTCCGACCTGGGCGAAGACCGCATTGTCGGACCAGGTGAGAGCGTTGGCCAGCGTCGTCCGGCCGGCGTAGGCGCTTTCGGAGTTGGTCACGCGGAAGGTCTCGGTGCGCCCGTTCTCGTCCTTCACGCGCAGCGCGAGCTTCTTCGACTCCCAGACGGAGTTGGCGGAGACACCGTCGCGCAGCGCCTGGGCCATCACGAACGGCTTGAACGAGGAGCCCGGCTGCCGCTGACCCTGGGTGGCGAGGTTGAACGGCTTGCTGCCGTAATCGTCGCCGCCGACCATCGCGCGGACTTCACCGGTGCGGTTGTCGATCGCGACCATCGACGCGCGGGGCCCGTTGGTGTCCGGCAGGAACATCTTGATCGACCGTTCGGCGGCGTCCTGCATCGCCTGGTCGATGGTGGTGGTGACCTTCATGCCACCTTCGTACGTACGCTGCGCCCCGAAGCGATCGACCAACTGGGCACTGACCCACGACGCGAAGTACGGGTTCTTGGCCTCGAGCGTGGGCGGCTCGACCTCGTCACGGGCGGGCAGCGGCTCGGCGATCGCCTCGTCGTAGGCGGCACGGTCGATCCGCTGCTGCTCGAACATCTTGCGGAGCACCTCGTCACGCCGGCGCAGCGTGCGCGCAGGCTCGGTGACGGGGTCGTACATCGAAGGCGACGCGATGATCGCGGTCAGCAACGCGGACTCGGCCGGAGTAAGCCCCTGGGCGCACGGCCTCTGTGGCATCCCGCAGCCCTCGTGGTCCGGCCGGCTCCCGAAGTACGTCTTGGCCGCGGACTCGACGCCGTACGCCCCGTAGCCGAAGTACACCTGATTGAGGTAGTTCGTCAGGATCTTCGACTTGCTCCACTGGCGCGTCATGTGGAACGCCAGGGCAGCCTCGCGGAGCTTCTGGAACATCGTCCGCTCGTTTTGCGCCTCGAGCGACATCTTGATCAGCTGCTGCGTGATCGTCGATCCGCCCTGAGCAGCCCGGCGCTCGATGATGTCCTGGACGACGGCACGGCCGATACCGCGGAAGTCGACGCCGCTGTTGGACCAGAACCGTTCGTCCTCCATCGCGACGACGGCGTCCTTCATCGCCGGGGAGATCTGCTCGTCGGAGACGATGTGACGCGAGGAGTCGGCGAGGATGCCCATCGTCCGACCGTTGCGGTCGAGCAGGACCGAGTTCTCGGCCGCCTGGAACTCCTGCGCGGTGTCCAGGTCGGGAAGCTCCCGCGACACGGCCATCATCATCCCGAAGACCAGCGAGACAGCGGCCAGCGCACCGATCGGCACGAGCAGCGCGAGCAGACGCAGCCAGCGCAGGCGGATCTTCGGCCGCTGCGGCTGGTCCTGCTGGTCGTGAGTGTCGTTCGGTCCGGAGTTCACGGGATCGAGGTCGGCCTCGCGCGTCGTTTTCGAGGCACCGCATCGACGGTGCTTCGGAATTGTGCGGCAACGCGATCCGCGTCGCGCCGGAAGGGCGGCAGCCACCGGGCGCTCGGAATGCGTAACGAGACCGCCGGTATCCTAACATCGACGTGATGCCTGACCCCCGTACCGACGCCACGTTCCTCGCTCGAAACGTGGCGGCCGTCCAGCCGGAGGGGGCCTTGGAGGCTCGTCTCGCGGCGGCCGCCAGGGAGCGCCGGCCACTTCGCGTCAAGCTCGGGATCGACCCGACGGCACCGGACATCCATCTCGGTCACGTGGTGGTGCTGCAGAAGCTGCGCGAGTTCCAGGACCTCGGGCACCGTGTCGTGCTGATCATCGGCGACTACACCGCGCGCGTGGGCGACCCGAGTGGACGGTCCGCGACCCGACCGGTCCTGACCGGCGACGAGATCGAGCACAACGCGACCACCTACCGCGACCAGGCGCGGCGCGTGCTCGACCAGGACCCGGAGCGACTCGAAGTCCGCCGCAACGGCGAATGGCTCGACATGCCGATGGACCGGTTCCTCGCGTTGGCGCGGATCCCGAAGGTCGCGCAGCTGCTGGAGCGCGACGACTTCTCCAAGCGATTCAAGGCGAACAAGCCGATCAGTCTGTTGGAACTGCTGTACCCGCTGCTCCAGGGGTACGACTCGGTGGCGATCGAAGCGGACGTCGAGATCGGGGGGACGGATCAGACGTTCAACCTGCTGTTCGGGCGTGATGTGCAGCGTGCCGAGGGCCACCCGGAGCAGGCGGTGATGACGATGCCCCTGCTCGTAGGAACCGATGGCGTGCAGAAGATGTCGAAGTCGCTCGGCAACCACATCGGCATCACCGAGGAGCCGGATGAGATCTTCGGACGGACGATGCGGATCCCGGACGAGACGATCGACAGCTGGAGCGATCTGCTGGGGATCGATCTGACGACGTGGTCGGAGACCGGGCCCCGCGAGCGCAAGCGTGCGCTGGCGCGCGGTCTCTGCGACCGGTTCGCCGGACCGGGCGCAGGAGAGCAGGCCCAGCAGGCGTTCGATCGCGTGTTCCGGGACAAGGCGATCCCGGACGAGATCCCCGAGCATGTGCTTGAAGCGGGGGAGGAGCAGCTGCACCTTCCAGCCGTTCTCGCGTCGGCCTTCGGCGTCTCCCGGTCCGATGCCCGTCGGGCGATCGGCCAGGGGGGAGTGCGCATCGACGGCGAGGCATGGCCGCAGGACCGCCTGGACGCGGACCGGGCCGAACTCGTCGACCGGGCGTTGCAGATGGGCAAGCGCCGGTTCGTACGCCTGCGCGAGGGATAGCGAAGGACCCCGGAGAACCGCCGGATACGCAGGCAGAACCGGCTGTACGGCGTACCGCTCTGGCGAGTGACGAGGGTCACGACGCATTGTTGTGGCGGGTCTGTATATTCCCCGGGGCGCTGAAGACGGAAGCGCATCGCAGCCGAGGGGTTCGGGTGACCGGACTGCACGAGGGTCTAGCGATGTGCTAAAGTTCTCAGCCCGCACTGAAG
>JBQGEK010000307.1:0-8515 GCA_052039575.1 Patulibacter sp. | reverse complement strand
CATGCGTGCCGACGTTCGCCAGACCGCATCTGCGGGGGAGACCGAGCGTCTCGGCGCCGAGATCGCCGCCGAGTTGCGTCCGGGCGCGGTCGTGCTGCTGCGCGGCGACCTCGGCGCGGGCAAGACCACCCTGGTGCGCGGAGCGGCGCGCGCGCTCGGCGCGACGGAACCGGTGACGTCGCCGAGCTTCGCGCTCGCCCACCGCTACGACGGCGACGCGATCCGGGTCGCGCACCTCGATCTCTACCGGCTCGGCTCGGCCGGTCTCAGCGACGACGACGAGGAACTGATCGAGGACGAGTTGCACGGCGACGTGATCGCCTTCGTCGAGTGGCCGGACCCGATCGCCGACCACGTCGCGGCCCGCACGGCGCTCGCGGTCGAGTTGCACCACGACGGCGACGACCGACGCCGGATCGAGCTGCGGTGGGCCCGATGAGCGGCTGGACGCTGGCGCTCGACACGGCGACCTCAGCGACGGTCGCCGCCGCCGTGGCCCCCGCGGGTCCCGACGGTGCGGCCGGTCCCCGAGCGGCGCGCTTCGAGGCGCCGGATCCGAACGCTCAGCCCGCGCCGCGCCCCGACCACACCCGTCGCCTGCTGGCGCTGGCCGAGGACGCTCTGGCGGAGACCGGCGGCGACTGGTCGACGGTCGAGCGGATCGTGGTCGGCCTGGGACCGGGCACGTTCACCGGGATCAGGGTCGGCGTCGCGACCGCACGGGCGGTCGCGCTGGCGTCCGGCGCCGCGGTCGTCGGGGTCCCGAGCTCGGCGGCGATCGCCGCGGCGGCCCGCGATGCGGGGGCCGACGGGCCGATCGCGGTTGCTCAGGACGCTCGCCGCAAGGAGTACTTCGTGACCGTGGTCGGCCCCGGCGACGTCGCCGAGCAGGTCGCGGAGCTCGTGCCGTGGACCTGCGCCCAGACCGATCTGGTGGCGACGCTCGCTGCGCTCGACCCGCGGCCCACGGTGGCGGTCGGCGACGGGGCGCAGGCGTGGCGTGCCGAGATCGAGGCGCTCGGCGTGCGGGTGCCCGACGACCCGGCCGCGCACGTGGTCGACGGCCTGGCGCTCGCCGCCGTCGCCGCGCGGACCACCCCGCGCGATCCCGACACCGTGCGTCCCGTGTACGTGCGCGCGCCCGACGCGATCCCGACCGCGGAGCGCCGCTGATGCCGCCGATCCCGAACGCGGGGGACCCGCGGCCGGCGCGCGACGGCGAGCACGCCGGCGGCCTGGGCGTGGCGCGCGACCGGACCGGCAACGGCCTCTCGGTCAGTCGGCTGACCTTCGCCGACCTGCCGCAGGTGCTGGCGATCGAGCGACGCAGCTATCCGGCGCCGTGGTCGCTGGCGATGTTCGTGCTCGAAACGGCCAAGGCCGGCGGGCTGAGCGTCGCCGCCCGCGCCCCGAGCCGCGGCGTCGAGTCCGGGCCCGACGCGCCGCTCGAGTTCGTCGGCTACGCGATCGTCAGCCGCTACGACGACGCCTACCACCTGATGAACATCTGCACCGAGCCGAACCGGCGGCGCGAGGGGATCGCCCGCGAGCTGCTCGAGCACACGATCGCCGCCGCCGGTGGCCCCGACGCGCGGATCACGCTCGAGGTCCGGCCGTCGAACGTGGCGGCCCGTGAGCTCTACGACTCGCTCGGATTCGTCTCGGTCGGGACGCGACGGCGCTACTACCGCGACGACGGCGAGGACGCCCTGATCATGTGGCGGACCGCCGCGACGCTCGACGGCCGGACCGACGACATCCCGGGCGCTGAGAACGTCGGTGGGCGGGGAGTGGGATCGGGGGGCCCGGTGCCCCCGGACGTGCCCGCGGACTTCGACGGCAAGCGGGGGCGGCAGCGGTGATCCTGGCGATCGAGACCAGCTGCGACGACACCTGCGCGGCGGTGGTCACCGACGACGGCGAGATCCGCTCCAACGTGATCTCCAGCCAGGGGATCCACGACGCCTACGGCGGCGTGGTGCCCGAGCTGGCGGCGCGCGCCCACGTCGAGCGCTGCGATGCGGTCGTCGCCGAGGCACTGCGGAGCGCCGGGATCTCGCTCGACGACGTCTCGCGGGTCGCCGTGACCCAGGGGCCGGGGTTGGTCGGGGCGTTGCTCGTCGGCCTGCAGACGGCCAAGGCGATCGCCGTCGTCCGCGGTCTGCCGCTGATCCCGGTCGATCATCTCGACGGCCACGTGCTGGCCGGCACGCTGCAGCCGCTCGGGTTCGAGCCGCCGTTCGTCGCCCTGGTCGCGTCGGGCGGGCACACCTTCCTGGCGCGCGTCGACTCGCCCGACCGGATCGAGCGGCTCGGGACGACGCTCGACGACGCCGCCGGCGAGGCCGTCGACAAGGGCTCGCGGCTGCTCGGCCTGCCGTACCCCGGGGGCCCGCACCTCGAGCGGCTCGCGGCGGGCGGCGACCCGTCGGCGTTCGCCTTCCCGACGGCGCGCAAGGTCCGCGGGCTGGACTTCTCGTTCGCCGGGCTGAAGACGTCGCTGCTCTACAAGCTGCGCGAGCTCGGAGAGCAGGAGACCGCCCGTCGTCGTGAGGATCTTGCGGCGTCGTACCTGGATGCCGTCGTCGAGACGCTGGCGATCCGCGTCGAGCGGGCGCTCGAGCAGACCGGGATCGACCGGCTGGCCGTCGGCGGCGGCGTCGCGGCGAACGGTCCGCTGCGCGCGCGGCTCGGAGCGCTGCCGGCCGACGTGGCGATCCCGTCCCGCGACCTCTGCACCGACAACGCGGCGATGATCGCGGCGGTCGCGCGCTACCGCGACCCGCTGCCCACCCACGACGCGGCCCTGGCGCTGGAGGCGTACGCCTCCGGTCAGCGCCCGCGACAGACCGCCGTCGAGCCCGCCTGATCGTCGGGTATGGGCCGACTGAGCCGATCAGTACCCGTGGTGCCCGTGCGGTCTGCGAGGATCTGAGGGTGTCCGCAGCCCCCGAGGTCGTTGTCTTCCTGCGTGCCGGATGCCATCTGTGCGCCGACGCGATCGCCGATCTTGACGTGCTCCGCGAGCAGGAGCCGTTCGTCGTGCGCACGGTCGACATCGAGCGTGACGATCGCCTACACGCGAGGTACCTCGAGCGGATCCCCGTGATCGCGGTCGCGGGCGAGGAGCTGTGCGACTTCGCCGTCGACGGCGACAAGGTCCTGGCCGCCGTCCGCGACCTGCGCGCACGGCGTGAGGCGGCCGGCGGCGCCGAGGCACGGCGCGTGGTGAGCACCCCCGGGGTGGGTGGAGTGCCGGTGTCTCCCGTGCCGGTGCCGCCCGTCACGGCGCGCAAGCTCGCGCCGGTCGCTGCGCCGATCAGCGCCGTCGACGGGGACGACGGGAGCGGCCGGCTCGACGGCGACGACGAGGCCGGCGAACCGGCTGAGCCCCGCGAGCCCGAGGTCCGGCTCGGCGTCGGCCAGGCCGAGCGGCTCTCGCGCTACCTGCAGACGCTGACCCAGGCCCGCAAGATGGGCCGCGAGACGATGAGCTCGCAGGAGCTCTCGGCGCACACCCATGTCAACAGCACCCAGATCCGCCGCGACCTCTCCGGGTTCGGGCGGTTCGGCAAGCGCGGCGTCGGCTACGACGTCGAGGAGCTGGTCGTCAAGATCCGCAGCATCCTCCACACCAGCCAGCACGTGGGGATCCTGCTGCTCGGCGCCGGCCACCTCGGCCGGGCGATCGCCGGCAGCGACGTCTTCGCCGACCACGGCTTCGAGATCGTCGCGGCGCTCGACAACGATCCGGCCAAGATCGGCACCCCGATCGGTGATCTGACGATCGGCGACGTGCGCTACCTGGGGGACACTGTCCGCCAGAACGAGATCGTCGTCGGCGTGATCGCCTCGCCGGCCAAGGCCGCTCAGGGCCTGGCCGACGAACTGGTCGACGCCGGCGTGCAGATCATCTTCAACTACAGTGGAACGCTGCTGCGGACCCCGCCCGGGGTCACGGTGCACACGTCGAGCCCCGCGGTCGACCTGCTGCACGCCCTTTACTACTACCTCGCCTGATGGTCGATTCCATGATCTCGCGGCGCGATGCACGCACCGGTCGGCGCCTGGCACCGACCGACATCTCGCCAGTACTCCCGGTACTGCCCTCGACGTCGACCGGCACCCGGCATCGGGTCGGGCGGGAGTCGATGTCCCACCTCACATCCACGATCTCAGTGGTATCAACCATCCCGCCCACGACGACCACCCGGGAAGCCGCCTGATGGGCGCCGACGCCGCAATCGACCTGCCCGCCGCCGAAGCGCTCTACGCCACCGGCACCGACGGAACCGTGGGGATCGAGGAGGAGTTCATGCTCCTCGATCCGGGCACGCTTGACCTCGTCACCCGCTTCGAGGACCTGCAAGCGGCCTGTGGCGAGGATCCGGTGCTGGCGTCGGCCGTGGCCGGCGAGCTGATCCGCACCGAAATCGAGATCCGTTCGGGTCGCGGCGAAAACCTCGCCGACGCGCTCGTCCGCCAACGCGACGCCCGCCAGCGGCTGTTCACGCGGGCGGCGGACCTGGGGATCACGCTCGGCGCGACCGGCACCCACCCGTGGGACGACTATCGGCAGCAGGCGTTCATCGACACCGAGCACTACCGCCGGGTCGTCGACGGCCTGCGCTGGGTCGCCCGGCGCAACGCGACGTTCTCGCTCCACGTCCACGTCGGGATCCGCGACGCCGACCGGGCGATCGCGGTCTGCGACCGGCTGCGCCCGGTGCTGCCGCTGCTGCTGGCGATCTCGGCCAACTCCCCGTTCGTCGACGGGCTGAACTCCGGTCTGCACTCGATGCGGACCCAGACCTTCACGAAGTCGTTCCCGCGCTGCGGCGTGCCGGACCACTTCGGATCGTGGCGCGCGTTCCGCGAGTACCTCGAGCTGCTGGTCTCGACCCGATCGGTGGTCGAGTACACGCAGGTCTGGTGGTCGGTCCGGCCGCACATCGCCTTCGGCACGGTCGAGATCCGGATCTGCGATGCCCAGAGCACCGCGCAGGAGTCCGAGGCGCTGACCAGCCTGCTGGTGGCGTGCGCGCTGCAGGCTGCTCGCGACCACGACGAGGGCCGCCCGTTCGATCCGCCGGCCAACCGGCTGGTCGAAGAGAACCTGTGGCGCGCGATCCGTGACGGCCGCACCGGGAACCTGATCGACTGGACGACCGCGACCGAGTTCCCGGCCGCCGAAGCGGCTGACCGCCTGCTCGCGTGGACCGCGCCCGTCCGTGCCGAGCTCGGCATCGACCCCGTCTTCCCCGAGCAGAACGGCGCCGAACGCCAGTACGCTCGGGTCGCGGACGGCGGTTCCCCGACCGAGGCCTTCGCCGCGGCGGTGGCCGAGACCCAAGCGACGTACCCGACCGTGGCCCTGGCCACGGCTCGCCCCGAGGAGGAAGCCGTATGAGCAGCAACGATCCGACCCCGGACACCAACCCCGCCGGGGAGCAGCCGGCCGGCGCCGAGGGGCGCCAGCCGACCGAGGCCGAGCTGATGGCGGCCTACGAGGAGCAGATGAAGTCGATCCGGGTCGAGGAGGTCGTCGTCCAGTCGCTGGCGAGCCTGATCGAGATCGGTGGTCGGCGCGCGGGCCTGGTACCCGGTGCCCAGGACGAGGCCGACCCGACCCAGCTGCAGGTCGCTATCGAGGCGATCCGCGCGCTGCAGCCGGTCGTCGCGCCGCTGATCGGCGAGAACAAGAGCCAGATCGACCAGGCGCTGTCGCAGCTGCAGATGGCGTTCGCGCAGATGACCGGCCGCAAGGCCGAGCCTGCCGAGGGCGACAAGCCGGCCGCGGACTCCCCGGTCCAGCCGGCGCCGAACCGGCTCTGGGTCCCGGGGCAGTAGGACGGCCTCGCCCGGGAGGGCCGCCAGGGCCCTCCTCCGACGCCCGCTTCGGCGGGCGTCCGCGTGCACCGTGACGGTGCGCACCGTCGGGAGGCGTAGACTCGCCCAGCGGTCATGGCCCAACGACGCCTTCAGGGACTGCAGCGGGTCCTCGGGACCAATGCGCTGTTCTCGACGGCCTACGGCAACGTGGGCTCGTCGATCTACTACGCCCTCGGGCTGGTCGCCGGCTATGCGCTCGGCCTGACGCCGGTCGTCTTCCTGCTGACCGGCGTGATCTTCTACCTGACCGCCGCCTCGTACGCCGAGGCGACGTCGATGTACCCCGAGGCGGGCGGATCGTCGAGCTTCGCGCGGCGGGC
Organism: Patulibacter sp.; assembly: GCA_052039575.1. Taxonomy (GTDB): domain Bacteria; phylum Actinomycetota; class Thermoleophilia; order Solirubrobacterales; family Solirubrobacteraceae; genus Patulibacter. The sequence goes on along the minus strand of JBQGEK010000307.1, from coordinate 2,303 downwards.
GTTCAACGAGTTCTGGTCGTTCTTCGCGGCGTGGGGTCAGCTGCTGACCTACACGATCACGATCGCGATCAGCGCGTACTTCGTGCCGCACTACCTGGCGGGGGTCGCCGATCCGCTCGACGTGCTGCGCCGGGGTCCGGGCGACGTGGTCTTCGCCCTGCTCGTGATCGCCGCCCTGGCGGCGCTGAACATCCGCGGATCTCGCGAGTCGACCGGGCTCAACGTCGTGCTGGCGGTGACCGACTTCCTGACCCAGGTGCTGCTGGTCGCGCTCGGACTGTTCCTCGTCTTCAGCCCCGAGACGCTGATCGACAACGTCCAACTCGGGGTCGCGCCGGAGTGGAAGGACTTCCTGATCGCGATCCCGATCGCGATGGTGGCCTACACCGGGATCGAGACGATCTCGAACATGGCGGAGGAAGCGAAGGACGCCGGAATGACCGTCCCGGCGGCGATCAAGCGCGTGGTGATCGCTGTGTTCGCGATCTACGCCTTCCTGCCGCTGGTCGCGCTTTCGGCGCTGCCGGTCACGCAGGACCCGCGGACCGGGGAGTACTCGACGCTGCTCGGGGTCGACGAGGCCGACGGCGGGTTCGCCGGAGACCCGATCCTCGGCGTCGTCCGCAACATCGATCTCGGGGTGCTCCAGCAACCGGTCCAGGTCTACGTCGGCCTGCTGGCCGCGACGATCCTCTTCCTCGCCGCCAACGCGGGGGTGATCGGCGTCTCCCGGCTGGTCTACTCGATGGGCGTGCACCGTCAGCTTCCGGACCGACTGCGCACCCTGCACCCGCGCTACGGCACACCGTGGGTCGGCATCCTCGTCTTCTGCGGGTTCGCGGGGTTGGCAGTGCTGCCGGGCCAGGCGACCTTCCTCGGCAACCTCTACGCGTTCGGTGCGATGCTCTCGTTCACCGTCGCGCACCTCGCGGTGGTGCGGCTGCGCCAGCGAGAGCCGGACCTGCCGCGGACGTACCGCGGTCCCGGCAACCTGACCGTCGGCGGAGTCTCGTGGCCGGTCTTCGCGCTCGTCGGCGGCACCGCGACCGGGATCGCGTTCGTGGTCGTCATCGGCCTGCATCCGGTGGTCGCTCTCGCGGGCCTCGGCTGGATGGCCGTGGGTCTGGTGATCTATCCGATCTACCGGCGCAGCCAGGGGCTGGACCTGACCACGACCCACCGGATCGCCGCGCCCGAGGCGGTCACCGACCACGAAGCGGAGTACGAGTCGGTGACCGTCGCCCTGCTCGGCCTGCGCTACTCCCACGCCGCGTTGGCGACCGCCGCCACCGTCGCCGCCAAGCGACGCCGCGGGATCTACCTGCTGGTGCCGATCGTGGTCCCGCAGTCCGATCCGATCGACGCGCGGATGCCCGCCAAGGAGCACCTCGCCGAAGCGCTGATCGAGGAAGCCCGGCTGCAGATCGGAAACCGCCTGCAGGGCCGCTGGATCAAGGTTCGGGCGGGGCAGTTCGGGCGGATCGTCGTCGAGCACGCGATCAGCACCGCGGCGAGCGCGATCGTGATGTCGGTCCCGCCGGGCTCGCGTGACGGCGGGATCCGCCGCAGCATCGACACCGTGATGGTCGAGCGGCCGTGCCGGGTGATCCTGCAGGTCGACCCGGAGTCGCGCACCGTCGCCCAGCTGGGCGCGTCGCGGGGGGACGGCGGATGAGCCGCGGCCTCCACGGCGCGACGACGATCGTGCTCTCGTCGATCGTCGCGGCACTCGGCGTCGTGATGATCGTGACCGCGATCGCGGGCGGCGGCGGACCGCTGGCGCGCGGAGTGCTGGTCGGTGCGCTGTTCGTGCTGGCAGGGGGCGGCCGCGCCTGGCTGGCGTGGCGGGCGCCGGCGGCGATCCGCGAGCGGGAGGACGACGATGGCTGACGCCGTCCGGGGTTCCGACGGGCCGCGACCCGACCGGTCGCTGGGCTACCCCGCGCTGCTCGCGGTCACCTACGCGTCGATCGCCGGTGGGCTGTACCTGCTGCTCGGCCCGATCGCCGGGGCGGCACTCGGTGCGACGCCGATCGTCGTGGTTGCGGCGGTCGTGCTGTTCGCGTTGGCGGTGATGACCTACGTCGAGGCCGCGTCGATCCACCCCGAGCGCGGCGGTTCGCCGACCTTCGCTCGGCACGGTCTCGACGAGCTCTGGAGCTTCGGCGCCGCCTGGGCGCTGCTGCTCGACTCGATCCTGCTGACCGCCGCCGCGACGCTGGCCGCGACCAACTACCTCGGGGCGATCTGGTCGGAAGCCGCCCGTGGCTGGGTCGAGGTCGCGGTCGGCACCCTGATCCTGG
>JBQGEK010000306.1:0-5124 GCA_052039575.1 Patulibacter sp. | reverse complement strand
GATGTCCCACTTGTTGAGCACCAGCAGCGTGGCGCAGCCGGACTGCATCGCCAGCTCGGCGATCCGGAAGTCCTGGCTGGTCACGCCGTCGGCGGCGTCGCAGACGACGATCGCCACGTCGGCGCGGTCGACGGCCCGCTGCGAGCGCAGCGTCGTGTAGTACTCGACCGACTCGGTGACCTTCGCCTGCCGCCGCATCCCGGCGGTGTCGACGATCACGATCTTGCGGCCCTCGACCTCGATCTCGAGGTCGATCGCGTCGCGGGTGGTCCCCGCCTCGTCCGCGACGATCGTCCGCGGATTGCCGACGAGCTGATTGAAGAGGGTTGACTTGCCGACGTTCGGGCGGCCGATGATCGCCAGCCGCAGGATGTCGTCCTGCGGAGCGGCGTCGTCCTCCTCCGGCAGCAGCTCGACGATCTTGTCGAGCAGGTCGCCGGTGCCAAGGCCCTGGGCGGCGGAGACGGGCATCGGCTCGCCGAGCCCGAGCCGGTAGAACTCCGCCGCGTTCGGGATGTCCTTGGCGACATCGATCTTGTTGGCGGCGACGATCACCGGCTTGCCCCAGCGGCGGAGGATGTCGGCGAGCTCCTCGTCCCCCGGGCGGACGCCGGACTTGGCGTCGACGACGAAGACCGCGATGTCGGCGATCTGCAGGGCGGCACGGACCTGGTCGAGGATCGCCGCGGCCATCGGGTCGGGGTCGAGCGCGTCGACGCCGCCGGTGTCGACCAGCTGGAACTGCTGGCCATTCCACTCGGCGTCGAGGTGCTTGCGGTCGCGGGTGACCCCGGGGCGCTCGTGGACGACGGCTTCGCGGCGCCCGGTCAGGCGGTTGACGAGGGAGGACTTCCCCACGTTGGGGAATCCGACGATGGCTACGTTTCTCATCCGGCTATCTCGTGTCGTGCGGACCGCCACGACGACCGATGCGCCGAAACCGCGGAACCCTCAGGATTGCAGGTTCGACGGCACCGACGAGATGCCGCCGCGGTCTGTGACGGCGGACGCGGATCCGCCGGACCGTCTCAGCGTCTATGCCCTGCGCTGAACGTCGGTGACCAGCGTGGCGATCCGCTCGACCACCGTGTCGAACGGCACGCCGGTGGTGTCGACCTCGACCGCGTCGTCGGCCTGACGCAGCGGGGACGCGTCGCGGGTGCGGTCGCGCTCGTCCCGCTCGCGCAGGTCGACGAGCTCCTCCGCCACGGGTCGCCCGGTCTGGGCGGCCCGACGCTCGGCCCGTTCCTCGTCCGACGCGGTCAGGAAGACCTTGAGCTCGGCGTCGGGGCGGACGACGGTGCCGATGTCGCGGCCCTCGGCCACCCAGTTGCCGCGCTGGGTCAGCAGCCGCTGGCGCTCGACGAGCGCCTCGCGGACCGTGGTGTCGGTGGCGACCAGCGACGCGCGCTGCGAGACCTCGGGGGTGCGGATCGCCTCGCTGGCGTCGGCATGGTCGAGGAAGACCCGCTCGCCCTCGAACTCGATCTTCAGGTCGGACACGCTCCGCTTGAGATCCGCCGCTTCGTCCTCGATCGCGGCGAGCGCGACGCAGCGGTACATCGCGCCGGTGTCGAGGTACGTGAACCCCAGGTGCGCGGCCACCGCTCGGGCGACGGTGGACTTGCCGGCGCCCACGGGGCCGTCGATCGCAACGAGCATCGGCCGAGGATAGAGTGCGGCGACTTTCCGGCGGCTGGTCGACTACTGGCCTCCGCGCGACCGCACGAACCGTTCACGGAGCGGCCGAGGGCCAGTGCGCGGGGCTTCAGTCGGGACTTCCGGTTCCGGGAAGGCCCTGGTGAGGCCTAGTCGCTGGAGTTCTTCGCGAGCTTCACGCTCGGCCTGCGACGCCAGCCGCGTGCCCGCTCCAGCGCGCAACTCCTTGAGAGCCAAATGACGTTGTCCGCTCACGGTCTGCTCACTCGTCTCCACTACTTCGCCATCAGGCTCGGCCGCTTCCCCCAGCGAAGTGGCTCCCCGGGGGACATGACGCCTACCGAAATCGTACCCCCTACGGTCTCGAGACTTCCGGTCAAGCGGTGTTCCAGCGCGGTGATCGCCACCAAGCTCTCCGCAATCTCACACAGCGCCGGCGCCGGCATGTGAGCAAGCGTCTCGTTGATCCGTTGTGTATGTCGCTCGTGCCACGACGCCTCGGCCTGCTGCAACGCAGCCCGTGCCTGATTTTCGTCGAGCCCTGCGTCGACCATTGAGGATCCAACGATCTGCCGCAGCGCTGGGTGCATGCCATCCATCAGCGTCTTGACGCCCGAGATCTGAGCGAACGGACGAACTCGCGCGCCAACCGGGCCACTTGCCTCCCACACCTCGCCGACCCAGACCCGTACTCCATCCAGTCCGACACCGTCGAACAGCAGTTCACAGTAGCCGGGCCAAAAGCGCCCCGTACCGAAGCCGGTGATCACAACGCCCCCAATGCGTGCCGATCGAAATCCGGGCGGGCTACACCTTGTCGCCGATAGCAACAGCATCTGAGCTGCCGTCTGGCGCAGCGCACTCGAGACGCCCGAGATGCCAGCGAAGAACGATTCCACGCATTCGTCAGCCCAAGCGCGATGTTCCGTGTGGAGCTTCGCCTCACGTTGCTCGTCGACGCCCAGAACCAAATTCTGGCCGCTCCACCATGAGACTTCACGTAGCAGGACCGCCTCCGCTTCGTCCAACCAGAGGGAGACACTGTTCTCAGCGTCAGCCGGCTCGACCTCAGACAGCTCGAGCGCTTCCCTCACAACCGCGGCCAGCGCGGCGTAAGCCTGAGCCTGCCGTTCTCCTGCCCCGTACTCGTCGAGGTGGTCTCGGAGGCAGCCCTGAACGAAAATCGCGAGTTCAGCCACGACCTTCGAGAGGCTCTTCCCTCGGAGTTCCGTCTCCGCGGCGAACGCGTGAAGCACCGTCCCCCAAGGAACTCGAGCGATTGAGGCAGCACCGTAGATCAGCGCGGCCATCGGCTCGGTCGCCGATAGAGGGACGATCTTCTCTACCCCGTTGTAGACCCGTTCCTCGTCGCTGCCAGAGACCGTGACCGCGCTATCGGCCGCAAGCACGGCGAACGATGGCGTAAAGATGGCTACTTGGGCGGTCACGACCGCAAACCTACACCCATTGGGAACACTAATGTGTTGCGGGTTCGGGTGGGTCTGCCCCGAACCCGCGGACAGCCGAAGCTAGGCCTGCAGCCGGGCGACGTGGTCGCCGAAGCCGGGGTACGAGACGTCCGCTGCTTCCATCCCGACGACCCGCACGCCCTCGCGCGACGCCAGCCCAGCGACGGCGCCGAGCATCGCCAGGCGGTGGTCGCCGTGGGCCTCGATCGTGCCGCCGCGCAGTTCCCCCGTGCCCTCGACGACGAATCCGTCGTCGGTCGCCTCGATCCGGGCGCCGAGACCGCGCAGGCCGTTCACCACGGTCGCGATCCGATCGGACTCCTTGTGCTTGAGCTCCTCGGCGCCGCGGACGATCGTCTCGCCCTCGGCGAAGCAGCCGAGCAGGGCGACCAGCGGCAGCTCGTCGATCGCCAGCGGGACCTCGTCGCCGTCGACCACGGTGCCGCGCAGCGGCCCGGCGGTGACCTGCAAGTCGGCGGTCGGCTCGCCGGTCGGGACCCTGCCGTCGCTCCGCTGCTCGACCTCGCCGTCGACCTGCGCACCCATCCGTCGCAGGATCGTGAGGATTCCGGTGCGGGTCCAGTTGACGTTGACGTTCTCGATCGTGACCCGCGACCCCGGCACCAGGACGGCGGCGACGATCGGGAACGCGGCCGACGAGATGTCGGCCGGCACCTGGATGTCGTCGACGGTCAGCGCGTCGACCGGCGCGATCGTGATCTCGTTGCCCTCGCGGCGCAACGGCACGCCCAGGTGGGTCAGCATCCGCTCGGTGTGGTCGCGGCTGGCGACCGGCTCGACGACCGTGGTCTCGCCCTCGGCAAGCAGTCCGGCGAGCAGCACGCAGCTCTTGACCTGCGCCGACGCGACCGGCAGCTCGTAGCGGACGCCGTGGAGCGCGGTGCCGTGGACGACGAACGGCGGGAGCCGGCCGTCGGTGGCATCGATCCTCGCCCCCATCCGGCCGAGCGGCGCCGCGATCCGGTCGACCGGGCGCTTGCGGATCGAGCTGTCGCCGTCGAAGCGGTACTCGCGCCCCTCCTGCCCGGCGAGCCAGCCCGGCAGCAGCCGCATCAGCGTGCCCGCGTTGCCGACGTCGATCGTCGTCCCCCGAGCGTCGGGACCGCGCAGCCCGACGCCGCGCACGACGACCGTGGTGCCGTCGCGCTGGACGTCGGCCCCGAGCGTGCGGACCGCCTCGAGCGTCGAGAGCGTGTCCTCCGCGGTCAGGTACCCGGTGATCGTGACCGGCTCGGTCGCCATCGCCGCGACCATCGCGGCGCGGTGGCTGATCGACTTGTCGGCGGGCGGCGTGAGCCGCCCCTGCAGCGGGCCCGAGGGCTCGAACGTAGCGTCCATGGCCGCCTAGACGGTAGCCGCCACCTCCGCCGGGAAGCGCCCCGCCAGCGCCGCGGCTGCCTCGACCTGCCGGAGGTAGTCGGCGAACGACTCCGCATGGAGCTGCTGCGGTCCGTCGCAGAGCGCGGTCTCCGGGGTCGGGTGGGTCTCGACGATGATCCCGTCGGCGCCCGCCGCGGCGGCGGCCATCGACAGCGGTCTCACCAGCTCGCGGCGTCCGGCCGCGTGCGACGGATCGACGACGACCGGCAGGTGCGAACGCTCCTTGAGCACCGGGATCGCGGCGATGTCGAGCGTGAACCGGGTGGCGTTCTCGTAGGTCCGGATCCCGCGCTCGCAGAGGATCACGTTCCGGTTGCCCTCGGCGAGCACGTACTCGGCCGACATCAGCAGCTCGTCGAGCGTCGCCGCCAGCCCGCGCTTGATCAGCGTCGCCACGCCGCTGCGGCCGATCTCGGCGAGCAGCGGGTAGTTCTGCATGTTGCGTGCACCGACCTGGATCACGTCGGCGACGGCGGCGACCGCCTCGACGTCGCGCACGTCGGTCAGCTCGGTGACGATCGGCAGACCGGTCCGCTCCTTGGCCTCCTGCAGGATGTCGAGCCCCTCCTGTCCGAGGCCCTGGAAGCTGTACGGC
>JBQGEK010000305.1:0-48195 GCA_052039575.1 Patulibacter sp. | reverse complement strand
CGCTCCGGGGGCGGCTGCCGGACGAGATTGGCGGGCGCGGGGTGCGTTATGTCGCGGAGGAGCAGCTCGCCGACGTCGCGGACATGAATGACGACGTTGTCGCTCGCCTCGACAAGTTGGAAGCGGCCTTCGAAGCTTTCGAGCTGCGAACGGACCGCGTTTGAGTTCACTTGCGACGCGAGGTATTGTCTGAATATGCCTGTAAACGGAGAGCTGGTCCGCGAGATCGCTGAGCGCATCGATGACGGGCGTCGCGTGAGCATGCGCAACCTCTCGCGCGAACTGGACGTGCCCATCGACGAGCTTCGCGCCGCGTACGAGGAGCTTTCACGGCAACGCGATTGCAACCCGCTGCTCGAGCGCGCACTTCGGGGCTACGTCGAGCCGCGCCGCTTCTCGCGACGGTAGACGCGCGACGCGCGGCTCACGCGCGGCTCGTCACTGCGTCGCCTCCGCACGCAAAGGCCCCCGCGAGACGCGCTGCTCGCGGGGGCCTGGTCCTGCATCTCTCTCCGATGGTGATCCGCGATGGGCGCCCTCCCGACGCCCATCGGGTACTACGTGCGGTGCGGCTGGGTCAGCGGCACCGCGTGGTCGACGCGAACTCGGCCGGGTCGGTCGTGTTCTGGAACGTCTTGACCTCGAACGGCCAGCGCTTGTTCTTCGGGCACGAGGTGGTGAAGAGCCAGTTCTTCGACCGGGTCCGCGCGTTGAAGTCGATCAGCGAGATCGGCACACCGGCCACGACCTGCAGCTCCTCCGGAACGGTGAAGGTGACCTTGTAGGCCCACTTGCCGCTCTGCTTCTGGATCCGACCGGGGATCGGCAGCTGGACGACCGCCGGGTTGGTCAGCTCCGTGAAGAGAAAGACGCGGTTGGCACCACCGTTGACGATGGTGATCTTGGCCCGCGTCCGGACCGTGTCGGCCCAGGCGTTGGCGGTGCCCGACCCGACGATCGAGCCCTTCGGGCACTGGTCCTGCGGCAGGCCGTTCAGCATCCGGGACTCGGCGCAGCGCGGCGTGACCTTGCCCTTGACCCCGCGCGGCAGCTTGCCACCGGCGTAGTACGAGCCCTTCGGGAAGAGAATCTCGATCTTCTGAACGACGGGCTTGTTCTCCCCGTCTTCGCCGGTGGTCGAGACGCGGCCGCGCATGGTCAGGTTGACCGACTGCGGCTTCTTGGTGGTGCCGGCCTTGTTCGGCGTGACCGTCGCCGACCCGGAGATCGACGTGGTGGGCTTCGGGGACTGCGCCACGGCCGGAGCGACGGCGGACGCCGACAGGGCCGCGATGGCGATGGTGGGAACGGCGATCGTGCGCAAGCGCATGAAGGGCCCTCTCTCTCCTGGTGGGGGCCAGGCCCGTTCGCTCAGGTCGAACACGAGACGTGTCCGGGTGAACGCTCTGGGTCTGGTGGTTGACGGGACTAAACGTACACCTTCGCGACCCTGCGTGACGCAGTTCGCACAGGATCAAGCGCGAATGTGCCGCTCTTGCCAGGAAAGGTGCACAACCGTTCGGAGCCGCGACCGACCCTACTCGCGGTAGATGATCGCGATCCTGCGCCGATCCCGCCGCGCCGGGTGGCGACCGAAACTCCCTTTGGAAAGGGACTTTTCGCGTCATAACCGAATCGCAATGGTCTCGGACACGGGTCGTCCGGCTATATTGGTCGTGCTCGTCCCGGAGCTGCGCAGAACGCGCCCTTGGACGGGAAGAGAGAGAGAAGAGTCCTGAGCCGTTCATCCCATGCCGCGCGCCGTGTGCGTCGTCTGCTCCCTGTGGGGCTGCTCGCCGCCGTCGTCGTGGTCCTGGCCGTCGTCCTGTTCGCGCCAGACCCATCGCGTGAGTACCGACTGGTCTTCCAGAACGCCAGCCAGCTGGTCAAGGGCGGCGTGGTGCGGATCGGCGGCAACCCGGTCGGCTTGATCAAGGACATCGACCTGACCGACGACCAGCTCGCGGTCGTCACGGTGTCGGTCGACGAGGAGTTCGCGCCGCTGCGCGAGGGCACGACCGCCACGGTCCGCGCCCAGGGTCAGGCCGGCGTGGCGTCGCGCTACGTCGACATCAGCCCGGGGTCCGGTCTGGGCAAGCCGCTCGAGGACAACGCGCTGATCGCGATGGAGTCGACCCAGTCGACCGTCGAGATCGACGAGATCTTCAACATGCTCGACGAGCAGACCCGCGAGGGCCTGCAGAAGCTGATCAAGGGCTTCGCGCAGTGGCACGACGGCAAGGCCGAGGAAGCCAACCAGACGGCCAAGCAGTTCCCGCGGGCGGTGCGCGCGTTCAGCGAGCTCGCGAAGAGCATCAACGCGCAGAACTCGCAGCTCGATCGGCTGCTGACGACGTCGGGCCAGGCGCTCGGCGGGGTGGCGTCCAACCACCAGGAGCTGACCGATGCGGTCGGCAACGCGCGCAAGACGGTCTCGGCGATCGGTGCGGATACCGCGGCGCTGACGTCGCTGCTGGAGAACTTCCCGGGGCTGCTCGAGCAGGGGACCGAGGCGCTGAACGCGTTCGACCCCGCGATCGGAGACCTGGAGAAGCTGGTGGCGGCGTCGGACGAGCCGTCGAAGATCCTCGCGCCGTACCTGCGGGACGAGCTGACGCCGGTGTTCGAGAAGGCCGGGCCGACCTTCCGTCAGCTGAGGCTGATGCTCGACCGCAACGGTCCGGCCAACGACGTGCTCGACTCGCTGCGCGACCTGCCGCCGCTCGAGCGCGAGACGCGCAAGGCGTTCCCCGAGGGCAGCGAGGCGCTGAAGACCTCGACCCCGATGGTTTCGTTCTTCCGACCGTACGCGCCGGACTTGATCGGCTGGTTCCGGGGCTTCGCATCATCGGCAGCGACCTACGATGCGTCTGGGCACTACTTCCGTGCATTGCCGGTATTCGACGCGTTCCGCCTCAACGACGACGCCGAGGGCGGCGGTTTGACCGAAAAGCCGCCGGCGGAACGTGGCCGAGATGCGGCACTGTCGACCGGCAACCTGAAGCGGTGCCCGGGCGCAGCGATGCCGAAGCCGGCCGACGGCTCCGCTCCGTTCGTCGACAACGGCCCGCTGTCCAACGCCGACTGCGATCCGACCCAGGTGCCGGGAGGCAACCGATGAAGCGCCGTACGCTGGTTGCGAGCTGGGCGGCCCTGCTGGTGCTCGTCGTTGCCGTCACGGCGGTGGCGTCGAACGGCAGCGACGACGGCAAGTACCGCGTGCGGGTGATCTTCGACAGCGCGGCCTTCGTGATCCCCGGGTCGAACGTAAAGGTGGCGGGCGTGACGGTCGGCACCGTCGGCGACGTCGAACTGACGGCGGAGAACCAGGCCGCGGTCACGATCGAGATCACCGACCCCGTCTACCAGGACTTCCGCACCGACGCGACCTGCCGGGTCGGCCTGCAGTCGCTAATCGGCGAGCAGTTCATCGAGTGCAAGCCGACCCAAACCCGGGCCGAAGGTGCCCAGGTGGCGCCGCCGCTGGCCAAGATCGAGGACGGGCCCGGCGAGGGCGACCTGCTGCTGCCGGTCGAGCGGACCAGCGTGCCGGTGGGTCCTGACCTGATCGGCAACATCATGCGGGTCCCGGAGCAGGAGCGGTTCCGACTGATCGTCAACGAGTTCGGGGCGGCGGTGGCCGGCAACGGCGAGGCCTTGCGTGACGCGATCCACCGCGCCAACCCGACGTTGAAGCAGGCCAACGAGTTCGTCGAGATCCTCGCCCAGCAGAACGAGCTGATCGCGCGGCTGACCGACCAGTCGGACGAGATCCTCGAGCCGCTCGCCCAGAAGCGCGGCGACCTGTCGGGGTTCATCCGCACCGCGGGCGAGACGGCTCAGGCGGCGGCCGAGGAGGGCGACGCGCTGGAGGCGAACTTCGAGAAGTTCCCTGCGTTCCTGCGCGAGCTCAAGCCGGCGACCGAGCGGATCGGCGAGCTGTCGGACCAGATCGGGCCGAGCATCGCCAACCTGTCGGCCCAGGCCCCGGCGCTCAACCGCGCGGTGACCGGATTCGGCCCGTTCGTCAAGGCGTCCGGCCCCGCCCTGCAGACGCTCGGCGACGCCGCCGAGCAGGGCCAGGAGACCTTCCCGCAGATCCAGCCGCTGGTCGACCGGTTCCAGCAGCTGGCCACGCCGCTGGCCCCGCTGGCTCGCGACCTGTCCGACCTGGGCACGAGCTTCGACCAGACCGGCGGCATCGAGAACCTGGTGCGGCTCGTCTACTACTACACGGGGGCGTTGAACGGCAAGGACGGAACGGCGCACTATCTGCGCTCGCGGGGGATTGCTACGCAGTGTGTGGAACGCGCCGCCAACTTCACGTTCTCGGCGAGGAACGCACTCTGCAACGGGCGGCTACGTGAAATCGAGCGATCTGATGACGGCTCGGAGCGATCTGTTCCAGCTGGTTCCACGCGATCGGTGGCCGCGAAGCCCAAGTCGGAAGAGCGCCTCGAGTCGATGCTCGGTGCCGAGCCGGAGACGAAGCCGTGAATACCCGAGCCAAGCGCAGCTCGCTGGCGGCCAACCCGGTGCTGATCGGCGCCGCGACGGTGCTGATCGCAATGGTCGCCGTGGTGCTGGCCTACAACGCCAACAGCGGCTTGCCGTTCGTCAAGACCTACAACATCAAGGCGGATATCCCCGACGCTGCTGGCCTGATCGTCGGCAACGACGTGCGCAAGGGCGGCGCGCGGATCGGCTTCGTCAGTGCGATCCACACCCGGCAGGAAGCCGACGGCACCGTCGGCGCGACGATCGACATGAAGCTCGACGACATCGCGCGGCCCGTGCCGAAGGACAGCCAGATCATGATCCGCCCGCGATCGCCGCTCGGCCTGCGCTACGCGGAGCTGACCGCCGGCGAGTCGACCGAGATGCTGGCCGACGGCGACACGCTGACCCTGGACCTGGCCGGCGACGAGCCGGTCGAGCTGGACGACTTCTTCAACATGTTCGACGAGCCGACCCGCGAGGCGGCGCAGATGAACACGTTCGAGTTCGGCAACGTGATGATCGGCCGCGGGGGCGACCTGAACCGCGCGTTCAAGGGGCTGCTGCCGCTGGTCATGTCGGCCGAGCCGGCGCTGCGCAACCTGCTGGCCCCAAGCACCGGGTTCGACCGGCTGTTCCCGGCGTTCGCTCAGGCGGCGGCCGAGGTCCATCCCGTCGCGCAGCAACAGGCGTCGATGTTCACCGGGCTGTACCAGACCTTTCAGGCGTGGGCCGGGGTGCGCGAGCAGCTCAAGGAGACGATCCGGCTGGGGCCGGAGGCGTTGCAGACCGCGACCGACGAGTTCCCGCAGCAAGCGGAATTCATGGACAACTCGACCGAGCTGTTCCGGCGGCTGCGCCCGGCGTTCGCGTCGATTAGCGCCGCTGCCCCGAACCTGGCGACCGCGGTCACCGACGGTACGCCCGCACTCAAGCGCGCGCCCGGGCTGAACAAGCGCATCGAGAACACGCTCGACGCGGTCAACGTCTTCGGCCAGGACCAACGCGTGCTGAGCGGGATCAGCAACATCGCCCGCACCGCGACCGATCTGGGCGAGCCAGTGGCGCACATCACGCCCGCCCAGACGCGGTGTAACTACATCACGCTGATGACCCGCAACCTCTGGAGCATGCTGTCGGACACCACCACCATTGGTAGCTCTGCTCGCGTCAACATCGTGATTCTTCCGGTTGCCCCGAACAGCGAGGGTGGTCCGGCATCGGCCCCGGCGAACAGCGAGCCGCCTCCGCCTCCGCCCCCGCCTCTGTTTCCCACCGAGTCCAACAAGAACAATCGTCTGAATAGCAACCCGAACCCGAACACAGCAGCCCCGGGCCAGGTACAGGAGTGCGAGGCCGGTAAGGAGACCTTCGACGCTGGATCTGGCCGTATGCGGATTGGCAACGACCCCAAGGACAACGGCATCGCGACCGAAGGCAACGATGGGTTCAGGGTCGTCATGAAGCCGGTGAGGCAGCCATGAGCGGCGTTCCCGTCCACAGCCGGCGGGGGTTGACACCCCTCAACGTCGGACTGATCCTGATCGTGCTCTCGCTGATCGGCGTGTTCTTCGCCTTCACCAAGCGGGTGCCGTTCAAGCAGCACTACGAGATCAGCGCCGTCGTCCAGACGTCCAACCTGCTGGCCAAGGGGTCGGTGGTCCGGATCGCCGGCGTCGACGTCGGCGAAATCAGCGGGATCGAGCGTTACGAGGACAGCTCGAACGCCAAGATCACGATGAAGATCGATCCCTCGGCGCGGCCGATCCGCAAGGACGCCACGCTGAAGATCCGCCCGCGGCTGTTCCTCGAGGGCAACTTCTTCGTGGAGCTGGAACCCGGCGAGCCGAACAGCCCCGAGATGGCCAACGGCGACACGCTGCCGCTAAGCGCCAGCGCGGTGCCAGTCCAGATGGACCAGTTCTTCAGCGCGCTGCGGGCCGACACCCGCCAGGCGCTGCGCGAGACGGTCGACGGGCTCGGCGACAGCTTCGGGTCGACCCCGACGGCCGCCGAGGACGCGTCCCAGGACCCGGCCGTCCGCGGCCTGACCGCCGGCCAGGCGTTCAACCGCACGCTGCGGACCAGCGTCCAGTCGCTGCGCGGCGGGGCGATCGTTGCCGAGGCGCTGCAGGGGCAGGAGCGCGGCGACCTGTCGCGGATGTTCAAGGGCATCGGCGACGTGACGTCGCAACTGGCCGCGTCCGACCCGGACCTGCTGGAACTGGTGCGTAACTTCAACGGTTCGATGGAGGCGCTGGGGCGCAACCCGGAGGCGCTGCAGGCCTCAATCGAGAAGCTCGGCGTGACCGCGCAGACCGGCAAGGTCGCGTTCACCGCGTTCAACAAGGCGATCCCGCCGGTCCGCGGCGCGACCCAGGACCTGACGAAGGCGATGGAGATCACCCCCGCGGTGGTCGCGGCGTCGACCCCGTGGCTGCAGCAGGCGGACAAGCTGCTGACCGAGGAGGAGCTCAACGGCCTGCTCGACGACCTGACCCCGGCGATGCGCAACCTGGCCAAGCTGACCAACGAGTCGCGCAAGCTCGTGCCGGCGACGCAGGACTTCTCACAGTGCATGAACGACGTCTTCCTGCCGACCGCGCTGATCAAGGTCGACGACGGGCCGCTCTCGGTCGACGTGCCCAACTACAAGCTCTTCTGGTACGCGTTGACCGGCATGGCCGGCCAGACCGGCGCTTTTGACGGCAACGGCCAGATGATGCGGGTGCAGTCGATTGGCGGTGCGACCCCGATCAAGAGCGGTTGGAGCGTCTTCAGCGGCCTCCCGTCCTTCGGGAACATCACCGCGCCGAGCACCGGCACCAGCCCGGCGTTCACCGGCAAGGAGCCGCCGCTGCGGCGGGACGTACGGTGTGCGGACAATCCCGTACCGAACGTCAACGGTCCCGCGTCACAAGGCCCCGGTGACGGCGCGCGTCCTGGTGCGCCTGCGCCGCCGCTCAACCCGACCAACGTCCGGGGGAGCTCCCGATGACCCGCGGATGGCGTGGCCACCTGAAGGAAGTCATCGCCCTGTTCAGCCTGATCGTGGTCGGGCTGGCGGTCGGCGGTTACATCTTCGCCAACCAGAACGTCACGGCCCCGAGCTGGATGCCGATCCTCGGCAAGACGTTCTTCAACATGGAGGCGCGCTTCACCGCGGCGTCCGGCGTGATGCCCGGCCAGGGCCAGACGGTGACGATCTCCGGGATCAACGTCGGCAAGGTCACCGGCGTGCGGCTGGACCGCGGCCAGGCGGTGGTCGGGTTCCGGCTGGAGGAGAAGTACCGCGACGTCTACCCCGACGCGACGGTGCTGCTGCGGCCGAAGACGCCGCTCAAGGACATGACCGTCGAGCTCAACCCGGGCACCAAGGAGTCCGGCGACGCACTGGCCGAGGGATCCGTGCTCGACGTGTCGGCGACCCAGCCGGACGTCAACTTCGACGAGTTCCTGGCCAACTTCGACGGCGAGACCCAAGCCGCGCTGCAGATGCTGCTCGGCGACGCCGCGCAGGCGCTCGGCAAGGACGGCGGTCGGGCGCTGGCCCGCGCATTCCGCCGGTTCGAGCCGCTGTCGCGCAACGGCAAGTCCGCGTCCGAGCTTCTGATCGCCCGCGAGGACCAGATCAAGCGGCTGGTCAGCAACATCGGCAAGATCACCGAGGAGCTCGGCGGCGAGAACGCCCAGCTGCAGCAGTTCGTCGAGTCGAGCTCGGCGGCGCTCGGCCGGTTCGCGGCGCAGAACGACAACATCGCCGAAGCGATCTCGCTGCTGCCCGACACGCTCGACTCGACCAACGAGGCGCTGGCCAAGGCCGGCGACCTGTCGGTGACGCTCGACGAGGGGCTTACGGCGCTCAAGCCGGCAACGTCCAACCTGGCGTCGAGCCTGGCCGAGGTCGAGCCGTTCTCCGAGCTGACCACGCCGGTGCTCGAGGACCAGATCCGGCCGTTCGCGCGGGACGCGCAGCCGACGGTGCGCAAGCTGGTCCCCGTCAGCAAGCAAGTCGCCGAGGCGACCCCGGACCTGCGGCGGATCACCGAGGTCCTCAACAGCTTCTTCAACACGATGGCCTACGACCCACCGGGCGACGGGCCGGAGGGCCAGAGCTATCTGTTCTACCTGCCGTGGGCGGGTCACAACACGAACTCGATCCTGTCGACGCAGGACAGCGTCGGGCCTCTACCGCGATCGATCGTCAACCTCGATTGTGGAGCGATGGAGCTGTTGCAGGTGTCGCTGCCTCTGCGCAACCCGTTCGTCAACACGATCAATCAGCTGCTGAATACGCAGAGCTTCTTCGATCCCGCTGGCTGTAAGGGCAGCAAGGACACCAAATGATCAAGGAAATCCCCTCGATCCCCAAGCTGCTGACCATGGTGGCGTTCG
Source organism: Patulibacter sp. (assembly GCA_052039575.1). GTDB lineage: Bacteria > Actinomycetota > Thermoleophilia > Solirubrobacterales > Solirubrobacteraceae > Patulibacter. Next base: position 39,303 of record JBQGEK010000305.1, on the reverse strand, counting down.
CCCTGGGCAGCTTCGGTGCGCTGCTGTTCCTCTGGCTGTCGTTCGGCGGTCCGGTGCCCTTCAACCCGACGGGCTACCGGGTGCACGTGCAGTTCCCCGAAGCGGGGCAGCTGACCGAGCAGTCCGACGTGCGGATCTCCGGCGTCAACGTCGGCAAGGTGATCAAGGTCAACCCCAACCCCAACGGGCCGACCGACGCGATCATCGAGATCAAGCCGAAGTTCGCGCCGATCCCGGCCGCGGCCAAGGCGACCCTGCGATCGAAGACGCTGCTCGGCGAGACCTTCGTCGAGCTGGCCCCCAACCGCTCGGCGAGCGCCAAACCGCTGGAGGAGGGCGGTACGATCCCCGTCACCGCCGTCGCCCCGACGGTCGAGCTCGACGAGCTGCTGCGGACCTTCGACGAGCCCACCCGGGAAGCGTTCCAGGTCTGGATGCAGGAGCAGTCCGGCGCGCTGTCCGGCCGCGGGGCGGACCTGAACGCGGCCTTCCAGCAGTACCCGGAGTTCGTCGACAACTTCGCCGCGCTGTCGGCGACGCTCGACACCCAGAGCAACGCGGTGCGCGAGACGATCTCGAGTACGGAAGCGTTCTTCCGCGCGCTGAGCGCCCGCCAGGGTGACCTGCGCGGCCTGATCAGCGCCAGCAACGAGACCTTCGGCACGATCGGCGCACGCAACGAGCAGCTGGCCGAGATCTTCCGCCAGTTCCCAGACTTCGAGCGGGCCTCGACCGAGATCCTGCCGAAGATCACCGCCCTGGCCGACAAGGCCAACCCGACCGTGGTCCGGATGCAGCAGGTGGCGACCGAGCTGACGCCGGCGTTCCAGGCGATCGAGGAGCTGAGCCCCGACCTGGCCCGGTTCATGACCCGCCTGGACCCGGTGATCACCGCGTCGGCCCAGGGCCTGCCGGCGTTCGACCGGATCCTCGACCAATTCCCGCCGCTGCTGGAGGACTTCGGGCCGTTCACCCGCTCGATCAACCCCCTGCTGCGCTACTTGGGCGAGCACAAGAACGACATCACCGCGTTCTTCGGCAACGTCACCTCGGCGACCAACGCTCGTGAAGGGTTCGCGTCGCCGCGCGGCGGCAATGCCCACTTCCTGCGCGCCGGTGTTTCGATCAGTCCGCAATCCTTGTCGTTCCAAGGGCGTCCGTTCGGTCAGAACCGCAACAACCCGTACATGGAGCCGGGCGGCATGAAGAACTTGGCGACCGGCTTGCGCACATTGACCCCGCAGAGCTGTGGCAACGGCGATCCGGCGCCGCCGACCGAGTCGACCATCGCGGGACAGGTCGAACTTCTGCAAACCTATGCCTTCAAGGGCGGTGGGCGCGACGTGCCACGACCGCCCTGTGTCGCGCAAGGACCACGTAGCGGATACAACACCATCTTCCCCCAGCTGACAGCTGACCCCGCGGACGCGGAAGGACCGACGCGATGAGCACGCGTACGACCAGTGGTGTCCTGGCCGTTCTGGCCGGGATCCTCGTGGTGCCGGGCGCCGCCCAGGCACTCGACCGGCCGACGACGACCACCGCCGAGACCGCCCCACCGGTCACGACGGAGAAGCCGCCGACGACCACCGCACCGAAGCCGACGGTACCGACGACCACCACGACGGTGCCGACGATCACGGAACCGGTCCCGCCGATCCCGCCGGTCAGCACGGTCACCGCCCCGCCGGAGCCGCCGGCCGAGCCGACGACGACGTCGACGTCCGCCGCACCGCCGACGGAGACGACCGCCACGGTCCCGCGCGGCAACCGCGGCAACGCGCCCGAGGGCGAGGATGCCGACAAGGCGAAGGCCGACGAGGCCAAGCAGACCCGAGCCGAGAAGCGTCGGGACGCGCGTACCGCGAAGAAGAAGGCCAAGCAGGACGCCGCAGCCAAGAAGAAGGCCAAGGCCAAGGCGGACCGCGAGAAGGCCGAGCGCGAGCGCGAGCAGAACGAGACCGAGACCGAGGCGCAGACCACGACCGGCGAGACGCCCGCGCCAGACCCTGCCGCGACGGCGAGCGACGACCCGGCGGCGATGTCGCAGAACCAGTTCGCGCCCGAGCTGCTCGACCCGCTGCTGGCCGGCGAGGTCCCGAACTTCTTCATCAACAACTTCAAGATCCCGCCGTTCCTGCTGCCGATCTACCAGGCTGCGGGGATCCAGTACGGGATCCGCTGGGAGATCCTGGCGGCGATCAACGAGATCGAGACCGACTACGGCCGCAACCTGAACGTCTCGTCCGCCGGCGCGCTCGGCTGGATGCAGTTCATGCCGCCGACCTGGGCGGCGTACGGCCTGGACGCCAACGGCGACGGCAAGGCCGACCCGTACAACCCGGTCGACGCGATCTTCTCCGCCGCCCGGTATCTGAAGGCCGCCGGGTCGGACACCGACATCCGCAAGGCGCTGTTCGCCTACAACCGCGCCGACTGGTACGTCAACTCGGTGCTGGCGCGCGCCCGTCTGATCAGCGTGCTGCCGGCCGACCTGGTCGGCTCGCTCTCCGGCCTGACGCAGGGCATCTTCCCCGTCACCGGATCCGCCAGCTACGTCGGTGCCGACGACGGCGACGGGATCGACTTCCCGTCCGACAAGGCCGTCCGCAACGCCGAGATCACCGCCAAGGCCGGCGCCGACGCGGTTGCCGTTCAGGACGGCACCGTGACCGCGATCGGCGAGAGCGTCCGCCTGGGCAAGTTCGTCCAGATCCGCGACGTCTACGGCAACGTCTACACCTACGGCCACCTCGACGAGGTCGCCGAGACCTACGCCGCGGCCAAGGACGACGAGCCGGCCGACACCGCGCAGACCGGCGCGGTCAGCGGTCAGGCCGCCGACCCCGCGCCGAAGACCGCCGCGTCGCGCAGCACGAAGCCCGCCGGCAGGAAGAAGACCAAGGCGAAGGCGGAGACGCCCAAGTCCGAGCCGGCCGCGCAGCCCGAGCAGGCGCCGACCGACCGCACCCCCGCGCCGAGCGGCAAGGAACGCGTCTACGCCAACCCGGACTACGCCGCGGCGTCGTCGAGCCCGAGCGCGGCCGCCCACGGCGATCTCTCGGCGACCGACCCGTCGACGGTCGCGTCCAAGCCGGATCCGCTGCTGACGCCGGAGGTGCCGGAGGAAGCCACCCCGAGCGTCGAGGCGTCGACCAAGGGCATGGTCATCCGCCCGCTGCGCAAGGGATCGCGCGTGGTCAGCGGCACCAAGCTCGGCAAGATCGCCACCACGGAGGCGTACAACGACGCGCGCGGCCGCAAGCAGCGCGGCGCCGAGGCCAGCGTCGGCCAGACCGACGTCGGTGACGCCGTCGCCGGGGACAGCGCCGCGACCGACGCCACGGATGCGACCGACCAGGTCGATCCGTCGCCGGACAGCGGACGGATGACGTTCGAGATCCGCCCGGCGGGCAAGGGCGCGCCGCGGATCGACCCGCGGCCGATCCTCGAAGGCTGGCAGCTGCTGCAGACCTCGTCGGTCTACGCGGCCAACGAGGCCGACGCCGACGAGGCGATGTTCTCGCGCAACTCGAACGCGACCGCCGGCCAGGTCCTGCTGATGACCAAGGCCCAGCTCGAGCGCCGGGTCCTGGCCGACAAGAACCTGTCGATCTACGAGGTCGGCCGCGAGCAGATCCGGTCCGGACTGATCGACCGCCGCGTGCTCGCCACGCTCGCGTACCTGTCGGCCAGCGGTCACAAGATCGCGGTCTCGTCGCTGTTCCGCCCGGGCTCGATCACCGCGTCCGGCAACGTGTCGGACCACTCGACCGGCAGCGCGATCGACATCGCCGCCGTCGACGGCCAGACGATCACCGCGGCGACGCAGGGCAAGGGGTCGGTCACCGACACCGCGATCAAGCGCCTGCTGCAGCTGCAGGGCACGGTCAAGCCGCACCAGATCATCAGCCTGATGCCGCCGTCCGACTTCGGTGGTGCGAGCAGCATTCTGGCGCTGCCGGACCACGACGACCACATCCACGTCGGGTTCCGCTCCGACGCGGAGGACGACCCGCTGCTCGGACGTCAGCTCGCCTCGGCCCTCAAGCCGGGCCAGTGGGACGACCTGATCGACCGCCTCGGCAAGATCAGCAACCCGAAGGTCAGCTCCAAGCCGTCGAAGTACGCGCTCAAGGTCAAGGGCGTGAAGAAGACCGCCGCCGAACGCAGCAACGGGGACTGATCGTCCGCCGGGCGCATCCGCGACGACCGCGGATGCGCACCGGCTACGAGAGGTAGAGCCGCTGCTCCCAACCGGGCAGCGGCCCCGGATCGTGGTCGGACTCCTGTCCCTCGACGAGCTGCGACAGCGTCATCTCGAGACCCTCGGCCAGCCGCAGCAAGCACTTGTAGGTCAAGTTGCGCTTGCCGCGCTCGATCTGGCTGATGTAGGTCCAGTGGAGCCGAGCCGCGGTGGCCAGCTCCTCCTGGGTCATGTCCGAACGGAGCCGCAGATCGCGGACCCGTTGGCCGAACCGGACGAGCACCGGATGGTCGGCCTCGGGATCCGACGATCCGCGGGCGTTCCCCCGCGGTGGCGTCACAACGTGTCCGGCATCAGGCGTCCGGGCGTCGTGTCGAGTCCGCGGGCGAGCATCAGGATGCTCTTGTAGGTCAGGTTGCGCATGCCGCGCTCGATCTGGCTGATGTACGTCCAGTGCAGGTTGGACGCGAACGCCAGATCCTCCTGGGTCATGCCGGCCGCGCGCCGACAGCTCCGCAGGTGGGCGCCGAACGCGATCAGATCCGCGTCGGGAATCGCGAGGGCGGACGTCGAGGCTCCGGGATCGGGGGCCAGGGACGGGGAGGGATTGGGGTGGCTCATGGTCGTTCCGGTGGGGCGGTAACGGTCGGCGACGCGGCCTAGTTGGGGCGATGCGGGGTCGACTTCGGCAGCCCGTCGAGCAACTTCGACGCGGGCATCTCGAGACCACGGGCGATCTTCAGCAGGTTGAGCAGACCGGGGTTCTGGGCACCCTGCTCGACGTGGCCGATCGATCCGACGTTGACCGAGGCGCGGATCCCCAGGTCCCGCTGGGTCCAGCCACGGGCTCGCCGCTGCGCGCTGATCCGGCGACCGAGCGCGACGAGCTCCGGGTCCTTGCCCGGACGGGTCAGCTCCGCCGGCTCGACCGGCGACTCGAGGGTGTTGGTGCTGTTGTGCATCTGCTCATTCCTGTTGTTTCGGGAGTGATCGGAATAGCGTCTCGTGGGGGTCGAGGGCTGGGGCAACAGACGCGCTGCGTTCGGCGGGGGCCTAGGCGGGAGCGCGTACGGGAAAGGTCTGGAGGAGGCCGTCGAACTGGTCGTGCGCCTCCTGGAGCTGGTCGAACGGGATCCGGACGCCGGGCAGCCAGATCTCCGGCGCGAAGTCGTCGCGCACGAAGCACGAGAAGCGCGGCTGACCGTCTTCGACGTGGATCTCGGCGCCGACGTTCGACTCCAGATGGCAGAGCGACGCGTGGTCGCTGCGGCCCTGGAGGATCCCGGCGAGCCCGTCGCGTAGTCGCTCGATCTCGCAGGTCCTGATCGTCACCGGGACGTTGGCACGGAACAGACTGGAAGTACCGGCCGTCAGTCGCACGTCACCCATAAGCCAGTTGGCGTCTGGGCCTTGTTGGATCCGCGGGTACTCGTACCGGTCGATGCGGATCCGTAGGCGCGCACCCGGCGCCGTGATGCCTGCTTCGTTCGACATCTGCACCATCGTGAGCAGCAGCGTATATCGCGCACGTCGCCCGCGGGAGAATTTTAAGGAGGTACGCGTGTCTAGAATATATTTGTCGCGAGAAGGAGCCTGGATGACGCCTAGGGCAGGCCCGCGGCGCGATCGCGCGATGATACGCACGTGTATTTGGTGGTATCCACAGCGTAAGAACGTGGGCGTATCGTCTGACGTCCAGCGTGGGGGACGAAGCGCTGGACCACACGGTTGGCGAGCAGACCGAGACAGCCGAGATTCGCGAACCCCGGACCTTGGCAGTGGGCCGAGAGACCGGGAATGTGCAGTGGCGGACTGAGCCCGGCCACCTCCAGGTCGCGACCGAACCGCAGGTCAGCCTCGCGTGTGGGATGCCACGCGTCCACGCCGACCCGGGTGGCGATGGTGGTGTGGGTCGCCTCGTCGATCAACCGCCGGACCGCACTCCACAGGTCGAATCCGGTGCAGTTCGCGACCAGGTCGTACTCGCGGGCGCCGTCGTCGGTCGGATGCTCGTGCTCGATCCGCAGCCGGCCGCCGGACCCGGCCCGGATCGCCGACACCCGGCCGGCGACGAACGAGCACTGCGGATCGTGGGCCAGCTTGGCCAGCGCCGCGGGACCGAAGACCCCGCGGTCGGTGTGGTGGATGAACCGGCGGCGGTAGTCCTCGTCGCGCCGGTCCCAGCCGATCGAGTCCGGGTCGGAGAAGACCCGGTTCTCGAGGAAGCTCTCGCCGCGGCTGAGCGGCGGGTCGGGTGTGTGGACCGTGACCCGCGCCGCCGGATGGGCCCGCCGCAGGTAGACCATCGTCGCGATCGCCGACTCGCCGCCGCCGACGATCGCGACGTCGGTCGGGACGTCCGGCGGCAGCCGGTCGAAGTCACGGCGCGCGGCGTCGCAGCCGACGATCCGGTCGGCGATCTCCGGGTCGTGGGCCAGCGTGCGCGCACGGCCCGGCCCGGTCAGCATCAGCGCGTGCCCGCGGTGCCGCTCGGTCGTCCCGTCGGGGGAGGTCACGTCCAGGCACCACCGCTCCGCGTCGCCGCCGTCGCTCTCGAGTCGCACGCGGTCGACCGTGCCCGGGCGGATCTCGACGCCGTCGGTCGCCCGGGCGAGCGCCCACTCCAGATAGCGGCCGTAGTCGCGGTGGGTGATCGGCGGCGAGTCGGCGTTCAGCCAGCGGGCGTAGCCGCCCACGTCGATCAGGTGTCGCTGCCACGAGAACTCGGTCAGCACGGCGTCAATCCGGGCGCCGTCGTCGCCGAACATCCGGTGGCTCTCGTACGGGAAGCCGATGTCCTTGTGCGGCGTGATCGCGAGTTCCTCGTCGCCCGATGTCATCCCGCTGATCCCCGACCAGGACGCGGCCGGACGGACGGCCTCGACGATCAGCATCGAGATCGGTCCCCGATCGCCCGCGAGCCCCAGACGGTTGAGCGCGTGGACCTTGGCCGCGACCGCGGTGGCCTTGGCCCCGGCACCGACCACGAGCAGATCCCAGACCGCGGTCGTCACAGGACCGGTACCGGGTCGTTGGGGGCGGCCAGCGTCAGCGGCGTTCGGCGGGGGCGCGCGGTGACCAGGCCGCGCGCTCCGGGCCCGAAGCTGATCGCGCCGCGGGTCGCGCCCTCGGACCGCGGATCGACCGCCCGCAGCTCGGTCGTCGCGATGATCGTGCGCATCACCTCGCGCATCTCCCGGCCGGCGAAGTCCGCCGCCAGGCAGCGCCGTACCCCGCCGCCGAACGGAATCCAGGTGTACGTCCCCGGCGGCTGCTCGAGGAACCGCTCGGGCCGGAACCGCTCGGGGTCCGGATAGACGTCCGGACGGCGGTGGATCAGGTAGATGCACGGGGCGACCGTGGTGCCGGCGGGCAGCAGGTGGCCGCCGAGCCGCATCGGGCGGAGCAGCCGGCGGACCACGACCGGCACCGGCGCGCAGAGCCGCAGGGTCTCGTTGACCACCGCCCGGGCGTAGCGGTCCTCGCCGCCGGCCTCGACCTCCGCGGTCAGCCGGTCGAGGGCGTCGGGGTGCCGCAGCACCCGCTCGAACATCCATGCCAGCGACGCAGACGTCGGTCCGTCGGTCAGCAACGTGACCAGCTCGTCGCGCAGTGTCTGGTCGTCGAGCAGGCTGCCGTCGTCGTCGCGCACGTGGGCGAGCATCGAGATCACGCCCTCGCCGGGGTCGTCGCCGCGGCGTCGCCGGCGGACCTCGTCGAGCACCGCGCGTTCGATCGGCCGCATCGCCGCGCGGAACCCCGGCCCGCGGACGACCCAGCGCGGACCGAACGCGGCCAGCAGCGTCGAGCGGTGGGGGTGGCCGGCCCACGCGGTCAGCGCGTCCAGTAGCCCGTCGATCCGCCGCAGCAGCCCGGGGTCGCCCTCACCGAAGACCGACCGCAGGATCACGTCCTGGGTGATTGCCTGCATCCGCGGCCACAGCTCGAACGGCTCGCCCTGCGGCCACTCGGCGACGGCGCGCTGTGCCGCCTCGATGCTCGCCTCGCCGCCGCGCTGCAGGTGGCGTCCGCGGAAGTACGGCAGCAGCAGCTTGCGGCGACGCAGGTGCTCCGGTTCGTCGAGCAGCATCACCGAGCGCGACCCGAGGATCGGCCCGAGCAGCGGGTTGGCGATGTCGACCCCGACCGTCGCGGTGTCGGCGGTGAAGACCCGCTTGACGTCCTCCGGGTCGCAGAGCACGACCCAGCGGCCGAAGTGCCGGATGTCGAGCGTGAAGGTGTCGCCGTAGCGGGCGCGGCAGCGCTCCATGAACGGCAGCGGGCGGTTGACCCAGCCGACCGTCTGCAGGCTGCTCGGCAGCCCGGGCCCGGGCGGGAGCGTTGACCGGGCAGGCCGCTCGCGCGGCGAACGGCGGAGGACCGTGCTGTCGGCGTTGAGCCCGCTCACGGCGTGCTCACCTCCGGCCAGACCGACGGGATCCCGTCGCGGCCGACGTAGCCGTCGGCGCCGCCGGCGCACAGGTAGACCACGTCGGCCTCGTCGCCGTCCGGACCGGCGACGGTGGTCAGCTGTCGCACCGTGGCGGCGTCGACTCGCGCGAACCCGCCCTCGTCGATCCGGTGGACCGTCCCGTCGGCGAACCGCATCTCGAGCGCACCGCGGTGCACGAAGTACAGCTCCTGCTGGGCGGCATGACGGTGCAGGCTGCCACGGTGGCCGGGCCGCCGGACCAGCGCGTTGACGCCGAAGGCGGTGACCCCGAGCGCGCGGCGGACCTTGCGAAACCCGTGGGCGCAGCCCAGGTCGTCGAGGTGCCCGACCGCGTAGCCGTCGCCGACGGTCACGCCCGGGTAGTCGCCGTTCGGCGCCTGGTGAGGCGACGCGTCGCCGGCGTAGAGCCACGGCTGGCGTCGGCCGATCACCGATCCGTCGCCGCGCCGTTCGTGGCCGTAGACGACCCAGCTGGTGTCGACGATCCCGAACCGCTCGACCACGCGGAACCGGTCGTCGTGGCCGGCGACGAAGGCGTGGATCGTGACCCCGGCGTCGTAGCGCCCGGCCTGCAGACCCTGCCAGACGACGGGATTGGCGGGCTCGGAGATCAGCTCGTCGTAGGCGTCGCGTTCGACGTAGCCGCGTGCCGCCGGGACACCCGCCACCGGGCGCGGCCGCTCGACGTCGCGCCGCACGACCAGCGCCATCTCGCGCGCGGGCAGCAGGAAGTCGTCGATCACGTGGAGCCGGTGCCGGTAGCGCTCGGTGACCCGGTGGACGTCGGGGTGCGCGCTGCACTGGACGAGGAAGCTTCCCGGGGTCTCGGCGACGAGCTCGGCGCCCGCGTCGAAGTCCGGGACCAGGCGGACCGTGGCGTCGCTCAGCCCCTGGAAGGCGACGAACCGCTCGACGGCGTGCTCGTGGCAGGTGCCCGGCGGCCCGAGCGTGACGAAGGTCGGCCCCGTCATCGCTCCGCCTCGACCACGTTGCCCATCAGCTCGTCCTCCAACCGGCAGGTCGAGCTGATCAGCAGCTCGAACAGCGCCCGGGTGAACGCCGGCGGCAGGTTGGCCGCCGCTCCGCGCTCGAGGTAGCGGTTGCGCACGATCTCGACGCGGTCCGGCTGCATCATCGGGATCTCGTGCTCGCTCTTGTACGCCGCGACGTCGCGGCAGATGTCGAACCGCTCGCCGAGCAGGCGCGCGATGTCGTCGTCGAGCACGTCGAGGCGACGGCGGAACGGCTCGAGACCCTCCAGGTCCTCGGTCATGGTGCTGCTCCTTCGGAGGCGGGCGTGGGGGCGGGCTCGCGGTCGGGGGCACCGAGCAGCCCGCGGACGAAGGCGTGGCTGCAGTCGGCGAGGACGGGGACGGCGTAGCCGCCCTCCTGCACGACGCAGATCGGACGCTCGGCGACCGCGAGCGTGGCGCCGATCCGTGCGAAGGCCTGCGGCGGCAGGTCCCAGGTTCCGTGGGGGTCGCCGTCGACCGTGTCGTAGCCGAGCGACAGGACGACGGCGTCGACGGTCGCCGCGAGCCGTGCGACCGCGCCGTCGACCGCCGCCAGGTAGTCGCCCTCCGACGGCACGCCCTCGAAGCCGACCAGCTGCTCGCGGTCGCTGTGCGGGACCGCCCGCCCGTCAGGGGCGTTGGCGACCGGCGACGCGTGGAGCGAGTGCAGGTGGATCCGCTCGTGCGGCGCGACGATCGCCGCCGTGCCGTTGGGGTAGTGCAGGTCCAGGTCGAGGATCCCGACGGTGCCGACGCCGTGGTCGAGCAGGGTCAGCGCGGCGGCGCCGGCGGTGTTCAGGTAACAGTAGCCGCCGAACCAGCCGGGACCGGCGTGGTGGCCGGGTGGGCGGCTGACCGCGTAGGCGAACGGGGCACCGTCGGCCACCCGGGCGGCGGCGGTGATCGCCGCGCGGACCCCTTCGCGGGCAGTCCGGACCAGACCGGCGCACACCGGGACGTCGGCTTCCATCCCCGGCGCGGCGAGCTCGGGCATCAGCGCCGGGACGTCCGAGACGATGCCGTCGAGCGCGGCCAGGTACGTGGCGTCGTGGAGCCGGCCGAGCGCGTGGTCGATCGCGGCGTCGTCGGCGGTGGCGGCCTCCGCGCGCGTGCCGGCGTGCCGCGCGATCCCGCTGCGCACCGCCGGTAGTCGACCGCCGCCCTCCCGCCCGACGACCGGCCGACCGCCCTCGACGATCCACGGGGCGGCGACGTCGGGCGTCGGCCGCTGCTCGATCATCAGCAGCGCGGTCACGGCGCGACCCGTCGCATCCGCGGGCCAACCGGCGAGAAGCCGCAGGTCAGGTAGAAGCCGGCCGTCGCCTCGAGGCCGGCGAAGCTCGGGCGGGGCAGACCGACTTCTACGCAGCCGACGCCCGCGCGGGGCAGCAGCTCGTCGACCAGCACGCCGACCAGACGGCGCCCGACCGCGTGGCCGCGCCACGCCGGGTCGACCCACAGTTCCTCGATCACGGCGTAGCGGCCGCCCTGGTGGATCGCGACGCTCCAACTCGCTCCGAGCACGCCGACGATCGTCCCGTCCGTCAGGTCCTTCGCCACGAGCAGGACGCCGGCCGCCGGGTCGTCCACGACCCGTCGCGCGGCATCCTCCATCGGCCCGAGCGTCGGCGCCTGAGCGCCGAGCTCCTCGAGCAGTCGGGCGATGGCGCGCGCTGCGCCGGGTACGTCGTCGGCCGAAGCGCGGACGACGGTCCAGGTCGGGCCAGCCGCGGTCGGGTCGGCGGGGACGGTCGGCTCGGCGCTGCTCATGCCGGTCCACTCGCGGTCTGGGGACGCTCGGTGCGGACGGTCAGCGCGTCGGGGTCGGACCGCCCGGTGACCGCCTCGGCGACGGCCCGCATCGGAGCCCGGGCCTTGAGCATCAGCTCGTCGAACTCGTCGGCCGGGTCGGACTGGAGCACGATCGCCCCGCCGGCACCGACGGTGACGCCGGTCGGCTCGACCACGATCGTCCGGATCACGATGCTCAGGTCGACCGCACCGTCGACGCCGAACCAGCCGAGCCCGCCCGAGTAGACCCCGCGGGCCGACTGCTCGATGTCGTCGATGATCTCCATCGAGCGGATCTTCGGCGCGCCCGTCATCGAGCCGCCCGGGAAGCACGCCCGCACGCACTCGACCGGGGAGCGCTCCGCGTCGAGCCGGCCGACGATCGTCGAGATCATCTGGTGGACCGTCGTGTACTGCTCGATCACCATCAGCTCGGGCACCGCGACGGTCCCGACGCGGCAGACCCGGCCGAGATCGTTGCGCAGCAGGTCGACGATCATCAGGTGCTCGGCCTGCGACTTCTCGTCGGCCCGCAGTTCGGCGCAGAGCGCGGCGTCCTCGTCGGCGTCCGCCGCGCGTCGGATCGTGCCCTTGATCGGCCGCGCCTCGACGGCGCCCTCGCGGCTGACCGACAGGAACCGCTCGGGCGACGAGCCGGCGATCGCGTTCTCCCCGAGCCGCAGGTAGGCGGCGAACGGCGCCGGGTTGCGGCGGCGCAGGACCCGGTAGAGCACGAACGGATCGGGACGGACGTCGGCGACCAGGCGATTCGTCAGGCAGATCTCGTAGGACTCCCCGGCGATCAGCGCCGCCTGGCAGCGCTCGACGTCGGCCAGGTACTGGGTGCGTCCGCGCTCGCAGCGGAACTCGACGGCATCCTCGTCGGCGTGGATCACCGGATCCGCTGGCTCGGGTTGCCCGATCAGGTCGATCACCGTCTGCTCGGCCGCGTCGAGCCACAGCTCGGCGTCGAGTGGATCGGAGCCGACCAGCGCGATCACCTGGGTCTCGCCGCGGACGTGGTCGACGACGACGGTGCGGGTGGCCCGCAGCAGGTCGGCGTCGGGCAGCGTCGAGCGGTGCAGGTTCGGAGAACCGGCGTCGGCCTTGCACTCGTAGCCCAGGTAGCCGACGAACCCGCCGGCGGGGCCGGGGTCGACTCCGGGCGGGACGGACACGCGCGCCTGCCGGAGCTCGCGGTCGAGCACGTCGAAGATCGACGCGGTCTCGGTTTCGGCCGCGTCGCCGTCGGTGCGCTCGATCCGCACCGTCCCGGTCGCGACGTCGCTGGTCAGCCGGCAGCGCTCCGGTCCGGCCGAGGTCCCGAGGAACGATCGCCGTGCCAGTCGCGAGGGCGCGTCGGCGCTGTCGAGCCAGAACGCGTGCGACGCGTGGGCGAAGAGCGCGCCGAAGACCCGCTCGGTGGAGGGCGCGCCGGCGACGGTGCGCACGCGCAGCTCGAACGCGGCGATCGCGTCGTCGTCGGGGGACGCGGCGACGCGGGTCGCCGCCGCGGGGGAAACGGCGGCGACCGCGTCGCTGGTCGGGACCGTTGCGGTCACCGTGGGGGACGCCGAACCGAGCCACCGGGGCCCGTGCTGCGCGAGCGCGTGGCGCTCGGCGGCGGCGTAGAAGTTCTCGAACAGCCGGTGGCCGTACTCGGTGGCGACCGACTCGGGATGGAACTGGACGCCGCAGAGCGGGCGGTGCCGGTGCTCGATCCCCATCACCACCCCGTCGTCGGCCCACGCCAGCAGGCGGCCGTCGGGCCCGAGCGAGCCGGGCAGCACGGCGAGCGAGTGGTAGCGGACGGCGCGGAAGCCCTGCGGGATCCCGGCGAAGATTCCGTCGTCGACGTGCTCGATCGGGCTCAGCCGGCCGTGCATCGCGAGCGGCGCGTTGGTGACGGTGCCGTCGAGCGCACCCGCGATCCCCTGGTGTCCGAGGCAGACGCCGAAGACCGGGGTGGTCGCGTGGCGGAGCACGTCGCGGCAGACGCCGAAGTCGTGCCAGCGCTTGGGGTTGCCCGGACCGGGGGAGAGCACGATCGCGTCGAACTCCCAGCGCGACAGTGCCTTCCACGAGACCGCGTCGTTGTCGATCACGACCGGGTCGTGACCGGCTACCGCGGCGAGCAGGTGGAACACGTTGTACGTGTAGGAGTCGTGGTTGTCGATCAGCAGCGTCCTCATGATCCGACCGACAGCCCCAGGCTGCGCTCGACGTCGTCGAGGGCGATCCGCACGATCGCCGCGACCTCGGGACTGCGGGGCTGCTCCACGTACCAGCGGGCGAGATGCGACGCGTGCCGCGCGAGCGGACTGACGTCGAGCTTGGCGATCGAGCCGCTGAGGTGGACGCGGAACAGCTGGCTCTGGACGATCGCGAACCGGTACGCGGGGTCGTCGACGGGGTCGTCGTGGGTCGCGGCGCCGACCGGGTGGACCCGAGCGCGTGCCAGGTCCCAGCCGAGGCTCTGGCCGTCCTGGAGCAGCAGCGCGGGATCGAAGTCGACGGACTTGCCGGTCTGCTGGAGCAGGAAGTAGCCGAGCGCGACCTGGGCGCCCAGCGCCTCGGGGACCGGCAGCCGGTCGCGGACGGCACGGCGCGCGGGGTCGCGGTCGATCTCGGCGTCGAGCAGCTCGATCAGCTCGTCGATCAGCGACGCGCCCTCCTGGCTCGACGAGAGCCGCTGCCCACCCTCGGCGACGAGCCCGTGGAAGACGGTATGGGTCGGGTGCTGCTCGGCCACGCTCTTCTCGGCCAGCCGCTCCATCAGGTCCTGCCGGCAGGTCACGTGCGCGACCCACTCGCCGCCGCAGACCTGGATCGACGTCATCTCCTCGAGCTCCGGGGCCACGGTCCAGTAGGCGAGCGCTCGCATGTGCTGGGTCGACAGCCCGTCGGGCCGGATCAGCGGCATCTCCTCCAGCTCGGAGCGGCCGGTGCGGTAGATCACCACGCCGTCGTCGCGGCGCTCGAGCGCCCCGGTCTGCATGCCGGCGGTCCCGAGCTCGGACATCTCGTCGAGGAAGTCCGACTCGAAGATCACGCGGTCGAACTCGATCCCGAGCCGTGAGAGCGTCTTGCGGTGGCCAGCCAGCACCCAGGCGCGGGTCTTCGACCACAGCTCCAGCACGTGCGGGTCGCCGGCCAGCACGCCGCCGACGATCACGTCCGCGCTGTCCTCGTGCATCACGGTTTCGCGGTCGAGCGAGTCCTCGACCGTCTCGTCCTGGGCCTGCGCCCGCGACTTGATGTAGGACGCGTAGCAGGTGCCGACGAAGTGGTCGCTCTTGCCGGGGATCTCGTGCAGCACCTGGGTGTGCTTGCCCGAGTACATGATTCCGGCCATCGCCTCGCCCATCCCACGTCCGATGTCGGACAGCAGACTGCGGCGCTCGACGGTCGCACCGGCTGCGCTCAGCGCGGCGCTGAGCGCATGGCCGATCGCCAGGTTGCGCAGATGGCCGACGTGGAGCGCCTTGGTGGTGTTGGCGCCCCAGAAGTAGACGGCAGTGCGCTGGTCGGCCGCCAGATCGGCGTTGCGCCGAGCCCAGTCGGCGTCGGTCAGGATCCGTTCTCCGGCGTTTCGAACCCACGTGTCTCGGAGTCGGACGTCGACGACCTTCTCGCGGGGAACGACGATGTCTACCATCGGGCTGCTCGCGAAGGAGTCCAGGGCGGCGCGGGCGCCTGGGTGGTCGGCCCATCCTGCCTTGAGTGGGATCAGGAGGAGATCTCGGCCTGGTCGATCGGCGTAGGGAGCGCGCGGGGCCCACAGCGAATCCTCTGCTGTGGGCCCCGTCAGATCGTCTAGTCGGTCGAAGAGATTGGGCTCCATCGTGGCCACCGCTCTGCGTTGTGCGAGGCACACCAGCCGGGGCTCGAACCCGGACGCTCGGAGTACTAGTCCGATCCTCTAACCTATTGAGGTACTGGTGCTTGGAGAGACTCAACCGCGTCTCTGGCCGAGAGACTAGACCACGTTCCTGGAGGAATCAAGTGTTTCTCTTCGGAACCCGTTCAGCGTTCGTTTCAGGCGTACGCATCGGCTGGGTCGCGCATATACCCGCGCGGCGGGTACCTGGCGCGAACGGATCCGCGAATCGGCGAATCGGGCGACTCCACGGATCGTCTATCGACCGTTTCGGCTGCCGAGAATATAGCTCTGGGAGTCGAGAACGGGCCGAATTCCCATCGATTTCGTTGCCCGTCCTCAACGGCTCGGCTACGTTCGCGACCTAGCCTCGAAGTCGGAAGGAACGGGTGATGAGCACCAGCATCGAAACGAGCCACGCGGAGCCGCGCGGTTCGCTGTTCGCGGCATGGGAGGCGGCCTTCACCGCGCCCGTCACCTGGCGCGAGTCGTTCGTGTCGGGGATCGAGGCGGTGGTCCGACTACTCGAGCAGGATCGACGCGTCGTGGACACGTGCGTGCTCGCCTACCTCCCGGTGACGACCGGCGGATCGCTGGTCTGGCACCGCGAGATCGTGCGCTCGCGGATCACCGAGATCATGCACGACAAGTGGATCGCCTGCGGCGGCCGGATCGTGCCCCGGATGCACTTCGAGGTGCTGCTCGGCGAGGCCTGCACCCTCTTGCGCGACCGGTTGCGGACCGGTGCGAGCTTCGCCGACCTTCCGGCGGAGATCCTGTCGCTGTGGGGCCGTGAGGCCCCGGATCTGGCGCACGTCTGAGCGTGCGCCGTGCCGGCGACCGCGCCGGCAAGCGTGGCCGATGGGCGGGCTTCGGGGGCGTGGTGCTTCCCCCGAAGCGTGCGTGAAGCGCCCTAGGTCTGGACGGCGGGCTGGTCCGCCTCGTCCTTGGCGCGCTGCCGGGCGCGGAACTCGACCGCGGCGTCGTGTGCGGTCTGGGCACCGTCGATGCCGGCGTACGGCAGGAACAGCGCGTAGACCAGCTCCGGCACCGCTTCCCGCAGCTCCTCGAGCTCGCCGCGCAGCACGCGCGCGTAGATCACCTCGTGGATGCCGCCCGCGATCGTCTCCGACGTCATCGGGGGCATGCCCTCGCCGCCGCGCGCCTGCTTGGCGCCGGTGGCGATCAGCTCGGAGAGCTCGCGCATCGAGCGGTCGCGGCGGGCGACGGCCTCGGCGCCCGCTCCGAGCACCTCGACGACGCACATCTCGGCCATCGCGGGGTCGGCGGCGAGCCCGTCGACGAGCACGGTGACGGCAGCGGTCGCGCGCTCGATGATCGAGCCCTCGGCCTCGAACACCTCCAGCATCGCGGCCTGCAGGCGCGTCACGGACTCGTCGTAGGCGACGAGGAACGCGGATTCCTTGTTCGGGAAGTGGTCGTAGAAGGTCCGTCGCGACACGCCGGCCGTGCTGATGATGTCCTCGACGGACATCGGGCCGTATCCGGCCAGGCTGGCGACGTCCACCACCGCGCGGAGGATCCGCTCGCGCTGGTTCTGGACCACGGTTTCGCGGGGGAGGCCATGCCGACCGGGCGGGAGCTGCCCCGGTCGTCGGCCCCGGCTCTGAGTCTCGGTCACAGCAGGAACATAGCCGTTTCGAAGGACGAATTCTGCCCCCCGACCGGGGTATACTCTTCGTACGGCCGGTTCCCGGCCCCGAAATGGGCTATGGGAGACGGGTTCTACGCGCCGGAGAAGCCCTTGCCGTGCTTGCGCACGAGGCCGTCTCGCTGGAGCAGCGGAAGCGTCCGGAAGAGCACGCTCACGGGCAGGTCGAGGCGCTCGGCGAGCTGGGCCGCGGTCAAGCCGGGCTCGGCGGTGACCAGCGCCACGATCTCCTTGTCGTGGCCCTCGCCCGAGCGGTCTGACGCGGGGGCGGGTGCCGGTGCGGTGCGGCTGCGCGTGCGCTTGCCGCCGCTGCCCCGCTTGCCGCGGGCGCCGGCGGCTTCGCCCTCGGGGGCCGCGCCCGGTGCCCCGGGAACTCCGGTGAGTCCGGGGATCGGGAAGTTCGCGATGTGCGCCGCGACGTCGGCCGCGTCGAGGTTCGAAATCACGCCCCGGAGCTGCTGCAGCGCGTGGTACTCCTGAACCAGCGGGTGAATCTCCGCCATGCGAGCGTCGATTCGGGTCTGAAAGTCTTCGATCAGATTCAACGGACTGCCTCAAACGGCGGGTTGCTTGCGGTGCGGCGGCACCAAGTACCGGAGACGGTATCGCGTAGTGGGCGCCCTGTACGGTCAGGTTAGCCGATCGGCCGCGCGAATCGGTCGGGACATCGGACTGTTCCTCGAATCTACTGATGGTAGGTACTGGTCGTGGGGTCCGAAGGCGCGGCGGGTTTCCTCCCGGTCGTCGGCCTCCACGGCGGGCATCGCGGGACGCCCCGTCGATCGGCCGTCGGGGAACCGAGGGCGTGGTTTGACCCAAGAGCTGTCTGCATCGGTGAAGTTCCTGCTGGGAGCGGGGGTTCTGTTCGCCGAGTCGATGCAGACGGTCTGTGGTCGGTCTTGGGGGCGCCGCGTGCCCGACGCCGGACGCCGCGTCCGCTACCGCTGTGTACAGCCGTTTGCCGTTTCGGCTGGTGTGGGGATGGCTGCGGTCACACAACCTGTGGGGTCGCGACGGACGCCGCAACCAGGGACATCGACCGTCCCCCGCCGGACGCCCCTCGACGCTTGCGCCCAGACACCGCGGTGCGCGGCGCGCGAGCGGTCGAGGCACCACGTTGGGACGGCTTCCAGGCCCTGCGCACGCGCCCGAGTGCGCGGGCTCGCGGCACCCGCACCCGCGCACGACCACCCGCGCACGACCACCGCTGCGACACGGGACCGGGGAACCGGGCGATACCCTCCACGGGTGCCCGTTTCGCCCGCCGTGGCCTCGACGTTCGACCCCGCGACCTTCTCGGCCTTCCGGTTCGCCGCCTGCACGATCGACGAGGCCGACGCCAGCGTCACGCTCGGCTACCGCTTGGAGGGCGACGACCCGGTCGAGTTCACCGAGACCGTGCGGTTCGCCGACGTGCGCTGGCCGACCGACCCCGCGCGCCGCGACGTGCTGCGGCGGCTCGCCCGCCTGCTGCACCTGTTCGCCGGCGTCTCCTACTACAAGACGGCGGTGCCGCCGCGCATGGAGCTGGACGGCGTGGAGGCCGACGGCCCCGGGGAGCTCTCCCCGCGGTTGCGGGCGCTGCTCGACGAGCTCTACACGCTCGGCCTCGGCGAGTTCGCCTACCGCAACCAGATCGACGTGCGCGAGCGGGTGCGGTTCCCGGATCCGCTCGCGGAGGACGCGCCGACCGCGGTGGCGCTCGACCCCACCGGACGGACGCTGGTGCCGATCGGTGGCGGCAAGGACTCCGTCGTAGCGCTGGAGCTCGTCCAGCGGGCGGGGCGTGAGGCGGTCTGCTTCTCGGTCGGCCGGGCCGAGCCGATCGTCCGCTGCGTCGTCGCATCCGGGCTGCCGCACGCCGTCGCGCTGCGCAGCCTGGCCCCGAACATCTCGGCCGTCAACACGGCTGGGGCGCTCAACGGACACGTGCCGGTGACGGCAGTCGTCTCGACGATCGCGCTGATGACCGCGGTGCTGCACGGGGCCGACGCGGTGGCGATGGCCAACGAGCGCTCCGCGTCCGAGGGCAACCTGGTCTGGAACGGGCTCGACGTCAACCACCAGTGGAGCAAGGGCGCCGCGTTCGAGAGCGGCTTCCGCTCGCTGATCGAGCACGAGGTCGCGACGGGGCTCGACTACCGCTCGGTGCTGCGGCCCGCCAGCGAGCTGGCGATCGCCCGCGCGTTCAGTCGGCTGCGCCAGTTCCACCCCCACTTCACGTCCTGCAACACCGTCTTCCGGCTCGACCCGCTGCGGCGCAGCAGCCACT
Source organism: Patulibacter sp. (assembly GCA_052039575.1). Taxonomy (GTDB): domain Bacteria; phylum Actinomycetota; class Thermoleophilia; order Solirubrobacterales; family Solirubrobacteraceae; genus Patulibacter. The sequence goes on along the minus strand of JBQGEK010000305.1, from coordinate 20,015 downwards.
GGTGCGGCGACTGCCCGAAGTGCCGGTTCGTCTTCCTGGCGCTCGCGCCGTACCTGCAGCCCGACGAGCTGCACGAGATCTTCGGCGTCGACATGCTCGACGGGCGGGTGGGCCTGGACCAATACGACGGTTTCTGCGACCTCGCCGGACTGCGCGAGCACAAGCCGTTCGAGTGCGTCGGCGAAGAAGCCGAATCGCTGGTCGCGATGCGGATGATCGCGGCCCGACCGGCGTGGGCCGGGCATGCCGTGGTCAGGCGGTTGGTGGCCGAGCATCTGGACGTGGCGCCGCCGAGCGCGGGAGAGATCGCGGCCCCGTTCGTCCTCGACGCGCCCTCGCTCGCGGCGTTGCCCGACGATCTGCGCGAGGCCGCGACCGCGCTGCTGGCGGACTAGGCGTGGGCGGGGCCACGTCGCCGAGGCCGCTGCCGGCGGACGCCGCGCGGCGGATCGCGCTGGCGGCCCAGGGGTTTGCCGATCCGGCGCACCGTCGCCGGCCCGCGCGACCGACCGCCGCGCACCTGCAGCGCACGCTCGACCGGATCGGCCTGCTGCAGATCGACTCGGTCAACGTGCTCACCCGGGCGCATCACCTGCCGCTGTTCAGCCGGATCGGCCCGTACGACCTGGCGCTGCTCGACCGTGCGTCCGCCCGGTCGCCGCGTCGCCTCGTCGAGTACTGGGCGCACGAGGCGTCGTTCGTTCCACCCGAGACGCACCGCCTGCTGCGGTGGCGGATGGCCCGGGTCGACGACGAGGCGTGGGCGGGGATTCGGCGGGCGGGCGCGGACACCGCCGCCGTCGACGCCGTCGCGGCGGTGGTCGCCGAGCACGGACCGATCACCGCCGTCGACGCAGAGCGGCACCTGACGCAGCTCGCGGGGCCGCGCCAGGGCAATGGCTACGCCTGGAACTGGTCCCCCGTCAAACGGATCCTCGAGTACCTGTTCTTCTGTGGGCGGGTCACCTCGGCCGGCCGGACCGCGCAGTTCGAGCGGCGCTACGACCTGCCCGAGCGGGTGCTGCCGGCGGAGGTGCTGGCGCTGCCCGAGCCGACGCAGGACGAGGCGATCCGCGAGCTGGTGCGGATCGCCGCGCGGGCCCACGGGGTCGCGACGGCCCCCTGCCTGCGCGACTACTTCCGGTTGAGCGCGCCGCAGGCACGGCCTGCGATCGACGCGCTGGTGGCGTCCGGCGAGCTCGAGCCGGTACGGGTCGAGGGGTGGAACCGCCCGGCCTACCGTCACGTCGACGCCCGACGTCCGCGTTCCGTGGACGCACGGGCGCTGCTGTCGCCGTTCGACTCGCTGATCTTCCGACGCGATCGGACCGAGGCGCTGTTCGGGTTCCGGTACCGCTTGGAGATCTACGTCCCGCGCGAGAAGCGGGTGCACGGCTACTACGTGCTGCCGTTCCTGCTCGGCGAGCAGCTGGTCGCCCGCGTCGACCTCAAGGCCGACCGTGCGGCGGGCGCACTGCGGGTCCAGGCAGCCCACGCCGAGCCCGACGTCCCAGAACGACGCGTCGTCGCCGAAGCGCTCGCGGAGGAGCTCAGGACGATGGCCGGCTGGCTGGGGCTCGACGGCGTCGAGGTCGGCACGGGCGGCGACCTGGCGCCGGACCTGCGCGCGGCGGTCTGAGGCGTCAGGCGACTCCGGAGATCGCGGCGGCGAAGCGGTCGCCGCGGTCCTCGAAGTCGCGGAAGACGTTGTGGCTCGGAGCGGCCGGCGAGAGCAGCACGGTCGCGCCGACGGGGGCCAGCGCGGCGGCAGCGGCGACGGCGGCCCGCATCACGGCGTCGGGGTCGTCACCCGTGACCTGCTCGGTCGGGATCGTCCGCAGCGTCGGGTCATTGGCCCCGGCGGCCGCGACCTCGGCGGCGATCTCGGGTCCGGTGCCGGGCAGGGTGACCAGCCCGGACACCGAGACCCGGGCCGGAGGCTCGCCGAGCGCCCCGGTCGGGATCTCGCCCGCCGTCAGCGCGCGGGCAAGCTCGCGGTAGTCCTGGTCGCGGTGGTCGCCGCCCGCGATCAGCACCACCGGCCCGGGGGCGAAGGCGGCGACCGCGGCCAGGGCGGCCTCCGGCGTGGTCGAGATCGAGTCGTCGACCCAGGTCCGGCCGGCGCCGCGCCCGACCACCTGCTGGCGGTGCGGCAGCGGGGCGAAGTCGCGCAGCGCGTCGACGACGTCGGGGATCTCGTAGCCCAGCGCGTGCACCGCCTCGAGTGCGGCGCAGACGTTGCGGCCCCCGATCACGCCGCGCAGCGGCAGGTCGGCGATCGGACCGAGCACGAGGCTGCCGTTGCGGATCTCACCCCCCGCGACGTGCAGCCCGTGGGGATCGTCGACCCACAGCACGGGAGCGGCGAGGTCCTCGGCCGCGGCCCGCAACCGCGGATCGGCGTGCGAGAGGATCGCCATCCGCGGGTTGCGACGGCGGGTGGGGGGTCCCTCGGCCTCCGCGGTGAGGATCCGCAACTTGTCGTCGTGGTAGCTCCGCTCGTCGCCGTGCCACGGCAGATGGTCGCGCAGCAGGTTGGTGACGACGGCGATCGTCGGGGCCCTCGGCAGGTCACTGAGCTGGTAGCTGGACAGCTCGACGACCCAGGCGTCCGGCGGGTCGTCCGGATCCAGCTCGTCGAGCAGCGGCCGCCCGATGTTGCCGACCAGCCGGCTGCGCACCCCGGCGCGGCCGAGCAGGTGGTGGATCAACGAGCTGGTCGTGCTCTTGCCCTTGGTGCCGGTGACGCCGATCACCGTCTCGCGGTCGACCCGCTCGGCGAACCAGAGCGCGGTTCCGCTGGTGATGACCGCCCCGCCGGCACGGACTCGCGCGGCTTCGGCCGAGCGCACCGGTACGCCGGCCGAGCGGATCACCACGTCGCAGCGACCGAGCGCCTCGAGTCCGGCGTCGCCGTGCAGCCACGGCACGTGGTCGAACGGCAGCGGTGGGGCGTCGGCGGGCGGCGCGGTCGACGTCGCGACCAGCGCGGTGCTGCCCGGCGCGTGGGTGCGCAGCGCCCGCAGCGCGGCGGTGGCCTCGCGGCCCGCGCCCCAGATCCCGACCGTGCGGCCGGCGAGGTCCGCGACCCGCAGGTCCGCGGGGGGAATCGGGATCGAACCACTGCGCACCCCAGGAGGGTAGCCGGACCGGCACCGAAGCCCGCGCGCGTCGCGTCCGCGCCCGGCTCCGTATTCTGGAAGGTCGATGCGGAGGGCGTGGATAGCGCTGCCGGTGCTGGTAGCCGTAGTGACCGCGGGGTGCGGTGGGTCGACCACCGTGGCCGAGGAGACCACCCCCGAAGCACCTCCGAGGCCCGCGGCACCGCTGCATGGCCGCCCTTCCGTGCAGTCGACCGACGGGGCGGAGCCGCTGCACCGGGAGACCGTCGCGCGGGGCTTCGTCCGCCCGGTGGCGATGCTGCGCGAGCCGGGCAACCGCGAGCGGATCCTGGTCGTCGAGCAGGCGGGTACCGCCCGCTGGCTCGACGGCAACCGCCCCGCGCCCGGCGTGCCGTTCCTCGACCTGCGCGCGGTGGTCGAGTTCAAGGGCGAGCAGGGCCTGCTCGGGGCCGTGTTCCTGCCCGGGTACGACCGCGACCCGCGGATCGCGGTCCACTACACCGACGCGCGGTACCGCAACCGCGTCGTCGTGTACCGGGTGGTCGACGGGGCGGTCGACCCGTTCTCGGCCGAGGAGCTGCTCGTCGTAGAGCAGCCGTACGGGAACCACAACGGAGGTCAGCTCGCGGTCGGTCCCGACGGGTGGCTCTACGTCGGGATCGGCGACGGTGGCTCGGCGTACGACCCGCGCGAGAACGGCCAGAACCTGGAGTCGATGCTCGGCAAGGTGCTGCGCTACGACCTGGCTGACGACCCCGAGCCGCCGGCGGCGTTGGCCGGCCCGGACGGGACGACCGACGAGTTGGACACCCGGATCGCGGCGCGGATCGAGGCGACCAACGGACGCTGGGAGATGGTCGCCTACGGGCTCCGCGACCCGTGGCGGCTGTCGTTCGACCGCGACACCGGCGATCTCTGGATCGCCGACGTCGGCCTCGACCGCGCGCAGCGCCAGACCCAGGAGGTCAACCGGCTCTCCGCCGAGCGGCTGAAGAAGCCGAAGCCGCCGGCCAACTTCGGCTGGGCCGGGTACGACGGGGTGCGCAACCAGGCCAACCGCGAGCTGACCGTCGAGGGTCCGCTGTCATGGCCGGTGGCGTCGTTCGTTCCCGAAGGGGGCTGCGGGATCACCGGCGGGGTCGTCGTCCGCCGGGAGCGCTCGCCGTTCGACGGTCGGTACCTGTTCGGTGACCAGTGCAGCGGGCAGATCTGGTCGGTCGCGGTCAGCGGCCGCGTGCCGCTGGTGATGCGCGACGAGCCGGTCCGCGTACGCAACCTGACGGCGTTCCTCGCGGACGACGACGGCGGCTTCCTGGTCAGCAGCGGCGGTGGCGGGATCTTCCGGGTGACCCCGGAGCGCCGCGCTGCGACTCGCTGACGCGCGGGAACGCGGTCGGGGCTAGAGCCCCTTCGGGTGGACGACCTTGAAGCCGCTCAGGTTGCGCGGCGCGGTCTGCCAGCGCGACCCCGTGATCTGCCGCCCTGAGGTGTCGAACCGCAGGCCCGCCACGAACATGAAGGTGTGCTCGGCGTTGGCGTAGATCGTGACCCACTTGCCGGGGCCGTCCTCGCCCCAGTCGGCGAGCTGGCCCGACGTCATCGGGTGGTCGATCATCCCGGCCGCGGCCAGCGTGAAGCTGATCGATCCGGAGCAGTCGTAGGCGGTGTCGCTCCAGACCGAGTTGGCGAACCGGCCGTGGCCGCCGCCGTAGACGTACGGCTTGCGCGCGACCTCGTTGCCGGCCTGGATGATCGCGGCCACGCGCGGCGGTGCGTCCGGCGGGATCGTGGCCGTGCCGTCACGGTTGAGCGTGGCGCGGCTGACCAGGCCCTTGCCCCCCGACGTGGCGCCGAGCGCCTCGGCGAGGGCGGCCTCCACGTCGGCATCGCTCGCGGCACCGGACGGGAGGGTGTCGGGCTCGGCATCGCGTGAGCCGCGGTCGCCGGGGCGCTCGCCGTCGCCCGAGCCGGCGTCGGCGTCACCGGTCGACGCTTCGGCGGCAGCCGGTGCCGGGCTCTCGTCGACCGGTAGCGGGAGCGCTGGTGCGTCGAGCGTCCAGGCACGAAGTTGGTGCGCCGGGTCCTTCTCCGCGCCCGTCGCGGCGGTCACGGCGAAGCCGCCGCCGACCAGGACCAGGGCACCGCCCAACGCGATCGCAGTGCGCGTGCGCCGGCGTCGCGGTCGTTCGGTCCCGTCCATGGAGCGCACGATACCCCGATCAGGGGGAGCGTGTCGCCGATTGGGTGCACGCCGTCATCATCGGCGGTGTGCGCGGACGACGCGAGGGCGACGGATCGTCGGTACGGTTCGAGCCCGTGTCGCGGCGGGTGCTCCTGGGGATCATGCTCGCCGCGCTGTTCGGGGGCGTGGTCGCCGCCGGGTGGGTGGTCCTCGGCGCCGGAGCCGGTACCGCGCTCTCCGTCGCCCGCGGTGCCTGGCTGCTCGCGATCGGGGCGGTGACGGGTCTGCTCGTGCTCGTCGTGGCGGTCTGGCGGCCGCTGCGGCGCGCCGGAACGGTCGAGGCTCCGGCGGACACGACCTTCGCCCGGGTCGCGGAACGCGCGCTGTGGGGGTTCGCCGCCGTCGGCATCGTGGCGGCGGTCGCGGCCGTGCTGCTGCACGCGCAGCGCGCGGGGGACGGGGTGCTCGACGCGCTCGGGACCCGCCCCGGAGCCTGGTTCGCGGTCGCCGCGCTGGCCTTCGCCGGGCTCGCGGCGATCGGCCCGGCGATCTCGCGGTCCGCGGCGGGCGGGAACACGCCCGGGCCGGCCGCGGCATTGGTGCTGCTTGCGGTGCTGAACGTCGCTCCCGCGCTCGGCGGCAACGCGGCGGTGTCGTCGCCCGCGATCGCCCTGGTCCCGATCGAGATCGTCCACGTCGCGGCGATGGGTGCCTGGGTCGGCGGCCTGTTCGCGCTGCTGCTGGTGGTGCCGGCCGCGGTTCGGTCGCTGCCCGTCGGTCTCGCGCGGACGCGGCTGTCGGGTGCCGTGCTGCAGCGGTTCTCGCCGGTCGCGCTGACGTCGGTGGCGGTGCTGACGCTGGCGGGCACCGCGCTCTCGCTGCTCTACCTGACGACGCTCTACGACCTGGCCGACACCGCCTACGGTCGGGCGCTCTTCGCCAAGGTGGTGCTGCTGCTGATCGTGATCGCGATCGCCGTGCTGCAGCGCGAGTACCTGATGCCGCGGCTCGACCGGGCGATCGCGGGCGAGCCGCCGGCCGACGGAGAGCGGTCGGGCTCCTCTGCCGCGGCGGCGGAACCGGGCGGCGGTGCCCCGCCCGATCCGGAGCAGGCCGCGCGGCACGTCCGCACGGCGATCCGCAGCGAGGCGCTGCTGCTGGTCGCGGTGCTGCTCGTCACCGGGGCGCTCGCGGGGTATCCGACGCCGAAGACGCTGGCGGGGCAGCCGGCGACGGTCGCGCAGACCGTGGCCGGCCGCGACCTCCAGTTGACGGTGGAGCCCGGGCGCACGGGGGACAACGTGATGCACCTCACGGTCGTCGATGCCGAGGGAGGGCCGATCGCCGGCGCGCGCGAGCTGCGGGTGCGCGCGGTGCCGCCGGGACGGACCGGATCGTCGGATACCCCGGTCGACGTGACCGCCACGGCCGTCGGCCCCGGTCGCTGGAAGGCCACGGGCGTGCCGCTGGGAGCCCGGGGCAGCTGGAAGTTCGAGCTCGCCGTTCCGGGCCCGGCGGGTGAGCCGGTGGCGACATCGCTGCCCGTCCGGATTCGCTGAACGGACCGCCTGAGTTGCGCCGTACACCTCACGTGGTGTACGGATGGTCTTGGCCCCTCAGCTTGCGTTTATCACCCGTTCAGGGTGCGCGCTTGCAGATACGGCACAATGCTCCGCATGTCCGGAGCAAAGAAGAAGCAGGAGGCTGCCCGCAAGGCGCGCCTCGAACGCGAAGCAGCGGAGCGGGCGGCGCGTGAACGGTCAAAGCGCCTGAAGCTGCTCGGCGGCGCCGGCGTCGCGATCGTCGCCGTGGTCGCGCTGGTGCTCGCGCTCGGCCTCTTCCGCGGTGACGCGACGGAGAACCTCGCGTCGCAGGACGTCACGGTCGACGGCCAGAAGGTCGAGGTCAAGGGCGCCGACCAGACGGCCGCGCTCTACGAGGGCATCCCGCAGAACGGCGAGGTGCTCGGCGACCCGAACGCTCCGGCGACGATCATCGAGATCGCCGACATCAAGTGCCCGGCGTGCCAGCTGCACGCGGTGGAGACGCACCCGAAGGTCGTCGAGGACCTGGTCCGCACGGGCAAGGCCAACCTCAAGGTCAATCTCGTGAACTTCCGTGACGCCGCCGGCGGCACGACGGACGGCGAGGCGGCCCGCAACGCGGCCTACAACCTGGTCCCGCAGAACACCTTCTTCAACTACCTCAACATGCTCTTCAACAACCAGGGCAACGAGGGTGAGACCTGGGCCACCGACCGCAAGCTCAAGGCGATCGCCGGGGGCACGCCGGGCGTCGAGGTCGACCAGCTCAACACCGGCGAGACCGCGGAGAGCAAGAAGCTGACCGAGGCGTCCGAGAAGCTGGCGACCGCGCTCAGCGTCCAGGGGACCCCGTCGGTCTACGTCCAGGCGCGCGGCACGAACGAGTACACCCACGTGCCGAACTTCAACAGCGTCGAGGACATCGGCGCCGCCGTCGACGAGGCCACGAAGAACGCCAAGGCGACGCGCTGATGCGCGACCGCAACCTGAGAATCGCGTCGTACCTGATCGCGGCCATCGGGTTGGGGTGCGCGGCATACCTGACGTACACCAAGCTCGCGTCCGGCGGCCAGTGCCTGGCCGCCGGGTGCAGCGCGGTGCAGCAGTCGCGGTGGTCCGAGATGGCCGGCATCCCCGTCACGGCATTCGGGGTGGCGGGCTACGTCGGCGCGCTGATCCTGCTCTCGCTGCGCGGTGAGACAGCGCGGCTGCTGCTGGTCGTGGTGACCGGCGTCGGCTTCCTGTTCTCGATGTACCTGATGTACCGCGCGTACATCACGATCGGTGCGTTCTGCCCGTTCTGCACCGGCAGCGCGGCGGCGATGACGCTGCTGTTCATCATCAGCGCCACCCGGTTCGTGCTCGGGCCGGACGACCCGCAGTCCCCGCTCGTCGGCTTCGACGAGGGCGAGGACGAGGGTGCGATCGCCGCGTGAGCGCGGATTCGAGGGGTGACGTCGCGCGGCGCGGCCAGCTGGTCGGCGCCGCGCTGCTCGCGGCGATGGTGCTGGTCGGCGCGCTGATCGCGCTCGGCTCGTTCGGCGGCGACGATCCGGCGTCGGACGCGTCGGTGGTCGACGGCGTGCGCGGGGTCGAGGAGACCTCGGCGCTGCTGGACGGGATTCCCCAGCGGGGGATCACGCTCGGCGATCCGCAGGCGCCGGTCACGATCGTGACCTTCGCCGACCTCAAGTGCCCGGCCTGCAAGACGTTCGCGCTCGGGCCGCAGGCCGAGCTGATCCGCGACCTGGTGCGCACCGGGCAGGCGGCGATCGAGCTGCGGTTGCTCGCCGCCGAGTCGTTCGGCGAGGACGACCGGGACGGCCGTACCGCGGTCCACAACCTGGCGGCGACCGACCAGGCGTGGCCGATGGCGGAACTGGTGCTCTACAACCAGGGCAGCAGCGCGAAGACGTGGATCGACCAGCCGTTGCTCGAGGGCTTCGCCAACGCATCGCCCCTGTTGCGTGGCGCGACCATCGACATGGCGTCGACACCGGCGTCCCGCGAGCTCGACGAGGCCGCTGCGTTCCTCGACGCCAAGCTGCAGGTTCCGGGCACGCCGACCGTCTTCGTGCGGCCGACCCGCGACGAGCGGCCGGAGTCGTTCCGCCGCGTCGACGTTGCGCGCTTCGAGAGCCCCGCGAAGGCGATCGCCGAGGCCGTGGCGGACGTCCGGGGCCAGTAGTCCGTCGCCGTCGCTCCGCTTGCGGGTGGTGCGGGGGGTAGGCTCCAGCCCCTGAGGTTCGGCTCACGGCATTCCGACGCATCTCGTCGGAAAGGTAGGGTGATACCCTACGTGGCGTGAAGAAGACCAGCGTCTACCTCGAGGAGCAGCTGGACGAAGCGCTCGCGCTCCGCGCAGCGGAGGAAGGCGTGACGAAGGCCGAGTTCATCCGCCGCACGCTCAGCGGAGCGGTCGGCCGGCCGTCGCGCCCGGTCTCGAAGTCGATCGGAATCGTCCGCAGCGGTCGTACCGACCGCGGCGACGACGCCGGCGACCTGCTGGCTGAAGCAGGGTCCGGCACGTGAGCGTCGTCCTCGACACCAGCTTCGTCGTCGCGTTGATCGATGCCGACGACGCGCGCCACGAGGCCGCCCTGGACTGCTTCCGGGCGACCGACCAGGACTTCGTCACCACGCCGCTGGCGCTGGCCGAGATCGACGCGGCTGCCGGCCGGCTCGGCGGCGAGCGGGCGCAGCAGGCGATCCGCGACGACTTCGACAGCGGGCTGTTCGCGCTGCGATGGTGGGCCGACGGCCTGCGCGACGCGCTCGCGATCTGCCGCGAGCGTCCTGACATCGGACTGACCGACGCCTCGCTCGTGGCCCTCGCCGCCCGCCTCCACACCTCCCGGATCGCGACGTTCGACCCGGTCCCGTTCCGCACCCTCAGCACCCGCGACGGACAGCCCTTCGTGCTGCTTCCCGCCGACGCCCAGCCCCAGCCCCTCACCGAATCCGAAGGATCCCTCGCATGACGACCGACCACCCCAACAGCTTCGGCGCCAAGGACACCCTCGACGTCGGCGGCCGCTCGCTGGAGATCTTCCGGCTCGACGCGCTGCAGGCCGAGTACGACGTCGCCCGTCTGCCGTACTCGCTCAAGGTCCTGCTGGAGAACCTGCTCCGCACCGAGGGCAACGGCTCGGTCACGCCCGAGCAGATCAAGGCGCTGGCGACCTGGAACGCCAAGGCCGATCCGTCGGACGAGATCGCCTTCACGCCCGCCCGCGTGGTCCTGCAGGACTTCACCGGCGTTCCGGCCGTCGTCGACCTGGCCGCGATGCGCGACGCGATGAGCGATCTCGGCGGCGATCCGGCGAAGATCGAGCCGCTGGTCCCGGCCGAGCTGGTGATCGACCACTCCGTGCAGGTCGACGCCTACGGCACCCCCGACGCGCTGGCGATCAACACCGCCAAGGAGTTCGAGCGCAACGAGGAGCGCTACCAGTTCCTGCGCTGGGGCCAGGATGCCTTCGACGCGTTCAAGGTCGTCCCGCCCGGCACCGGCATCGTCCACCAGGTCAACCTGGAGTACCTGTCGCGCGGCATCTTCGTCAACGACAAGACCGGCCAGGCCTACCCGGACACGCTGGTCGGCACCGACTCGCACACCACGATGGTCAACGGCCTCGGCGTGCTCGGCTGGGGCGTCGGCGGGATCGAGGCCGAGGCCGCGATGCTCGGTCAGCCGATCCCGATGCTGATCCCGAACGTGATCGGCTTCCGCCTGAAGGGCGAGCTGCCGGAGGGCGCGACCGCGACCGACCTGGTGCTGACCGTCACCGAGCTGCTGCGCCACACCGGCGTCGTCGGCAAGTTCGTCGAGTTCTTCGGCGAGGGCGTGACGCGCCTGCCGCTGGCCGACCGCGCCACGATCGGCAACATGAGCCCGGAGTTCGGCTCGACCGCGGCGATCTTCCCGATCGACGCCGAGACGATCCGCTACATGGCCTTCACCGGCCGTCCGAAGGAGCAGCTCGAGCTGGTCGAGGCGTACGCCAAGGCCCAGGGGCTGTGGCACGATCCGGAGGAGGAGCCGACCTTCAGCCAAGTCGTCGAGCTCGACCTGGGCGACGTCGTTCCGTCGATCGCCGGACCGAAGCGCCCGCAGGACCGGATCCAGCTGACCGACTCGAAGCCCGCCTTCCGCGACGCGCTCGGGGAGCTGCTCGGCAACGGCGACGCGAAGACCGCCTACGACCAGGCGCTGGCCAACAGCTTCCCGGCCAGCGACCCGCCGAAGAACACCCCGGGCTCCGACCCGGGCTCGGACGAGGAGCACGTCGTCTCGTCGGCCGACCACGACGCCGGCATCGCGACGATGGAGTCGAAGACCGCGGTCCAGGTCGACTACGACGGCGAGACCTTCCCGCTCGACCACGGCCACGTCGTGATCGCCGCGATCACCTCCTGCACCAACACGTCGAACCCGTCGGTGCTGGTCGCCGCCGGCCTGGTCGCCCGCAAGGCGGTCGAGCTCGGCCTCAACCGCAAGCCGTGGGTCAAGACGTCGCTGGCCCCGGGCTCGATGGTCGTCACCGACTACCTGGAGCGCGCCGGGCTCAACGTCGACCTCGACGCGATCGGCTTCAACACCGTCGGCTACGGCTGCACGACCTGCATCGGCAACTCGGGTCCGCTGCCCGCGCCGATCTCCGAGGCGATCAACGCGAACGACCTGACCGTCACGTCGGTGCTCTCGGGCAACCGCAACTTCGAGGGCCGGATCAGCCCCGACGTGAAGATGAACTACCTGGCGTCGCCGCCGCTGGTGGTCGCCTACGCGCTGGCCGGGTCGATGGACATCGACTTCGAGACCGACCCGATCGGCCAGGGTTCCGACGGCCAGGACGTCTTCCTCAAGGACGTCTGGCCGTCGTCGCAGGAGGTCGCGCAGACGGTCGAGGAGTGCCTGCAGGCGGACATGTTCCGCGCCAGCTACGCGTCGGTCTTCGACGGCGACGCCAACTGGCAGGGGCTGGACGTCCCGACCGGTGACACCTACGCCTGGAACGACAGCTCGACCTACGTCCAGAAGGCCCCGTACTTCGACGGCATGCCGGCCGAGCCGGTCGCCGTCGAGGACATCTCGGGTGCCCGCGTCCTGGCCAAGCTCGGCGACTCGGTCACCACCGACCACATCTCGCCGGCCGGCTCGATCAAGCGCGACGCCCCGGCGGGCACGTACCTGGAGGAGCACGGCGTCAAGCCGGCGGACTTCAACTCGTACGGCTCGCGCCGCGGCAACCACGAGATCATGATCCGCGGCACGTTCGCGAACATCCGCCTGCGCAACCAGCTCGGCACCGCCGACGGCGGCTCGCTGCCGGAGGGGGGCTTCACCCGCTACCTGCTGGATGACGGTGCGATTGCTCAGGGCGAGACGACGTCGATCTACGACGCGTCGCAGGCCTACCAGGCCGCCGGCGTCCCGCTGGTCGTGCTCGGCGGCAAGGAGTACGGGTCGGGCTCGTCGCGCGACTGGGCGGCGAAGGGCACCAACCTGCTCGGGATCCGCGCCGTGATCACCGAGTCGTTCGAGCGTATCCACCGTTCGAACCTGGTCGGCATGGGCGTCCTGCCGCTGCAGTTCCCGGCCGGCGAGAGTGCCGAGTCGCTGGGCCTGACCGGCGAGGAGACGTTCGAGATCAGCGGCCTGGCCGACAAGCTCAACGCGGGCGAGCTGCCGAAGACGGTCAAGGTCAAGGCCGGCGACGTCGAGTTCGACGCCGTGGTCCGGATCGACACCCCGAAGGAAGCCGACTACTACCGCCACGGCGGCATCCTGCAGTACGTGCTGCGCCAGCTCGTCGCGGCGGGCTGAGGTACTGAGCGCGGGCCTCGTCCGATTGGGGCGGGGCGCGCGGACGTTCGGCCGCGAGTGAGCACGCCGAACGCCCCGCTCCCCAACCGCGGGCGATAGCCTCGGGGCATGGCACTGCTCGACCACCTTCCGGGCCGCAAGTCCGCGGAGCCCGATCCCCGGCTCGACGGGCGGACGGTGGTGGTCTGCGGGGGCGCGGGGGAGGTCGGCGAGGGGCTCGTCTCGTCGCTGCTCCACGCGGGTGCGCGCGTCGCGGTGCCCTCGCGTCGCTCGGGACGGCTGGAGGCCCTCGAGCAGCGGTTGATCGACGCCGGCGTGCCGACCGAGGGGTTCGTCCCGGTGCTCGGGGACCTGTCCGCCGACGAGGAGTCCGCCGCGCGTCTCGGCGAGGACGTGTTGCGGGTCGCGGGTCCGCCGGACCTGGTGGTGGCCGCGCTCGGTGGCTGGGAGTCCGGCGCGGTGCTGGCCGATACGCCGCTGGAGGACTGGGAGCGCACGGTCTACGACAATCTGCGCAGCCACCAGTTGGCGATGCGGGTCTTCGTGCCGATGCTGCGGCGGCGCCCCGGTGCCGGCTACGTGATGATCAACGGCGCGGCCGCGCGCTACCCGGTCCCGGGATCGGGCGTCGTCTCGATCGCGGCGGCTGGAGAGCTGATGGCGGCTCAGGTGCTGGCGGCCGAGGAGTCGGGCACCGGCCTGCAAGTCGAGTCGTACGTGCTCGGCCCGGTCGGAACGCGCTCACGAGACGAGATCGCGCCGTGGATGGCCACCGCCGCCCAGGTCGGCGAGGTGATCGCCACCCGCGCCGCGCGGCGGCTGCACGATCCGGCCGATGCGGGGCCGCTGACGGTGCTCGAGATCCTCACCTCGCACGACGTCGGCCGCGCCCGGGATCTGCCGGTCGGCGGGGTGCGTGGCGCGACCGCGGGCCGCGCCGGGTGGGTGCTCTGGGGGCTGCAGATCGGCGGAATCCACCGCCAGGTCCGCCGCGGCACCGCACCGACGTCGTAGCACCGGACGTCCGCTTCCGGCCCGCGACCACCGTCCAGCGCAGACGGTCGCGATAGGTTCTTCAGCATGAGCTTGCCCGACGTCCTGCGCGATCTGCTGACCACGCCGGGGCCGTCCGGGCGCGAGGCGGCGGCCGCCGAGGTCTGGCGCGGACACGCCGCCGCGTTCGCGGAGGTCGAGAAGGACACGGTCGGGTCGTCGGTCGCCCGGGTCGCCGGCACCTCGAGCGAGGTCGGCACGTCGTCCGGCACCGCTGGGGGCGGGGTCCCGTCGGTGGCGATCGTCGGCCACATCGACGAGATCGGCCTGATCGTCACCCACATCGACGACAAGGGCTTCCTGCGGGTCACCCAGGTCGGCGGCTGGGACCCGCAGCAGCTGGTCGGCCAGCGGGTCGAGCTGATCACCCGCAGCGGCCCGGTCCACGGCGTGGTCGGCAAGAAGCCGATCCACCTGATGGAGTCCGACGACCGGACTCGCGCGACCAAGCTGAAGGAGCTGAGCATCGACATCGGGGCGACCAGCCGCGAGGACGCGCAGGACGTCGTACGGATCGGCGACGTCGCGGTGATCGACGTTGCGCCGCTGGAGCTTCGCAACGGCCGGGTCGCGTCGCGTTCGATGGACAACCGGATCGGCTCGTTCGTCGCCTACGAGACCGCGCGGCTGGTCGCCGAGGCCGGCGGCGCGCCCGGCGAGGTCCAGGCGTGGGCCGTCGCGCAGGAGGAGACCGGACTGTCGGGAGCCAAGACGACGGCCCACCGAGTCCGGCCCGACATCGCGATCGTCGTCGACGTGACCTTCGCCAGCGATCAGCCGGGCGTCGACAGCAACGAGATCGGCGAGCACCCGCTCGGATCCGGGCCCGTGATCGAGCGCGGTACCCCGCTGCACCCGTGGGTCACCGACCGGCTGCTCGACGTCGCCGAGCAGGAGGGCATCGACCACACGATCAGCGCCGTCGGGCGGGCGACCGGGACCGACGCCGACGCGGTGCACATCGCCGCCGACGGGATACCGACCGCGGTGGTCAGCGTGCCGCTGCGGTACATGCACTCGTCGGTCGAGACCGCGCAGGTCGACGACATCCTGGCGACCGCCCGGCTGCTGGCCGCGTTCGCTCAGCAGCTCAGCGCCGACGTCGACCTGTTGCGGTGACCGAGCACCGCGAAGACGAGCGCTGGCTGCTGCTGTGGGACATCGACGGCACGCTGCTGCTGGGCGCGTCGATCGAGCACGCGCGGGTGATGTTCGCGGTCCTGCAGGAGATCCACGGCACCGGTGACGAGCGTCGCGACCAGCCGATCAGGTTGCGCCGCGCCGCCGAGCGCAGCGGGATGACGGACGGACAGATCGGCCGCGAGATCCTGCTTGACAACGGAGTCGACCCGGCGCAGATCGACGCGCGCTTCACCCAGCTCGTGCGACGGGCATCGGAGGACTACGACCCCGGCGACCTGCGGAAGCACGTCAACCCGGGCGTGATCGACGTGCTGGCTGAGATGGCGGACCGCGACGACGTGGTCCAGTCGCTGGTGACGGGCAACTTCGAGCGGATCGCGCGGACCAAGCTGCGAGCCGCCGCGCTCGACGGCTGGTTCGACGCCGCGCTCGGCGGTGGCTTCGGTTCCGACCACGAGCAGCGCCAGTTCCTGCCGGGAATCGCTCGCGAGCGGGCCGGCGCGGCGCTGCGGGCCGACGGCTCGCCGTGGCCGCGCGGGCGCACCGTGATCATCGGCGATACCCCGCGCGACATCGCCTGCGCCCGCCACGACGGCGTGCGCGTGGTCGCCATCGCGACCGGTCCGCATCCGCCCGAGGGCCTGGCCGAGGCGGACGCGGTGGCGACCGACGCCGGTGGTCTGCGCGACGCGCTGACCGGCATCATCGGCCGACCCTGACCCTCCCCCGACCCGAGAGCACCCGATGAGCAACGACGGCGACCTGACCCCGGCGATCGACCACGAGCAGCTGCAGGAGGACCTGGCCCGACTGGTCCGGATCCCGTCGGTGGCGTTCCCGGGGTTCCCCGAGGCACCGGTCGCCGAGGCGGCGGACCTGACCGTCGCGCTGCTCGAGGCTGCCGGCGTGACGAACGTCGAGCTGCTGCCCGTGCCCGGCGCGCCGCCGGCGATCTTCGCCGACCTTCCCGGTCCCGAAGGCGCGCCGACGGTGCTGCTCTACGCGCACTACGACGTGCAGCCGGCCGGGCCGGACGAGGACTGGACGACGCCGGCGTTCGAGCCGACGGTTCGCGACGGGCGGATGTACGGACGGGGCACCGCCGACGACAAGTGGGGGATCGCGGTCCATGCAGCCGCGCTGCGGACGTTGCTCGCGGCCGGGCCGTTGCCGGTGCGGGTGAAGATCCTGATCGAGGGCGACGAGGAGACCGGCAACGGCACGCTCTCGACGCTCGTCGCGGCCGACCCGGAGCGGTTCCGTGCCGACGCCTTCGTGATCGCCGACAGCACGAACGTGGCGTCCGGCGTGCCGACGCTGACCACGTCGCTGCGCGGACTGGCGGTCGTCGACGTCACGGTGGAGACGCTCGAGGCACCGGTCCACTCGGGGATCGGCGGCGGACCCGCGCCGG
The DNA here is from genome assembly GCA_052039575.1 of Patulibacter sp. Taxonomy (GTDB): domain Bacteria; phylum Actinomycetota; class Thermoleophilia; order Solirubrobacterales; family Solirubrobacteraceae; genus Patulibacter. The sequence goes on along the minus strand of JBQGEK010000305.1, from coordinate 3,727 downwards.
ACGCGCTGCTGGCGCTGGCGCGGATCATCGCGTCGCTCCACGACGACGACGGCAACCCCGCCGTGCCCGGGCTGGTCGAGACCCCGTGGGCTGGCGCGGCGATCGATCCGGACGCGTTCCGTGCCGACACCGGGGTGCTGGAGGGCGTCGACCTGCTCGGGTCGGGACCGGTCGCCGACCAGCTGTTCACCCGCCCGTCGATCACGGCGATCGGGCTGGACGCTCCGGCCGTCGACGTCGCGGCCAACGCGCTGATCCCGTCGGCCCGCGCGCGCCTGAGCGTGCGCTTGGCTCCGACCCAGGACCCGGCGGCGGCCGGTCGTGCGGTGATCGACCACGTCTTCGCCGTCGCGCCGTGGGGTGTGCAGCTGCGGCTGTCCGAGGGGCCGTCGGCCCCCGGTGCGCTGCTCGCGACCGAGGGCCCGATCGCCGACGCGGCGCTGCGCGCGCTCGAGACCGGCTACGGCGCGCCGGCCGTGCAGGTCGGCAGCGGCGGGGCGATCCCGCTCTGCGCCGACCTGGCGCGGACCTACCCGGACGCGAGCTTCGTGCTCTGGGGCGCGGGCGACCCGAACTCGCGGATCCATGCGGGCGACGAGTCGGTGTCGCTGGCGGACCTCAAGCGCTCGGCTGCGGCGGAGATCGCGTTCCTGCGTTCGTTGGGGTAGGGCGGACCCCACCGTGCGAGACGGGGGCGCGCCGGCTGGACCGGCGACGGTGGGCACGGTACGCTGACGGCAGTCGTACGGACGTACGAACGACGATCCGGCGAGCGGTGACGCCGCCGGGACCGACCGATTGGGGAGGATCCGATGAGCACCACGACGATCAGCACGACCCGCCCGCTGGGCCTGCGCGAGCAGGTCGAGCTGCTGGCGACCGGCGAATCGACATCGCGGCAGCTCGTCGACGCGACGCTCGATCGAATCGCCGCGGCCCAGCCCGAGCTGGGGGCCTTCCGCGTGGTGCTGGCCGACGAGGCGCGGGCCGCGGCCGACGAGGCGGACCGGCGACTGGCGGCGGGCGAGCGGCTGCCGCTGCTGGGCGTGCCGATCGCGATCAAGGACGACACCGACATCGCCGGACAGGAGACCCGCTTCGGGTGCGTCGGCGAGTTCACGGTCGCCACCGAGGACGCTGAGATCGTCCGGCGGCTGCGTGCAGCCGGTGCCGTGATCGTCGGCAAGACCACCACGCCCGAACTGGGGCAGTGGCCGATCACGGTCGGACAGGAGTGCGAGCCGACGCGCAACCCGTGGAACACCGCGTACTCGCCCGGCGGATCGTCCGGCGGGTCGGCGTCGGCGGTGGCGGCCGGCCTGGTCGCGGCGGCGGTCGGCTCCGACGGGGCCGGATCGGTCCGGATCCCCGCGTCGTGGACCAACCTGGTCGGGATCAAGCCGCAGCGGGGGCGGATCTCGACCTGGCCCGACCCCGAGGCGTTCGAGGGCCTGACCGTCCACGGACCGCTGGCCCGCAACGTCGGCGACGCCGCGCTGCTGCTCGACGTGCTGACCGGCAACGTCGAAGGCGACCTGCACCGACCCGCACCGCCGGAGGAGCCGTTCGCGGCTGCCGTCACCCGCGACCCCGGCAAGCTGCGGATCGGCCTGGCGCTCAACCCGCCGTGGGTGCTGGTCTCACGGCGGCTCGACCCCGATGTGCGGTTGCGCGTCGAGCGGCTCGCCCAGTCGCTGCGCGATCTCGGGCACGAGGTCGTCGAGCGACACGTCCCGTACGGTCCCGTGGGGCCGATCTTCATGCCGCGCTCGATGGGTGGCGTGCGTGCGTGGTCGGAGCGTCTGGCCGACGCGGGGGTGCTCGACCCGCGGACCCGGGAGAACGTGCGAACGGGCCGGATCCTCGGCCCCGCCCTGCGGCTGTCGCGGGCGGCGGAGAAGCTCTACGCGCACTGGATGTCTCGGGTCTTCCGTCGCTGCGACGTGGTGCTCGCGCCGACCACCGCGACCCCGCCGCTGCCGGTCGAGGCGATCGACGGACTGAACAACTTCCGCACCGACCAGGTGATCGCCGGAGCCTGCCCGTACAGCTACCCGTGGAACGTGCTCGGCTGGCCGGGAATCAACGTGCCGGCGGGGTTCACGGGGGCGGGGCTGCCGGTCGGCGCCACCCTGCTCGGACCGAAAGCCAGCGAGTCGCTGCTGATCGCGCTGGCCGCACAGCTCGAGAGGGTCGAGCGGTGGGACGAGCAGTGGCCGGGCAACGCTCCGACGGCCGGTCGACGGTCGCCGGTGGCGAGCGGCGTGCGGCGGCCCGAGGCGGCGGGCGCGTCGCACTGAGCTCCGAACCGTCACGTAGGCTGCGCGAGATGGCCGACGCCGCGCCCACCGCCGCGAGCTCACCCGCCGAGGCGGAAGGGAGCGGGCTCGCGCCGCGGGACCGGATCCTCCGGGCGGTGCTCGGCCTGGTCGCCGAGCACGGGATCGGCGCGCTGAGCCACCGGCAGATCGCCGCGGAGGCCGAGGTCTCGCTCGGCACGCTGAGCTACCACTTCCCTGACCGGCCGGGCCTGCTGCGCGAGAGCCTGCGGCTGTTCGCGTCGGAGGAGGTCGCGCGGATCGAGGACGTCGGCCACGGCCTGCGCTCCGGCGAGCACGGGCTCGAGGATCTCGGGACTCTGGTCGTGCAGGCGATGGCCGGTGCCGCCGACGTGGCCCACGTGGTGGCGCAGTTCGAGCTGTACCTGCACGTCACGCGCGACGCCGACCTACGCGACGCGGTGACCGAGTGCCAGCGGGCCTACGACGACCTGGCCCAGGAGGCGCTGCGGTTGCTCGGCGTGCCCGACCCCGCGGGGATCGCGCCACTGGTGGTCAGCATGGTCGACGGCCTGGCGTTGCGTCGGGTGCTGACCGGTGACGACAACAGCGCGCTGCTGACGCGGGCGCTGCTGCTGATCGCGGCCGGGGCGCAGGCCGAGGCCGACACGCGCGGCTGATCGCGCCGTCAGCCGTCGTCGGTCGAGGTGAGGCCGTCGATCACGCGGCGCAGGCCGCGGGCGTAGAGCTGCTCGTCCCGCTCCGGATCGACGGCGGACAGGCTCATGATCGCGTTGATCCGGTTGCGGCCGTCCTCCGACGACTGGGCGGCCGTCTCGGGGTCGTACTTCGGGTCGTACGGCAGGCTCTGGTCCTCCGGCCGTCGGGCCCACGCGGTGTTGCGGGCGGCAGCGAGCATCACGTTGCCGAGCACGAACGAGGAGTAGCCGTGGAAGGCCTCCTCGAAGCGGGTCCCGGTCAAGCCGATCCGTTCGAAGAGGTGGGCCATCAGGCTGAGCACCGCGGTCACCGCGTCGCTGGGGTTCCAGTCGGCGGCGACGTGCTGCGCCGCGCGGGGATGGCGCCAGAACGTCCGCCGCGTCGAGAGTCCGGCGGTGAACAGCACATCGCGCGGGTCCGCCGTGAACGGATCCGGGATCTGGTCGAGCACGTCCTGGGCGGCCTCCCGCCAGATCAGGTCGATCGCGGCCTGCACGATCCGGGCGTGCGACGTGTAGTGGTGGTAGATCGCGGAGGGCGTCACGTCGAGCGCGCGAGCCAGCAGTCGGATGCTCGGCTCGGGCCCGTCGCCGTCGAACTGACGCAGCGCCTCGTGGGCGATCTCGTCCGCGGTCAGGGGCGAGTCGCGGTTGTCGGCAAGCCGGCTCATCGCAGCCATCGTGCCACGCCGGGCGCCCGGTCGGGCCGCGGGTGACGAGCGTGCACCG
>JBQGEK010000304.1:0-4914 GCA_052039575.1 Patulibacter sp. | reverse complement strand
AGGTCGTGCGCGTCGAGATCGTGGCCGTTGGCGGTCATCGCGTCGCGGTAGAGGTCGAAGTTCTTCTTCATCAAGCCGAGCGGCGTGAAGTTCGGCGACGTGATGATCGACTGCCCGCGGGTGCCGCGGTCGATGAAGTTCTCGGGTGAGACGGTACCCTCGAGGATCGGCGGGCCGCCCGGCGTCAGCGGACGCGGGTAGGTCGTCATGTTCTCGTACTGGAAGATCTCGCCGTCGTACGACCAGTTCTCCTCCGTCAGCGCCAGGCGGAGCACGTCGAGGGTCTCCTGGTAGCGCTTCTTCGACTGGTCGGGGGAGACGCGGAAGCCCGCGAACTCCTTCGGCTGGTAGCCGCGGCCGACGCCGATCCGCACGCGCCCGCCCGACAGCACGTCGAGCGCGGCGATGTCCTCGGCCAGGCGCATCGGGTCGTGGAACGGGAGCACCAGGACCGCGGTGCCGATGATGATCCGCTTGGTCCGTTCGGCCACGGCCATCCCGAAGCTCAGCGGATTGCCGAGCACCCCGTAGCGGGAGAAGTGGTGCTCCGCGAGCCAGACGGAGTCGAAACCGAGCTCGTCGGCGAGCGCGATCTCCTCCAACGTCTGGTGCAGGACTTGCTGGTCGGCGAGGCCTTCACCCCCCGGGAACAGGTTCATGATTCCGAACTTCACGCGAATACTCCTGGATAAGATTCCGACTGGCCGGTATTGTGCCGAACACGAGAGCCGGTGTCAAACCGTGCGGTATGAAATTGGTCGAGCGTCCGGATAGGGGCGTTGCGGACCGGGGAGAAGGAGAGCGAGAGATGCCCGTCAGCGAGGTTCACCACGTGGCGATGACCGTGTCCGACCTGGAGCGGTCGGCCACGTTCTACGAGCAGGGGCTGGGGTACCGGCGGACGCTTCGCGCGGAGGTCAAGGGCGAGGACATCGAGCGCTCGCTGGAGCTGCCGCCGGGTACCGTGGGCCAGGTCCAGTACCTCCAGGGGCCGAGCAAGATCGGTCAGCTCGAGTTGATCGAATGGTCGACCGGGGAGGGGCGCCCGCCGGCTCGCGACCACGCGGTCTACGGCCCGTTCCTGCTCAGCTTCCAGGTGCCGAAGGACGAGCTGCGCGACGTCCTCGACCGGCTGGTCGAGCTCGGGGGCACGCCGCTGTCCGAGCCGCTCCGCTCCGTGCTCCAGAACTACGGTCCGATCGACGCGGTGGCGCTGCGCGATCCCGACGGCGCGCTGCTCGAGCTGGTCGCGCTGCCCACGCGCGAGGAGGTCGCCGCGTTCCGGGCCTCCGGTGGCACGGCAGGTGCGGAGACCGCGTGAGCGGCCCGTTCAACCTCGCGGCGCTGCTGCGCCGCAACGCATGGCGGCGGGCAGACGCCGAGGCGCTGGTCGACGACGGGCGGCGCTGGACGTACGCCGAGCTCGATCGCGAGGTCGACGCCCACGGACACGCGCTGCTCGACGTCGGCGTCGTGCCCGGCGACGTGGTCGCGATCGTCGGGCGCAACTCCGCCTGCTACGTGATGTCCCTGCTGGCGATCGCCCGGATCGGCGCCGTCTCGCTGCCGATGAACTGGCGGCTGCACCCGCGCGAGCTGGCCGAGCTCGCCGAGCGGGTCGGCGCCACCGCCCTGGTCGTCGACGACGCGTTCGCCGACGCGGCCGAGGCGATCGAGGCGGTGCCGAGCGTGCGTGCGGTGCTGGTCGAGGGCGAGCACGCCGGCCGCTGGTTGCCGCTCGCCACGCTGCTGGCCGACGCCCGCGCGCGCGGGCCGCTCGCTGATGCCGACGTCGGCGGCGACGACGCCCAGCGGATCCTCTTCACCTCCGGCACCACGTCGCGACCCAAGGGCGTCATCCACACCAACGCGAACTCGGCCTACAACCTGCTCGCCCAGGTGCTCGAGCTCGAGCTGACCCCGGACGACCGGCCGATGATCACCGCGCCGCTGTTCCACGTCAGCGGGCTCGAGGCACCCGGGTACCACACGTTCGCGGTCGGCGGAACGATGGTCCTGACCCGCTCGTTCGGTGGCCGCGCGATCGTCGAGCTCGCCGCGCGCGAGCGCGTGACCGGCGTGATCCTCGCGGCCCAGATCCTGCTCGACATCCTGAGCATGGACGACCTGGAGTCGTTCGACCTGTCGGCCCTGCGCTACGCGATCTTCGCCGGCGTGCCCCCGACCGTGCGGGCGGCGTTCCGCGAGCGGCTGCCGCACGTGCGTACCGTCGACACTTTCGCGATGACCGAGCTGACCAGCGTGGGCACCATGATGGACGCGGATCACGAGCGATCGAAGGTCGGATCGCAAGGTCAGGAGAGCCCGTTCGTCCAGGTCCGCGTGTTCGGCGACGACGACCAGCCGCTGCCGGCCGGCGAGGTCGGCGAGATCGTCGTCCGCGGGCCGAAGGTCTCTCCCGGCTACTGGAACGACCCGGAAGCGACGGCCGCGGCGTGGCGCGACGCGTGGTTCCGCACCGGCGACATGGCCTCGATCGACGAGGACGGCTACCTCTGGTTCGCCGACCGCAAGAGCCAGATGATCCGCAGCGGCGGCGAGAATATCGCCAGCGCGCAGGTCGAGCGCGTGATCGCCGAACATCCCGACGTCGCCGAGGTCGCGGTGATCGGGGTCGCGCACCCACGCTGGGAGGAGGTGCCGAAGGCCTACGTGGTGCCGCGACCCGGCAGCACGCTCGAGCCCCAGGCGATCGTGGCGCACTGCGCGGCGTCGCTCGGCCGGTTCAAGGGGCCCACGGCGGTGGCGGTCGTCGCGACGTTGCCGCGCAACGACTCCGGCAAGGTCCTCAAGCAGCAGCTCGTGGCCGAAGCCGCAGGGACCGAGGAGACGTGGCTGTCATGACCGCCGAGGCACCCCCGACCGCCAACCTCGCCCGGGTCCTGAGCTGGGCGCGCCGGAGGTTCCCCGACCGCGAGGCGCTGCGCTTCGAGGGGCGGGCCTGGAGCTACGCCGAGCTCGATGCCGACGTCCACGGCGCGGCGGCCGCCCTGCGGGATCGCGGTCTCGGGGTCGGCGACCGGGTCGTCGTGCTCGGCCCCAACGTGCCGGAGATCCTGGTCCTGGCGCTCGCGCTGGCGCGGATCGGCGGGGTCCTGGTGCCGCTCAACGTGCGGCTCCACGAGCACGAGCTGGTCGCACTCGCCCAGCGGACGAAGCCGGTCGGACTGGTCGCCGCTCCGGACTGCGGCGACGCCGCCCGGGCGATCGCGGCGGCGACCGACACGCTCGGCTGGAGCGTCGCGATCGACGGGCCGATCGACGGCTTCCTGCCGTGGGAGGAGCTGGTCGCGCCGGGCACGGGGCAGCGGGTCGCCGACGCGGAGCTCGGGCCGGACGTGGTCCAGCGGATCGTCTTCACGTCGGGCACCACGAGCCTGCCGAAGGGCGCGATGCTGACGCACGGCAACGTGCTGGCGAACATGCAGGCGCAGGCCGCCGAGCTGGAGCTGCGCGGCGACGACCGGGTGCTGAACTTCGCCCCGCTCTACCACGTCGGCGGGCTCGACCTTCCGGGCTTCGCGACCTGGTACGCGGGCGGCACGATGGTGCTGGTGCGACGATTCGACGCCGCGCGGATCGTCGAACTGGTCGCCCAGGAGCGGATCACCGGGATGGTGATGGTCGCGACGATGATGAACATGATCCGGCGGCTGCCGCCGGACGCGATCGGCGACACCTCGTCGATGCGCTGGATGATCTTCTCGCAGGCCACCCCGGCGCTGCTCGACGACACCCGCCAAGTCTTCCCGACCGCGCGGCTGATCGAGGGCTACGGGATGACCGAGACCTGCACCGGTCTGACCTACATGGACACCGGGTCGCCGGTCGCGGCTCCGGGGTCGGCGGGCTTCCCGCTGCACGAGGTCGACGTCCGGATCGTCGACGAGGACGGCGAGCCGCTGGCGACCGGCGAGATCGGCGAGATCGTCGCTCGCGGGCCGAAGATCTTCCCGGGCTACCTGGACGATCCGGCCGCGACCCGCGAGGCGTTCTTCGGAGAGTGGCTGCGGACCGGCGACGTCGGCCGGATCGACGAGCTCGGCCGGCTGTTCGTGCTCGACCGCCGCAAGGACATGATCCGCAGCGGTGGCGAGAACGTCGCGAGCTCCGAGATCGAGCGGGTCGTCGACGCGATCCCGGAGGTCGTCGAGGTCGCGGCGATCGGCGTCCCGCACGATAAGTGGGTCGAGGTCCCGGTCGTCGCGGTCGCGGTCCGCGACGGCTTCGACCCGGCCCGCGTGGTCGAGCACGCCCGCGCGTCGCTCGGGCGGTTCAAGCAGCCGAAGGCGATCTACGTCTTCGACGACGGCCTGCCGCGCAACCCGTCGGGCAAGGTGCTCAAGCGCGACCTGCGCGATCTGCTGCCGGAGCTGGAGCCGGTCTGGCGGGAGGACGCGGGGGAGTGAGTCGGCGACTGGTGTGCCGTTGCCCCACTTGAAGCGGGCCAACGGCACACCAGTGCGGGCGGGTCAGGCCGCCGCGGCGCAGTCGGCGCTGACCAGGCGGCGCTCGAGCTCCGCGACGGGGCGCAGCAGCGCGCCGGCCGCCAGCGCGCGGCGGTGGAAGAGGTGGGCGTCGTGCTCCCAGGTGAAGCCGATCCCGCCGTGGACCTGGATCGCGGTGCGGGTGGCCTCGGGGGCGACGCGCAGGGCGTGCAGGCCGGCCAGCGCGCACGCCTCGGGGCCGTCCGGCCCGTCGACGCGGGTCGCGGCGTGCTCGATCGTCGCCCGCGCGGACTCGATGTCGACGTGGGCTTGGGCGATCTGGTGCTTGATCGCCTGGAAGCTGCCGATAGGCCGGCCGAACTGGTGACGTTCGTGGGCGTAGGCGACGGTGCGGTCGAGGGCCTCGACCGCCGCGCCGACCGCGTCGGAGGCGACGAGCAGCGTG
>JBQGEK010000303.1:0-2520 GCA_052039575.1 Patulibacter sp. | reverse complement strand
TTTGGGGCGGGGGCGCGGTAGGGGGTCCCTCCGGGGGGAGTTTGACCAGTTAGCCCTGTACCACCCGCGCCGGGTCGCCGGGGCGCGGTTGGCTAGCGCCGCGCGACGGTGACGGTGATCCGCGCGTTGCGGGAGAGCCGCTTGCCCGCCTTCTGAGAGATCCGGATCACGCGGCCGGTGCGCACGGTCTTCGACGTGGCGCGGACGGTGCGGACGCGGCAGTTGGCGCGGGTCAGCCGGGTTCGGGCGGTCTTCAGCGTGCTGCCGCGCTTGATTCGCGGTACGACGCAGCGCTTGGCCGTGCCCGGAGCCTTGGGCGTGCCCGGGGCGTTGTCGCTCGGTCCGCTTCCGGGCGGATTCGGCAGCGGTGCGGGGCTGGGCAGAGGGCCGGGGCCGGGCAGAGGGCCGGGGCCGGGACCAGGGCCAGGACCGGGGCCGGGGCCGGGACCAGGACCGGGACCGGGATCGGGGCCAGGACCGGGGCCGGGGCCGGGACCAGGGCCGGGGCCAGGACCGGGGTTGGGATCCGGGTCCGGGTCGGGGTCGGGGTCGGGGTCCGGGTCCGGATCGGGGTCCGGGTCGGGGTCGGGATCGGCCTCGCGGATGATCGTCACGCTCGCGGACAACGAGTTCCCCGCAAGGTCGCGTGCGGTGACCGTGAACCTCCACGTGCCCGCCGTGACCAGCGAGATCATCCACGGTGCGCCGGACTGGCAGGGGCTCGGCGTCGTGACGGTCCCGTCCGGACGGGTCACGGAACAGACGACGGTGTCGAGGTTGGCGTCGCTGGCCCGTACGGTCAGCGTGTGCGACCCCGCCCGGGTACGGACGGTCGCGGGGCCGTCGACGGACACCTGCGGAGGCGTGCCGTCGACGAACAGGGGGCGGGTCGCCGGCGTGGAGCGGTTGCCGGCCGCGTCGATCGCAACGGCCGTGAGCGTGATCAGGCCGTCGGGCCAGCGACCTTCGAGCGGGATGTTGCCGCCGAACGGCGCGGTCGTCGCCGTGTCCACCAGCGTGTCGTTGATCCGGTACTCCACGCGGTCGACGCCGACGTTGTCGCGGGTGGTCACGTGCGGCGAGAGGATGCCGTGCGCGGGGCGGTGCGTGTTGGCCGCGGGCGCCGTCAGGGTGATCGTCGGCGCCTCCGCGTCGACGAAGGTCGCCTTGACGGCCGTGCCGAACTCGTCGGGCATCGCGTCGCACTCGAGGGGGCGGCCGACCACGTCGAAGCAGCCCGCCCAGCTCGCCAACCGCCAGCCGGCAGCGGGCACGGCGGTCAGCCGCTGCAGCGGCGCAATCGTGTCGTCGGGCCAGAAGAAGGTGCCCGAGCACGAGCTGCCGGGGCAGTCGATCTGCGTTCCGGTCACCCGCCCCTGGCCTTCGACGGTGACGTCGATCGTGCCGCGCTCGATCGCCTGGGCAGCGACGGGCGTCACGGCCATGGCGCCGAAGGCGGCGAGCGGAAGCAGCAGGCGCGCCAGCCGACGTCGGCGGCGCCTCGCTGGGCCTGAGGACGGATGGAGAGGGATCATGCCGCCGAAGCTACGGTCGGCCGGCGGCGATCTCGTCGCCCGGAGGTCGCGAGTGCGACCACACAAAGTCGTGCCACGATCACCGAAAGTCGCGCGGCGGACGGTGGGCTACGGGGCCGCTCGCTCCTGAGCGGGGTCCGCGTCGCGCAGCAGGTACTCCGCCACGGCGTCGGGGTGCGACAGCGCGTTGAGATGCCCGCCGGGCAGCGCTTCGGCGTCGACGCCGAGTCGTTCGCGGGCGACCCGCCGCTGGAAGTCGAGGGGGAAGAACCGGTCGTCCGCGCCCGCGGCGACGCGGATCGGTACCGGCGGCCAGGCGGTGAACGCGCACCGAGAGAGGAAGGCCGCGTCGCTCTCGGGGCCGTCGCGCTGCTCCAGCCCGGCGACGGTCTCGGCGTCGAGGTCGTGGAGGAAGTCCCGCTCCAGGTCGAACGCGGGATCGTGACCGCGCGCCACAGCTGCCTCTCTCCGCGCGGCCTCGGAACCGGTTGCGCCCCACCAGTCGCGGGGGCGCTCGTCCGGCACCGGCACCATCGGGTTGACAAGGACCACCGCGTCGACCGGGACCCGCTCGGCGACGAGCGGCGCGACGAACGCGCCCATCGACTGGGCCACCAGCACGATCCCGCGCCGCTCTCCGATCTCGTCGACCGTCTGCGCCGCGTACGCGTCCAGGTCGGCCTGGTCGTCGGCCCCGGGCAGGTCGATCGCCAGCGTGTCGTGGCCGGCGGCCGCGAGTCGTGCGACGACGCGGTGCCAATACCACGCGGACCCGCCCGCGCCGGGCAGCAGCACGAAGCAGCGGCGGTCGTCGGTCGGTGGAGGGTCGGGAAGCGGGGAGTCGGTCATGGTGACGGTGGGGGTCGTTGCGGCTAGGACGGGTCGTCGCACGAGAACTCATCGCCCTCGCGCGGGGGCGTCGTCGGGCACTGGTGTGGAGGGGTGGACCGGGGCGCCGGGCCACCCAACACCCCAAATCGCCCCG
>JBQGEK010000302.1:0-7224 GCA_052039575.1 Patulibacter sp. | reverse complement strand
CGCGCGGGCGAGCGCGATCCTGGGGATCGGCGGCGCCGTCGGCTTCGGACTCGGTCCGGTCGCGTCCGGCCTGGTCGCCGAGTGGATCGGCTGGCGCGGCGTCTTCGTCGGCCCGGGGGCCTGCGTGCTGGCCACGCTGCTGGCGGTCCTGCTCGTGGTCCCGGCCAGTCCGCGTCGAGCGCGGAGTGGTCCGTACCCGCTGACGGTGCTCGCCACCGTGGTGGCGGTCGGCGGGGTGGCCTTCGCGCTGATCGACGGCAACTCCCACGGCTGGCTCCGCACGTCGGTCGCGGCCGCGCTGCTGCTGGCGCTGATGGCCCTCGGCGGCCTGGTCGCCGCCCGCGACGCCGGCCTCCGCGCGCTGCTGACGACCCGGCTGGTGCGGCGCCCGGGCTACCGGCTGATGCTCGCGCTGGGCTGGGCACACAGCGTCGGGATCTACGGAATGCTGTTCGTCGTCGCGCTGGCCGTTCCGGCGATCGGCGGCGTCTCGGTGGCGACCCTCGGCCTGCTGATGCTGCCGCAGGCGGTCGGCTCGGCGTGCATGGCCCCGTTCGCGGCACGGTGGATCGCACGGGCCGGCCCCCGCGACCCGATGATCGTGGGCTGCATCGGCTGCGGCCTGGGGATGGCGATGCTCGCGCTGATCACCGGTCCCGGTACGGTCGGGCTGCTGGCCGTCGGCGCGCTGCTGGTCGGGATCGGCGGCGGGACGGTGATGCAGGCGCTGACGACCGCGGTCACGACGTCCGTCCCGCGCGACCTGATCGGCGCGGGCACCGGGGCGTTCAACGCCTTCCGGCAGCTGGGCAACGTCGGCGGCGTGGCGCTGGTCGGCGCGACGGCCGGGATCGCCGATCCGGTGACCGGACTGCGGGTCGCGGTCGCGCTCAGCGTGGCGATCTTCGGGCTCTCGGCGGTCGCCGTGGTCTGCGCGTGGCCGTCCGGAGACGGGCGGGCAGCGCGGCTGCGACCGGTGGCAGGTCGGGCCGGCCGCGGCCGGTAGGTCGTTCCGGAACGCCGCGACGGCTAGCGGTTCCGTGCGTTCCGGGGAGCGGTGGCTCGCGCGTACGCTCGCCGGCATGAGCGACGCAGAGCGGACCGTCTCGACCCGGAACCTGGCGGCCCCGGTCGTGCTGCGGTTCGACGACCTCGACCGGCCGTGGGACATCGCCCCGCGGTCGAACCAGCCGGGACACCTGCGGTGGCTGATGACGTACGTCGGTGGGCCGCCCGGCCACCTCCACGAGCACCCCGAGACCGGGCTGGTCGCCGAGCGGGCGATCATGGGGATGATGGGCCTGCCGGTCGGCCAACGCCAGTACGGGCTGCACCGGCACACGACGACCGAGATCTACCTGGTGCTGCGCGGCCGCGTCGAATCGATCGAATCGCAGGGGCACCGCCAGATCGCCGGCCCGCTCGACCTGCTCTACATCCCCGCCGAGGCGGCGCACGCCGTGCGGACCGTCGGGGACGAGGACGCGCTGGTGCTGTTCCTCCACGACGAGCACGAGCGGCTCGGCGAGTCGCGGTACGTCACCGACGACGACGCCTCGCTGGTCGACGATCCGCTGCGACCGCAGCTCGTGCGCTGGGACGACCTCGAGCCGTGGTGGGACGCGGCGGACGCGCGGACCGCCGGGCGCCTGCGCTGGTCGGTCGCGTGGATCGCGCCGGAGAACGGCGCCGTCGCGATCAATCCCGGCGGCTCGGCGGTCAGCCCGACGGTCGCGATGGGGGCGACCACGATCCTGGCGTCGCAGGTCGCACCGCCCGCGTCGTGGCCGCTGTTCCGCTACCTGAGGGTGATCGAGGGTCGCGCGCGGATCGTCGAGCACCCCGCGCTCGGCACGCTCGAGCCGTACGACGCGGTGATCGTCCCGCCGGACCACGTCCACAGCCTGCGTCCGGTCGGACTCGACCCGCTGCGCGTGGTCTGGTTCCACGAGCACCCGACCGGGTCGCCGAGCGCGTTGTAGCGGCGTCGGGCACCGGAAGGTGACGGCGAACCAGTGGGACGCCGGCGCGCGGCTCAGCGCGCGGAGCGCGCGACCTCGCTCTCGCGGAAGGCGATCTCGTCCTGGGTGCTGGCGTGGATCCGCAGGTCGCCGGGGTCGACGACCTCGTTCCAGCGGGCGAGCAGGTCCGCCTCGCCGAGCGCCGGGTCGACCAGGCCGCGGGTCTCGGCCAGCACGATCCGCGAGTAGCGGCCGAGGCCGGTGGTCAGTAGCTCGCCGTTGACCGGGCAACGCTCGTGCGCCAGCAGCATCGTCATCGGCACCGTGCGCTCCGGGGCCCGCGCGCCGTCGTCCGCGGCGTGCGGCGGGATGTTGGAGTAGGCCCGCAGGGCCGGGTCGCCGACCATCCGCGTGTCGGCCGCCGGCGCGACCGCGTTGACCGCGATCCCGTGGTCGGCACCGGCGAGCGCCAGCGAGCGCGCCATCGACAGCACCGCGCCCTTGGCGGTCGAGTAGGCGATCAGCCCGGCGCCGCCGAAGAGCCCGACCGACGCGGTCAGCACGACGCGGCCGTAGCACTGCTCCGCCATCCGCGGCCATGCGGCGCGGACCACGTTGTAGGACCCGGTCACGTGGACCCGCAGGTGGCGTTCGAGCGCGTCGACGGTCAGGTCGGGCACGCCGTCGCGAGCCAGGATCCCCGCGTTGGCCACCACCACGTCGACGCGGCCGAACGCGTCGACCGCCCGGTCGACGATCCGGGCCGCCGCGTCGGGGTCGCCGACGTCCGCATGGTCGGCGACCGCTCGCCCGCCAGCGGCGGCGATCTCCGCGACGACCGAGGCCGCGGGGTCGTCCTCGGCACCGCCGACGCCGGAGAGCGAGCCACCGAGGTCGTTGACGACAACAGCCGCGCCGCGCTCGGCCAGCGCCAGCGCGTAGGCGCGGCCGATCCCGCGCCCGGCGCCGGTGACCACGGCGACCCGTCCTTCGAACCCCAGCTTCTCCATGGCCGCCAGCCTAGGGCGGAGCCGAAGCGGCCGCGACTGGCGGTTCGGCGAGTCGGGCCGACGCGATTAGCGGTTCGGTGAGTTGCGCGGCGACCCGTCGGCGCGAGACGCTGCGCACGGTTCCGAAGCATCAAGGGTCGGGACCGACAGTCCGTAGTCCGAACGTTCCGAGGAGAAGTCCCCGATGGCCACAGTGCAAGCGCCGAGCGAGGCAGCCGCGAGCGTCGCCACGCTGATCGGCGTCGACGTCGGCGGCACCCACACCGACATCGCGGTCTCGACCCCGGACGGGCTCGTACGCGGCAAGGCGCTGACCTCGCACGGCGAGTACAGCGAGGGCATCCTCGAGTCGATCGGCGTCGCCGCCGAGCGACTGGGGCGATCGCGCCGCGAGCTGCTCGAGCGAACCGATCAGATCGTGCTCTCGACGACGGTCGTGACCAACGCCCTGACGGAGCTTCGCGGCGCCAAGGTCGGCGTGCTGATCACCCGCGGCTTCAAGGACACCTTCCGCCTGGCCGGCGGTGCGCGCCAGCCGGTGCTCGACGACCAGCACCACCGCAACCCGCCGGACCTGATGCCGCGCAACTGCATCGAGGAGATCGACGAGCGCGTGCTGGGCGACGGCCGCGCGGTCGAGCTCGACGAGTCCGGGGTGCGGGCCGCCGTCGCGCGGCTCCGCGAGGAGCAGGTCGACGCGATCGCGGTCTGCTTCCTCTGGTCGTTCAAGCACCCCGGCCACGAGCAGCGCGCCCGCGAGATCATCCAGGAGGAGTGGCCGGAGGTCTTCGTCTCGATCTCGAGCGAGGTCTACCCGGTGATCCGCGAGCACGAGCGGTTCTTCAGCACCGTCTTCAACTGCTACTGCCAGCCCGCGGCGAGCGTCCTGCTGGACACCCTGCGCGACCAGCTCGACGCGGAGGGCTTCGCCGGCGAGCTGACGATGTTCTCCGGCGCCGGCGGCGTGATCCCGCTGGAGACCGCGCGCCGACTGCCGGTCCTGCTGCTGGCGTCGGGACCGGCCGGCGGGGTCGCCGGGGCGATCCACCTGGCCGAGCGGATGGGCCAACGCGACATCCTCGTCACCGACATGGGCGGGACCAGCTACGACCTGTCGCTGGTCGAGGACCTGCAGCCGTCGATCACCCCACGGATCTCGATCGCGGGCCTCGACACCGGGATCAGCATCGTCGACATCCTCTCGGTCGGCTCCGGTGGCGGATCGATCGTCTGGATCGACGAGCGCGGAGTCCCGCAGGTCGGTCCGCACAGCGCCGGGTCGATCCCCGGTCCTGCCTGCTACGGGCGCGGGGGCACCAACGCGACCGTCACCGACGCCGCCGTGGTGGCGGGGATGATCGATCCTGCCGGGTACCTCAACGGCCGGATGGCGCTCGACCGCGACGCGGCGATGCGCGTCGTCGGCGCCTTCGGCGAGCAGCTCGGCTGGATGGCGTACGAGGCGGCCAACGCGATCCTCGACCTGACCGTCACGAACATGGCCAACGCCACGCGCGCGGTCAGCATCGAGCGCGGCCACGATCCGCGCGGATTCGCGATGTTCGCCTACGGCGGCACGCTGCCGCTGTTCGCGCCGCGGATCTGCGACGCGCTCGACATCACCCAGGTCGTGCTGCCCGCCAACAGCTCGGTCTTCTGCGCCTTCGGGCTGCTGACGGCGGACTTCGTCCGCCGCTACTCGAAGTCGGTCGAGGCCCCGCTCGGACCGGGCGCCGACGCGGACGCGATCAACGCGATCCGCGCCCAGCTGGTGGGCCAGGCCGAGCAGGAGCTGCGGGCGTCGGGGCTCGACCCGGCGACCGCCACGCTCGAGTGGGAAGCCGGGGTCCGCTTCGGCGGTCAGGTCTGGGAGATCACCGTGCCGATCGGGTCCGCCGACGTCACGTCGGACGACCTGCAGGCGATCGCCACCGCGTTCCCGGCGACCTACGAGCGCGCCTACGGCGAGGGAACGGCCTGGGAGGGATCGGAGATCCTGCTCGCCAACCTGACCCTGCGGGCGGTCGTCGCGCGACGCGACCCGTCGATCCCGTCCCCGCCCGACGGCGGAGGCAACGCCGCGGAGTCGGCGCTGAAGGATCGTCGTGAAGTGCTGCTGCCGGGCGAGCGCGCGCCGGTCACCGTGCCCGTCTACGACGGCAACCGCTTCGCCGCGGGATTCCGGATCGAGGGCCCGGCGATCGTCGACGAGCACGACACCACCCTGTTCTTGCCCCCGTCGTGGTCGTGCGAGCGCGACGAGCTGTCCAACTACAACCTCAAGAAGGTCCGCTGATGTCGACCGAGCAGGCTGTTCCGCACGCCGACGGCGTGTCCGGGGACTACGACGTCCTCGGCGTCGAGGTCCACCGCAAGGCGATGGACGAGATCGCCCGGGAGATGGGGATCACGATGATCCGGACCTCCGGATCGCCCGTCGTGACGGAGGCGAAGGACCTGAGCTGCGCGGTGCTCGACGAGCGCAGCGAGCTGATCGGCTTCTCCGGCTTCGTCGGCTTCCACGTGTCGACGTCGGTGCTCGGCGTCGAGGCGGTGCTGCGCAACTACGACCTCGACGAGATCGAGCCCGGCGACGCGTTCATCGCCAACGATCCGCACTCCTCAGGCGCGATCCACCAGGGCGACGTCGGCGTGATCATGCCCTACTTCCACGGTGAGGAGCTGGTTGGCTGGGGCTACATCAACGCCCACCTGCTCGACGTCGGCGGTTCGTCGGTGTCCGGATTCGCGCCGGAGGCCCGCGAGAGCTTCGCCGAGGCGCTGGCGTTCCCCGCGGTCCGGTTCGTCCGCGAGGGGCGGATGAGCAAGGACTGGTCGCTCTTCATCGCCAACAGCGTGCGCGTGCCGGTGCCGGTGCTCAACGACCTGCGGTCGATGATCGCGGCGCTCAACGCGGGCCAGCGGCGTCTGATCAAGGTGATCGAGAGCCACGGGCTGGAGCGGCACCGCGAGTACTGCCAGATCAACAAGCAGCTGTCCGAGCAGCTGATCCGCTCGCGGATCGCGCTCCTGCCCGACGGCGAGTACCGCTCTCGAGAGTGGATCGAGTACGACGGCCACGGCAGCGCGGACCTCTACGAGCTGGGCGTGACGATGACCGTCGACGGCGAGCGGATGCGGTTGGCGTTCCACGGGGTCGAGCAGGTCCCGTCGTTCGTCAACGGCGCGCGCCCGTCGGTGCTCGGCAATGCGATGAACGGCCTGCAGACGGTCTTCATCCCCGACGTTCCGGTCAACGCCGCACTCTGGCGGGCGTTCGAGTTCGACCTGGGTCCGACCGGCACCGTCGTCAACTCCGTGCCGCCCGCGCCGGTCTCGCAGTCGCACATGGAGTGCGGGATGCGGGTGTGCCGCCTGATGGCGGACGTCCTGGTGCAGGCGATGTCGCTGTCACCCGACGAGCGGCTCCGCTCGCGCGCCGCGGGACAGCCGAACAACGGGATCGCGACCTGCACCCTGACGGGCGCCGATCGCGTGACCGGAGGACCGATCGTGGTCTTTCCGATCGCGCCGACCGTGGGTCTGGGCGGTCCGGCACAGTCGGTCTCCGACGGCGTCGACACCTACTCGGGACAGTTCAACATCGGTGCCCGGATGGCCGCGGTCGAGGCGGACGAGAGCTCGGGCCCGCTGGTGACCCTGTGGCGGCGCATCCGGCCCGACGGCGGTGGCGCCGGCGAGATGCGCGGCGGTCAGGGAATGGCCAGCGCTCTGGCGCTGCGCGGGATCGATTCGATGACGGGAACGGCGTTCAACAGCTGTGCCGAGGTACCGCCGCGCGGTGCCGGCGGCGGCTTTCCGGGGGCCGGCACGAGCTACCACGTCGTGCGCGGCTCGGACGTCGGCCGGCTGTTCGGCGACGGCGCGCTGCCGACGCCGGACAACCTGGGCGGCGAGATCCAGGTGATGCCGTCGAAGACCGGCACCCTGACGATGGTCGAGGACGACGTCTTCATGATCACCAGCGGCGGTGGCGGCGGGCTCGGCGATCCGCTGCTGCGCGATCCGGAGCTGGTGGCGAAGGACGTCGCCGACGGCTACACGACCGTCGAGACCGCACGCGGGGTCTACGGGGTCGTGCTGACCACCGCGGGTGCCTGCGACGCGGACGCGACGACGGCCGAGCGGGCGCGGATCCGGGCGGAGCGGCTAGGGGGCGCGCCGAGCCGGGATCCGCGCCCGGTCGAGCAGCTCGAGACCGGGATCTCCGTCCGGGTCGCGGGTGACCGGTG
>JBQGEK010000301.1:0-3980 GCA_052039575.1 Patulibacter sp. | reverse complement strand
TCCGCCCGCTGACCCCCTCGGTCACCGTCGGAAGCGAACCGCATCGGACCAGCGAGTACCGCTTGGCCTGTCCGGCCGCAGGGAGCGTCGCGATGATCCCGAGGCCAACAATCACTGCGATCGTGCCTAGAAGAAGTCGGCGCCGCATCTCTCAGCCGCCGAACCGGTTGGCGGCGTACCAGCGGACGGAGCGCTTCCCGCTCCAACAGGTTCTGACGAATCCGTCGGAAGATGGGCGGCAGCGGTATCCGTACGGACGCGGTTCAGCGGGTGTCCCCTCAGCGGTCTTGAGAAACCGGAGCGCCACTCTCCGTGCGAAACGGCAGCCGACGTTCGTCGCCTTGAGTTCGAAGGTCCGAGCGTAGACGGTCCCGTTCACTCGGTATATGACGTCGGAGCACGTCGCCGCAGCCGTAGCCTGCCCAGCCGATCCGAATCCGAATCCGAATCCGAATCCGACAAGGATCGAGACGATGCAAAGTACAAGGGGTGGACTCCGGGGAAGCACTGAACGCCGCACGTCGACAGTGTAATCGGTGGCAGGATGACCTTCCCTGAACAGAGGACTCGGGCGCGTCGATCAGCGCGCTAGGCGAACTGTCTGGGTCCGGCCCGCTGGTCCGGTGCGGACCTTCACCGTCTCGCCGTCGACAACACGCGCGACGGTCGCAGCCGAACCCCGTATCGCTGTGGTCGCGGTCTGCTGCGACCCGGCGCCGGGCTGCGATCCGCACCCGCCAACCGCCACAGCGTCAACGGCCGGGATCGTTGGCAGGTACCGGCGCATCGGGTATTCGCTAGAGGACGGTCCCGGTGTCGCCCTCGAGCATGCTGCGGGCGAGGATCTCGGCCTCGCGGTCGTCGTATGGGCCTTCTGTGTCGCCGTACAGAATCGAGCCAGCGATCAGGCACTTCGCAGCGACCAGTCGGGCGTCGGGGTGCTCGAGCGGCAACGCGTCGATGGACGCAGCGAACCAGGCGCCGTTGAGGGTGCAGATCGCCGCAATCGTGCCGGCCTGCATGACGTGAATGACCCCGATGCTCATGCATGTAAGAGACCGGGCGCGACCCAAACTCGCCCCCCGAGATGCAGATCCGTCACGTAACCGCCTGGCTGCCGGCCGACGCACGTCTCCGTTTGCCGGCGACCATCCCGCCCGACGAACCGCTCCAGCCGGTGTACGATTGCGATCACACGGCCCCCAAAGCGACCGATCAACGCCTTTCGTTGCTAGTCGGGGCATACGCGTTGTCACGCTCTCGCATGATTATCCCCGTGCGACTCCGCCCCCTCCCCCGCGCCCGCAGCCGCTTCGTATATGCCCCGGCGTCGGCATTCGTGACGACGGCAGAACGGGCGTGTCCGGCAATCAGATCGAGCTTGTTCGGGCGTTCGCGCTCTTTGCGCAAGCTCGCAGCTACCTGCGGGGGCAGGTCACAAGCGCGGCTTGATGCTTATCGCCCGGGCTCGCAGTCATCAGCCAACCATTCGAAACCGCCCGGGAGCTGCGCGCGAAGCCGCAAGTGAATGGCGCTACCTTTGGGCACGTTCCGGTCGCACATCTTCTCCACGTAGAGAAGGTGCTCAGGAGCATAACGAGATACCCTACCGACGAATTGCTGGTGGCAGCCGATGGTGAGCCCAACAGCGCGAAGCCGTTCTGCTGCTTGATAGGCGGGCATTCCGCGGACGTCGGGTACGGCAACCATCTCCCCGTCCGCACGAGCGCACCGATCTGCTGGGACCGGGTACGCCATGGGGCGAGCACTCGGGCAAACGTGCTCGCCGAATGCGTCCCGGAGCCAAGCCCGGTTGGGCTCCGTGGGGTTCAGCATCTCGACCTTCACGCATCGCTTGCCCTTCTGCGAAGCGACGCTGGTCGATGTGACAAAGATGCCAACGCGCTCAAGCTGCCGCGGTGAAATACGGGCCTGAAGATCCCGGGCGTCGGCTTCGCTAAGGGACTCCCTCTTCGAAGCGGCCGCCAGCGCCACTCCGGCGACGACGACCGCGATTACTACCGCCGTCGCCGCATAACAACTGCGTCGCTTACGGGTCACAAGGTGACTTTATCGACGATAGTCGATGAGCATGCCGAGGGACTGCTGTCCTGCGGCAACGCCCGCGTAATAGCTCCAGCACGTTCCACCTTGTTTCAGACTAGCTGACAAGATGCCGCGTGCATACCCGTTCTTGTACACCGGACCGCCACTATCTCCCTCCGTGGTGCATTTCCCGCCTTGGCGCGCGCGGGCGATTCCCCGAAGCTCAACATCGGAGTCTCGGTGGGTTATCTCTAGCCCTACCTCCTCAATTCGTGCGCATGAGGTACCCGTGGTCGCACCCGACATGCAGACTTTACGTCCAGGACGACTAATCCCCACACCACGAATCCCGTAGTTCGTGTTCAGTCGCGTATTCGCGACACTTCCTCGGGATGCATTCACAAGCACAGCGGGAATCCGAGCCGATTCCGCATAGAATGGACCGCCCCACGCCACATTAATTGCCCCGAAATCACCGCGAGCGTCGTACACGATGGGCGATACCTCCGGACCAATCCTGAGGATTTCCGGGCCTCGCGCCGGAAGCGTATACCACGCCGTCCCGACGCCCCTCATGCAGTGACCGCCCGTCATCACGGCATACGGGGAGGCGAGGATAGCGTTTAGCCGCCCGACGAAACCAGCTGTACAATTATGGTAAGGAATGGAGTTGTTGGTGCCGCTTCGACCGATACCGACGCCGCCACGGAGCGGCGAGTCGCAGTAATAGTTATCCGGCTGCGACGTACATGCGAGCGGGGCCAGGTCGCCGACGTTCCAGCCGGGCACCACAACGTCGACATTGACATCGGCGGCCGCGGCGGCAAGATCGATTCGCGAGCGCTGAGACGTGGTGGCATCTGCTGCGACTTCGATGCGGAGGCTGTTGTCTGGGACCGAGCGTCCCAGGGTCATGATGCCCGCCGCGATGAGGTCGTTGACCTGTCCGGAGAGGGCGATCTGGGCGTCTTCCAGCTGTCGCTGCGTGTTGGGGACGGTGACGAAGTCCGTATGGCTAGCGAGGCCTAGATCATCGACGATCTGCTGGGCAGCACTCGTGCTTTGCCCCGACAAAACACCGACCTTGATGCGACGCTGGGCATTGTCGAGCCAGATGCCGCCGTAGGCGCTGGGCAAGGCCGCACTGAGGTCAGCGCCGGTGATCGCGTCACTGCGGTCCTGGACCCGCATCCATGCGCGCGCGACGCTCTCACTCGTGCCGTACTCGTCCATGTGCTCCTTGGTTGTGATTGATTCGATCTCGGGGTCCTCAAGCTGCTGCTCAAGCGTGATCGTTTCGCC
Source organism: Patulibacter sp. (assembly GCA_052039575.1). Lineage (GTDB taxonomy): Bacteria > Actinomycetota > Thermoleophilia > Solirubrobacterales > Solirubrobacteraceae > Patulibacter. The sequence continues at coordinate 632 of JBQGEK010000301.1, read as the reverse complement.
GACAGCTGGCGACATGTTCCCAACCGCGTCGGCTGCGCGGACCTCGACGACGATCTCATCTCCCGCCTGGCCGCCGAAGAACGAAAGATCGCCGTCGCTAACCTCGGTCTGTCCGATGGCGTTGTTTCCCGCCGTACTGTCAGGAGTCAGCCAGGGAGAGAATGCGCCGCCGTTAACTCGGAAACGCACCTGCGTTTCGGTAACTCCCGAACCTGGGTGCCCGCCCGGCAGGCCGGGATCGACCGGCATGTTCCAGTTGATGGTCGCGGACGCCGACAGGTCGCCTGGGTTGAAGTACGAAAGCCGGATCGTGTCGGCTGCACTTGGGGGCGTCTTGTCGACCAGCACCTTCCAACTGTCGGAGGTCGCGTGGTGCTCTTCATCATCGGTCGCGGCAGCGCGGATCGTCTGCTCACCCTCCGGCACATCCGCGAAGCTCACATCGAGGTTCGTCGTCCGGCTCGTCGGGCAAACCAGGTCAAACGGGGTGCTCGTGCACGGCACGTCTTCGCCCTCGACCTCCGTCCCGTTGTCGCGCTCGACCAATAGGCGCCGGAGACCGGCGCCGTCCGGCTGATTCGCCGCGACGGTCAGGGCGTAGGTCTGGTTCGGGCCGACGTAGTCGTCCTCGA
>JBQGEK010000300.1:0-6237 GCA_052039575.1 Patulibacter sp. | reverse complement strand
GCGACCTTCGGGTTATGAGCCCGACGAGCTACCTGACTGCTCCACCCCGCGTCGCTTCGAGAAGAGTAGCAATCCCGTGGAGACGATGCGGCTTGCCAAGGGGGTCATGAGCAGCCTCGATCGCTGCTCGAGCCGGCGGCGATCGACCGCGCATCTGGCCGCCTTTCGGCACCCAGGACGAGGCAAAGGTCACCCGCATGCCGCGGCCGCCCGCTCCGAGGGTCCGACCGGTCGAGGTTGAGCACGCTGTACGTGCCGAACCTCGACGGGTCCCACGAGCCCCCGGAGCCCCTACGCCGGCCCGGAACCCCCGACCGGAACCGCCAGGCCGCCGCGACCGCGCATGAACAGGCGGGCGATCTGCTCGGCCATCTCGCGCGGGGTCCAGCGGTCGGGCTCGGCGACGAGGGCGCGGGCGGCGTTCTCGGCCATCCCGACGAAGAGGTACCCCTGCAGGCGGCCGATCTTCTCGGCGTCGGGAACGTTCTGGGCCTTGAGCCAGTTCTCGGCCAGCGAGGCGATCGTGTCGATCTGGGCCTCGCGACCACGCTGCAGGCGGCGGGTCACTGCGGCGTCGGCACCGCCGGCACCGAGGAAGACCACCTGGAACGACTCCGGGGCCTCGATCACGGCCTGGAGGAACGCGGTCAGCGTGTCCGCGATCAGGCCCTCGAGGTCGTCGGTGTCGAGCTCGGCCGGGACCGCGGTCGCGATCGCGTCGAGGATCCGCTGCTCCTCGCGGCGCAGCAGCTCGCCAAACAGCGCCTCCTTGCCGGGGAAGCTGCTGTAGACGACCGGTTTGGAGACCCCCGCGCGGCGGGCGATCTCCTCCATCGACGCGCCCTCGTAGCCGCGCTCGAGGAAGACGCTGAACGCCGCGTCGAGGATCATCGGACGGCGTCGCTCCGGCCCGAGGTGCGCCGCACGCGGACGGGCGGGCTTGCGCCCACGGGTCGCCGCCTTGGTCGCCTTCGACGTCGCCTTGGTGGTCGCCTTCGTGGCCTTCACCACCGCCTTGCGCGCGTTCTCGGCGGTCTCGGAGATGGACGGGGGGCGGGAGGGAATCGACATCTGATCGCTCGGACGAGGGGAAGGGGCTGTGCCGCCGGTAGGCCGCACGACCGTCGCTGAACGCGCATCCTACCGGCGGTCGGCTTCGGCGAAAGAGGTTGAGAACCGCCTTCCCCCCGGTCAGGTGGGCGGGTTTCGGCGGCGAGCGATTCCTCGCCAGCTCCAGCGAATATTCTGCGGCGATGCGCTTCGCCGCCGTCGACATGGGATCCAACTCCACGCGCCTGCTGATCGCCGACCTCGACGGCACCGGCCGTCTGACCGAGATCGCCCGTCGCGCGACCGTGACCCGGCTCGGGCACCGGGTCGACGAGACCGGCCGGCTCGACCCGGGCGCGATCGACCGGCTGACGGACGAGCTGACGGTGGTCCGCGACCTGCTCGACGAGCACCGCGTCGACCGCGCCGTCGGCGTGATGACCAGCGCCGTCCGCGACGCCGACAACGGCCCGGAGCTGATGGCGACCGTACGCGAGCGGTTCGCGATCGAGGCGCTGCTGATCCCCGGGCAGCAGGAGGCTGCGCTGACCTACCTCGGCGCCACGAGCGGGCGGGGTGGGCGGGAATCTGGTGCTCATCCGGTCGCGGTCGTCGACGTCGGTGGCGGCAGCACCGAGTTCGTGATCGGCCACGACTCGACCTTCGACTTCTCGGTCTCGGTGCAGGCCGGGGTGGTCCGGCACAGCGAGCGGCACCTACGCCAGGACCCGCCGGACCCTCGCGAGATCCGCGCGATGTCCGACGAAGCGGCCGCGATCTTCCGCGATGCCGTGCCCGACGACGCCCGCCGCGACGTCGGCTCGGTGATCGCCGTCGCCGGCACCGCCACGTCCTGCGCGTCGATGCTGCTCGAGCTCGACGAGTACGACATGTCCCGCGTCCACGGGTTCCGGCTGCAGCTGGCCGAGATCGAGGCCCTGCTCTCGCGGCTGGCGATGATGGACGACGAGGAGCGGTGCAACGTGCGCGGCCTCCAGGCCGACCGCTCCCCCACGATCGTCGCCGGGTGCGCTCTGCTCGCCGAGGCGCTGCGGACCTTCGGCGTGAAGGAGTGCGAGGTCTCCGAGCACGACATCCTGCGCGGGGTGATCATCGCCACGGCGCAGGGCACCATCTAGCCGTCAGGCGACCGGACGACCACGCGGTCAGAGCGGATCGCCGGTCGGCGGTTCCTCGACCTGACGATCGATCAGCTCGCCGAGCCCCTGCTCGAGCGCGGTCAGCGTCTCCTCGACCCGGCCGCCCAGCAGCGGCGTGTGCAGGCGCACCGGCACCCGCTTGCCGCGGACCGGCGCGGGTGGACGCCCGGAGATCGTCCCGTGGTCGCGCTGCAGCCGACGCCGCGTCTCCTCGGTGAAGAGGATCACGTCGCCGGTCTGGCGGGTGATCGCCTCGACCCGACTGGCGGTGTTCACGGCGTCGCCGATCACGGTGAAGGTCGCGCGGCCACCACCGCCGAGCGTGCCGACGACGACCGGTCCGCTGTTGATCCCGATCCCCAGCTGCAGGTCCTGGCCGAAGTGCTGGCGGACCTCGCGGGCGATCTCGATCGCCGCGGTCAGCGCGGCGTCGGCGTGGTGCTCCAGGTCGCTCGGCGCGCCGAAGACCGCCAGCAGCCCGTCACCCTGGAAGGCGTTGGCGTGGCCTCCGTAGCGCTCGATCACCGGCACGATCACACCGTAGAACTCGTTGAGCAAGGCGAAGACCTCGGAGGCGCTGGCCCGCTCCGCGAACGCGGTGAAGCCGCGAATGTCGATGAACGCCACCGTCACGTCGCGGATCTCGCCCTCCAGCTGCGTGCCCTCGTCGAGCACGCGGTCGGCGACGTCCGGATCGACGTAGGTCCCGAGCGCCTCGTGCAGCCGATCACGCTCCTGCAGGCCCTGCAGGCCGATGTTGATCGAGCGGGCAAGCCGTCCGACCTCGTCGCCGGCGAGCACCGCCGCACGCCGTCGCAGCTCGCCCCGCATGACCGCGTCGGTCGTGACCTGCAGCTCGAGAATCGGCGCGAGCACGCTGCGGACCAACAGCGCCGAGAGGCCGAGCGCGATCGTCGCGCTGGTCACCAGCGCGACCGCCATGCCGAAGCCGAAGTCGGTCAGCTTGTCGGCGTCGGTGCTGAAGCTGGCAACGACCCCGCCGGTGACCAGGGTCACCAGCGGCACGCTGACCAGCAGCCGCCAGCGCAGCGACAGCGACGCGTCGAGCGGCACGTCGTCCGACAGCGCCGGGGCCACCGCTTCGACCACCGGCCGCAGCACCAGCTCGACCTCGAGGTAGCGGATCAGCACGCCCGCAGCCAGCACCACGGTCGCGGCCAGAGCGAGCGCGACGCCGCTGGGCCACAGCGGAAGATCGGCTGTGAGACAGATCACAGCGATCGTGGCCATCGACCATCCGAGCGCCCGGATCGCCGATCCGGCGGCGACCAGCCGCAGCGGCAGGCGGGTCAGAGCGCGCCAGGCGTCGGTCGCCCGGCCCATCGCGCCATCGCCGTCGGGAGCGTCGTGCCAGGCGCGGACGGGAGCCAGCAGGCGGTGCGCGGAGCGGGCGACGATCACCGTCTCCGCGGCCGTGAACAGCTGCGAGACCCCGATGATCACGGCCCATTCGCCTGGGCCGAGGGTCAGGAACCGCGAGAGCACCAGGACCGCAGCGAGCGTGACCACGTGCGCCTGCGCGAGCACCAGCAGCACCGCGACCGTCGTGTACCGACGGCCGAGACGGCGGTAGAGCTCGTGGAGGGGGCGCCGGAGCACAGCGAACATTCTCCCAGGCCCCGGAGCGCCAACCGGCCCGAGAGCGACCCGCAACGATCCTTACGGAACGCTGATCCCGAATCGCTACGGTGAAACCACCTGTTCGTGGCGAGCAGCCCGTGCGCGACCGCAACCTTGGGCGCGGCATGGTGTTTGCTCAGGCAGATCGGGGGATCCTTCCCCGCGCGCCCCGCTCCGGCGGCGCCAGCGAATCCGAACCGTTTCGTGGACATCACCGCCATCGACACCGCCCCCACCATGCGTGGCCCGTCCACGCTCCTGCGTCTGCAGGGCGACGAGCGGCTGGTCACGCTCACCCGCCGGGGCAACCAGGCGGCGTACGAGGTCCTGGTCCAGCGGTACCAGGCGCGCCTGCTGGCGTTCTGCCGCCACATGCTCGGCAGCAGGGAGGACGCCGAGGACGTCCTCCAGGAGGTCTTCGCCAACGCGTTCAACGCGATCAACGGCGACGACCGCAAGATCAACGTGCGGCCATGGCTGTACCGGATCGCCCGCAACCGCTGCCTCAACCATCTGCGCAAGGTCCAGCCGATCGGCGTCGACACGCTCGACGACCGTATGGCGGACAACGGGATCTCCGCCGAGGAGACCGCCCACCGCCGCCAGGAGTTCCGCGAGCTGCTCGGTGACGTTCGCGCGCTCGCCGAGACCCAGCGGACAGCCCTGCTGCTGCGCGAGATCGACGCGCTCTCGTACGAGCAGATCGCCGAGGCGATGGACACCACCGTGCCGAGCGTCAAGTCGCTGCTCGTTCGCGCCCGCGTCGGGCTGGCCGAGGCGTCCGAGGCTCGCAACCTGACCTGCGAAGAGGTCCGCGAGGAGCTCGGCGAGGCTTCGGAGTCGCTCAAGCGGCTCTCCCCGCCAATCCGCCGTCACGTCAAGGACTGCGAGCGCTGCGCGGCGTTTCAGACCTATCTGAAGGCGAACAACCGCACGCTGACGGCGATCATGCCGATCGGTCCGCTGGTGATCGCCAAGAAGCTGCTGGCCCATCTGACCGCCGGCTTCGGGGCGTCGGGCGGAGCCGCCGCCGGCGCCGTGGCCGCCAGCTCGGTCACCGGTGGCGTGCTGACGACCGGCGTGACCGCCGTGGCCTCGAAGACCGCAGCAGGCCTGGCTGCGGCCGCGATCGTCACCGCCGGCGCGGTCGAGGTCGACTCCGCGCGCACCCGCTATTCGGCCGAGGACGGCGCCAAGTCGACGATCCGTGCCGCGGCGCCGGTCCAGGCCCCCGCGGTGCGCGTGGCCGCGGCGGCGCCCGCCGCGCCCGTCGCTGCCGCGACGACACCTCCCGCGCCGTCCTCCGAGCGCAGCGGTGGGCTGACCACCACGGCGACGTCCGAGAAGCAGGACGATGAGGACGAGTCGACGACCACGACGACGACGCGGTCGACCACCACGACCGAGGCGACGGAGCCGACCACGACGACGGCGCCGTCCACCGCCCAGGTGGTCGCCGCCGCCCCGCCGACGACGACGACCGCGGCGGCTCCCCCGCCGCCTCCGCCCCCGCCTCCGGTCGACACCAAGGAGCAGAACGTCACGCTCCCGCCGGAGCCGACCACGCCGACGCCGCCGGCCCCGAAGCCGCCGACCAAGCCGACGCCTCCGCCGCCCGCTCCGACCACGCCGAAGCCGCCGCCGACGGGGACGACGACGCCGACCGACGTGCCGCCGCCGACCCCGACGCCGGGCTCGTCCGGCGAGCTGCCGACGACCCCGCTCGTCCCGGCGCCGTAGACGCGGCGCCGACGCGGGTCACCTTCAGCCGCCGAACGGGGTCACCCGCGTCGGCCGTTCGAGACCGCGACGGCGCCGCAGCGCCGCCGCGCGGAACTCAGCTGCCGGGCTTCTCGGTCCCGAACGCGACGCCGTAGAACGGCGTGCGCATCGGGCCGTTCGAGCCCGCCTCGGAGATCTGGTCGACGACCTGCGACTTCTCGCTCTCCAGCGACATGTCGAGGACCCGCTCGGTGGTTCCGGGCTCGTCGGGCAGCAGCAGCGCGCGGACCCCGTACCAGGTGTGTCCGTCGCGGCGGAACTGGTAGCGGACCAGCCAGCCGGCGTAGTCACGGCCGATCTTGACGCGGCCCTCGGAGCGGACGCGGAAGCCGCTGTTGGCGAGCTCCTGGCGGACCGGGCCCATCACCTCGGCCATCCGCAGCGCGAGCTGGGCCACCGGACCGCCCGCGGGCTCGTCCTCGGACGGCGCCGGCCCGGCATCGCGGAAGGTCAGGTACTCCTCGCCGCGGCCCTCCCCGGCCTTGGTCGACAGCCGCAGCAGCTCGCCGGGACCTGCGTCGACCCGTTCGATCCGGTCGTCGTAGCGGGTGTTGAAGGTCAGCGGACCCTCGATGATCGTGTGGTTCAGGGCGGGGCCGCCACG
>JBQGEK010000299.1:0-4285 GCA_052039575.1 Patulibacter sp. | reverse complement strand
TCGCGCGCGATCGCCGCGGCTCGCGACGCGGCGAGCGACAAAGGGGTGCCGGCCGTCGATGTCGACTTCCCCTCCGGCGACGACGCGAACCGGGTCCGGGTCCGGGCGATGCACCGTCCGACCGTCGCCGGCGTGGTGCTTCCGGCGACGGTCGCCGCGATCGCCGAGGTCGCGGAGCCGAGCTACGCCGAGGCGGTCGCCACCGGGGACGAATATGCCGGTCCGCTGGCGATCCGGCAGGGAAAGCCGATGCGCCCCGACGTGGCGCTGGCGTTCGACCGGATGAACGCCGCGGCGACGGCGGCGGGCCATCCGCTGTCCGTGACCAGCGGCTACCGCTCCAACGCGGAGCAGGCGCGGCTGTTCGCCGCGAACCCCGACCCGAAGTGGGTCGCGCGGCCGGGCACCAGCCTGCATCGACTGGGCACCGAGCTGGACCTGGGACCGCCGTCCGCGTACGGCTGGTTGGCGGCGAACAGTCAGCGGTTCGGCTTCCTGAAGCGCTACGCGTGGGAACCCTGGCACTTCGGCTTCGTGCGCGAGACCGCGTCAGCTCACGTCGCCGAGCAGGGACGGAATCCGGCGGCGCCGCAGACGAACGGCACGATCCCGCCGTGGGTGCCCGCCGCGTACCGCGGCCTGATCCGCGCCGCGAGCATCCGCTTCAAGGTCTCCGCGGCGATGCTCTCCGCGCAGCTCAAGGCCGAGTCGGACTTCAACCCCCGCGTGGTCTCGTCGGCGGGTGCGCAGGGCATCGCCCAGTTCATGCCGGGAACGGCCGCGGGCGTCGGCCTCCGCGACCCGTTCGACCCGGCCCAGGCGATCCCGGCGCAGGCCCAGCTGATGGCGCGTCTGCTGCGCCGCTTCGGATCGGTCCCGCTGGCCCTCGCCGCCTACAACGCGGGCGAGGGTCGGGTCGGCAGCTGCCACTGTGTCCCGCCGTACCCCGAGACCCAGCGCTATGTCGCCCGGATCATCGCGCTGATGCGCGGCTACGACGACGGTCTCGACGGCGCGGGCCTGGCGATCCGGCTGGTGGAGTGAGACGTGGCTCGCTGGAGGAGGTCAGCTTCGACCCCGACGGCCTCTCAGCCGACCTCGACCGGGAGCTCGGGGTCGGCGGTCCACTCGGTCAGCGAGCCGTCGTAGAGCTTCGCGTCGTCGCGACCGACGAGGGCGAGGGCGAAGAGGTCGACCGTGGCCGAGATCCCGCCGCCGCAGTAGGCGACGACCGTCTGGTCGGCGGGGACGCCGCCCGAGACGAGGGCATCGGCCAGCTGATCGACCGGGCGGAAGCGGCCGGTCTGGTCGTCGAGCAACGATGCCGCCGGGACGCTGACGCTGCCCGGGATCCGACCCGGCCGACTGTAGTTCGACGGTCCCTCGCCACGGAACACGTTCGGCGGCAGGGCGTTGAGCAGGCAGCTGGCACCGTCGGCGACGATCGCCTCGACGTCGTCTCGGGTCGCCAGCAGCTCGGGGCGGGGGCGCGGCGTGAACGACGCCTCCGGATAGGTCTGCTCGCCGGTGCGCAGCGGCAGCTCGGCGGCCTTCCAGGCGGGGAGCCCGCCGTCGAGCACGCTGACCGCGTCGAACCCGAAGTAGCGCAGCAGCCACCACAGCCGGGTCGCCCACATCGGCGACTCCTGGGTGTAGGCGACGACGTGGACGCCGTCGCCGATCCCGAGCGCTCCGGCCGCCGCGGCGAACCGCTCGGGGGTCGGCAGCGCGAAGGGGAAGGGAGCGTCCGGATCGGCCAGCGTGTCGACCATGTCGGCGAACGCCGCACCGGGGACGTGCTCCCGGCGGTAGACGTCGCGCCGAGGAACCGGCGTGTACGCCCCGCCGCCTGCGGGCCGATCGAGGAAGACCGTGGTGTCGAAGATCCGGATCCGCGGATCGTCGATCACGGCGACCACGTCCTGGGGCGAGGCGAGCGGGGGCAGCAGCGGCATGCCGCGCACGATACGGGGCCGTCGTCCCGAGCCTCACCGATCGCCTTCTCGTGGCATCAACTCGTCGCCGAGTCGATTCGGGGTGCCAGGCGCCGCGTTCGTGGCAACCACTGACGCGACGACCAACGAGGAGTCGATCGACGTCACGCACACCGACGACGACGAGGACCGCCTATCCTCGGTACGAATGGCTTCCCCCGGGGCTCAGAGCCGCAAGCAGCGGCTGACCGCGCAGCGCCGGGCGCTTCCCGACGGGCCGGGGGTCTACCTGTTCCGTGACGGGAACGACGACGTCATCTACGTCGGCAAGGCGAAGTCGATCCGCAAGCGGGTCGCCAACCACTTCACCAACCCGGTCACCCGCGGCGCGGTCGAGATGGTCGACGTGATCGAGGAGATCGAGTTCGTCCTGGTCGGCAGCGAGACCGAGGCGCTGCTGGTCGAGAACGGGTTCATCAAGCAGTACCAGCCGCGGTTCAACATCCGCCTGCGCGACGACAAGTCGTACCCGTACATCTGCGTGACGATGCGCGAGCCCTACCCGCGGGTCTACATCACGCGTGAGCGCCACAAGCCCGGCAATCGCTACTTCGGGCCGTACTCGAACGCCAAGCGGGTCCGAGCCACGCTCGACCTGCTCGGGCGGCTGTTCCAGTTCCGCACCTGCCAGGGGCGCGAGCCGGGCCGCAAGTCCGGATCTCCCTGCCTCGATTACCACATCGATCGCTGCACGGCTCCCTGCGTCGGCTACGTCAGCCGCCAGGAGTACCGCGACGCGATCGGCGGCGTGATCGCCTTCCTGTCCGGTCGCTACGCGGAGATCGAGCAGCAGATCGAGGACCAGATGCACGACGCGGCGGCGGCCCAGGAGTACGAGCGCGCCGCCCGCGAGCGTGATCGCCTGCAGGCCGTACGCTCGCTGCGCGAGCGCCAGCAGGTGATCAGCGACAGCATCGGCTCGCTCGACGTGATCGCGATCACCGTCGACGGCGACGACGCCAACGCTCAGGTCTTCCAGGTCCGCGACGGCTCGCTGACCGACCGTCAGTCGTTCTACCTGACCGGGGTCGCGGGGGAGGCGACCGGCCGCAGCGCCGACGCGTCCGAGGACGCGATCCGTGCCGAGGTGCTCGAGCAGTTCGCGCTGCGCTACTACGCCGGGGCGGTCGTCCCGCCGGCGGTGCTGGTGCCGGACGGGATCAGCGAGCACGCGGCGCTGGCGGACGCGCTCGGCGAGATCCGCGGGACCAAGGTCGAGGTCGCGACTCCGCAGCGCGGCGACCGGCGCAAGCTGCTCGACATGGCGATGCGCAACGCCGAGCTGGCCCTCGGGCAGGAGCGGCTGAAGGCCGAGCGCAGCCGCGAGCAGCGCGTCGAGGCGCTGACCGACCTGCAGCAGGCGCTCGGGCTCGGCCGCTTGCCGGTGCGGGTCGAGTGCTACGACATCTCGCACCTGATGGGCAGCGAGACCGTCGCATCGATGGTCGTGCTCGAGGGCGGGGTGCCGGCCAAGGACCACTACCGCCGGTTCGTGATCCGCGACCTCGACCCCGGCGTCCCGGACGACTTCAAGAGCATGAACGAGGTGCTGCGCCGGCGGATGGCGCAGTGGACGCGGCAGCAGGAGAAGGCGCTCCACGAGCCGAATCGCGACGCCTCGTTCGCGGCGCTGCCCGACCTGATCGTGATCGACGGCGGGAAGGGCCAGCTGTCGGCGGGGATCGAGGCGCTGGAGGGCTTCGTCGAGCGCGGCGTCGCGGTGGTCTCGCTGGCCAAGCGGATCGAAGAGGTCTTCGTCCCCGGGAAGAGCGCGCCGACGATCCTCGGCCACGACACGCCGGGGCTGCAGATGCTGCAGCGGGCGCGCGACGAGGCACACCGGTTCGCGATCACCCACCACCGCGGTCGTCGCGACAAGAAGCTGACCGGATCGGTGCTCGACGACCTGCCCGGGATCGGGCCGGCGCGCAAGAAGCAGCTGATCCAGCACTTCGGGTCGCCCGACGCGGTGCTCGCCGCGACGCGTGAGCAGCTGGAGGCGACCCCGGGACTGCCGGGCAAGATCGCGCGCGAGATGTTCGCGCACCTGCACCGCTCGGTCGGCTGATCCCGCTGGAATCCGCGTAGGGCGCGGGTGGTGCCGAAGCCCATCGGAAGACGCCGAAACGCAGCGCTCCGGTACCCTTGACGCACCGCCCGCGCGTTCCGTCTCCCTCGTCGATGACTGGTCTGCCGGGTCTTCTCGTTTCTGCACCCTCGAAGGATCAGAAGGACGGCTTCATGACCGTACGTGTCGGCATCAATGGGTTCGGCCGCATCGGCCGCAACGT
>JBQGEK010000298.1:0-3426 GCA_052039575.1 Patulibacter sp. | reverse complement strand
CCCAGGCGTCGCCGGCGACGCCTTGCTGCCGCGACAGCGGCAGTCGGCCTGGCGCTCCCAGGCGTTGCCCTGACCGCGGCCGTCCCGTCCGCGGTGCTGGCGATTCCGACGATCGTCTCGACCGTCGTCCCGACCGCCGCGCACGCCGCGCCGTCCCCGCTGGCCCTGGTCGACAAGACCGAGAAGCTCGGCCCGGGCGTCGAGCTGCGCCACCTCAAGCGGCTCACTTCCGCCGGCTGGTCCGACCTGCAGATCCTGACCGCCGACCTGTCGCGCGACGGGGTCTCCGCCGACCTGCTGGCCGGCGACACGGTCACCGAGACCGGCGCGATCTCGAAGAAGGCCGACAAGGCGGGCGCCGTGGCCGGCGTCACCGGCGACTTCTTCGACATCGGCAACTCCGGTGCCCCGCACGGCGCGTCGGTCCGCGGCGGCGAGCTGCTGAAGTCGGCGATGCCGACCACCTGGCAGCACGTCGGCATCGACGGCGACGGCGTCGGTCGCCTGCTGAACATGGCACTCGACGCCAAGGCCACGCTCGACGGCACCGATCACGAGGTCGCCCGGCTGAACGCCCCGGGCACGATCAACGGTCAGACGACGGCGGGCAAGCTCGCCGCCTACACCCCGCTCTGGGGCACGTTCGACCGCAGCCGCGGCCTGTCGGGCAACCGCGCCGAGGTGCTGGTCCGCGACGGCAAGGTCGTGTCGGTCGACGGCAGCGGCGTCGGTGAGGGCGAGATCCCGTCCGACGGCTTCTACCTGGTCGGCGACGACGCGGCCGCCGACGTGATCCGCGGCCTCGAGGTCGGCGACGACGCGTCGCTCGCCTACGGCCTGGCCGACGACATGGCCCAGCAGGCCCGCTTCGCGATCGGGCACAACGCGGTCCTGGTCGAGGACGGCGCCGCGCGCCCGAACCTCGACCCGAACGTCCACCCGCGCACGATCCTCGGATTCAAGGACGGCGGCCGCACGATCATCCTGGTCACCGTCGACGGCCGTCAGGCCCCGGTCAACGGCATGACCGGCGCGCAGCAGGCCGACCTGATGGTCGAGCTCGGCGCCGAGCTGGCCGTCAACCTCGACGGCGGCGGCTCGACGACCATGGTCGCCCGCCCGCTCGGAGCCCTCAACAACGTCGTGCGCAACTCGCCGTCCGACGGCTACGAGCGCCCCGACCCGAACGGCGTCGGTATCTTCGTCGCCCCGGGCAGCGGCCGGCTCGACGACATCGTCGTGACCCCCGGCAACGGCGACGCGAAGGTCTTCCCGGGCCTCAGCCGCACGCTGACCGCGAAGGGCATCGACAACCGCTCGACCCCGGTCGACCTGGCGCGCGGCGACGTCCGCTGGAGCACCGACGTCGGCACCGTCGACAGCGGACTGCTGAAGGCCCCGAAGGACGCCGACGGCACGATCCGGGTGCGCAGCACCACCGACGAGGCCCAGGCCGAGACCAAGGTCCGCGTGCTCGGAGAGCTCGACCGGATCGAGCTCTCGAGCAGCCGCCTGTCGATCACCGAGCCCGACGCCGCGACCGCCGTGACGGTCCGCGTGACCGGCCACGACGGTAACGGCTTCAGCGCTCCGCTCGAGGCCGCCGACCTGGACCTCGTGTACGACTCCGCCGTCGTGCGGGTCACCCCGTCCGGCACGGCGCTGAAGGTCACGCCGGTCGGCTCGGGCGGCACGCTGCTGGAGGTCAAGGCCGCCGGCCAGACCGCCAAGCTGCCGATCAGCGTCGGCGTCGAGACCCACCAGGCGTACGACTTCCAGGACGAGAACGTCGAGGCGCGCTGGACCAACAACAGCACCAACACCACGCCGGTCCGGACCAAGGTCGACGAGGGCCTGAAGATGGAGTTCGGTCCGCTCCGCAACAAGGGCATCACCGCCGCCGGCGTCGCGAGCCGCTGGGTCGAGCTGCCCGGTCAGCCGCTGCGCGTGCGGATCAAGGTCAAGTCGAGCATCTTCGTGCCGTCCGGCCTGACGTACGCGGGCTTCTGGGCCGCCGACGGTACGTCGCTCGGTCTCTACGGCTCGGGCCTGACCCCGTCGGACGACTGGCAGTACGTCACGTTCAACATCCCGTCGACGGCGGCGTTCCCGATCCGCTGGAACTCGTTCCAGGCGATCAACACCGACGTCACGCAGCAAGTCGCGGGCGAGATCATCTTCGGCGGCGTCGAGGCCGACGTGCCGAGCGAGGTCGAGCTGCCGGGCCTGGAGACGCTGCGCTCGACCAACGACGTGTTCTCGCCGGACGGGACGACCAACGGCAAGGACGACTGGTCCTACGCCACGTTCTCGGACGTGCAGTTCACCGCGACCGACCTGACGCTGGCGGACGTCGGCGTGGCCGGCCTGAAGCGCGTCCACGAGTCGGACGTCGACCTGGTCGTCCTCAACGGCGACATCACCGACTACGGCGAGGAAGCCGACATCGAGGTCGCGCGTGAGGTGCTCGAGGAGGGCGGCTGCCAGCTGATCCCGCTCGATCAGGAGATCGGCAAGCAGCTCGACGCCACCCCGACCGAGAGCACGGTGCCCTGCATCTACGTTCCCGGCAACCACGAGTCCTACATCCGCGGCGGCCAGGGCACCCTGGAGCACTGGGAGGCGGAGTTCGGCGACGGCTACGGCACGTTCGACCACAAGGGCACGCGCTTCATCATGCTGAACAGCGCGCTCGGCAACTTCCGCCTGTCGGACTTCGAGCAGCTGCCGATGCTGCAGGAGGCGCTCGACTCGGCCGTCGACGATCCGACGGTCAAGAACGTGTCGATCTTCGCCCACCACCCGGTGGACGACCCGGTCGAGACGAAGTCGAGCCAGCTGACGGACCGCACCGAGGTCCAGCTGATCAAGAAGCTGCTGGGCGACTTCCGCGCGAAGAGCGGCAAGGGTGCCGCGATGACCGGCGCTCACGCGTCGAACTCGTGGACGGCGAGCGTCGATGGCGTGCACTACAGCGTGATCAGCTCGACCGGCAAGGGCGCCTACGGCGCTCCGGACCGCGGTGGCTTCAACGGCTGGAACCGCTGGAGCGTCGACCAGGACGCGTCGGCCGACCAGCAGTGGCTGACCAGCGACGTTCGCGCGTTCGCACAGTCGATCACGCTGAACACCCCGGAGTCGATCGAGGTCGGCACGTCGACCACGCTGAGCGGCAGCATCGTGCAGCCGAACGGCGTTCAGACCGGCAGCCGCGTGGTGCCGCTGCGCTACCCGATGTCGGTCCGCTGGGGCGGCGACGAGGCGCTGGCGATCGGCAGCGGCGATGCCGCGGTCGAGGCGGCCCGCAAGGCCCGCAAGGTCGCGATCCTCGATCCGGTCACGCGCGAGCTGACGGCGCTGCGCCAGGGCTCGGTCAAGGTCTCGGTGACCAACGACTCGATGCGCAAGTACACGGACGAGGCGTCG
>JBQGEK010000297.1:0-6729 GCA_052039575.1 Patulibacter sp. | reverse complement strand
AGCGCGCAAGCGAGAGCGTGCGTAATGGGTCCGGATGGGTGCGCAGCGCTTCAACGGCCTCGATCACGAAGTCGCCGCGTGCGAGCGCTGCTGCCACAGGCCGCTTTCAATCACGTCCCAAGTCGAAGTAACTGAAACGGGCCGGTGCAACGTGCTGCGGCCGAGCGATCGATGAACCGCAGTGCCCCGCCCGACTAGAGTCGGCCCATGCACCTAGGGAACCTCGAGGACGCCAAGCCGTTCACCACCCTCGACGGGTCGACGATCCGCGAGGTCGCGGGGCCCGTGTCGCTCCCGACCGAGAAGCAGTCGCTGGCCGAGGCGAGCGTGCCGCCCGGCAGCCGCACGATCGAGCACCTGCACCGCACGTCCGAGGAGCTGTACTTCTTCACCGGCGGATCCGGCCGGATCCGCGTCGGAACCGAGGAACGCTCGGTCCGCACCGGGGACTGCGTCGTGCTCCCGCCCGGCACCCCGCACAAGCTGTTCAACGACTCCGCCGACATCCCGCTGACGCTGCTCTGCTGCTGCGCCCCGCCCTACTCGGACGAGGACACCGAACTGCTGGAATAGCGGGGCGACCTCGACGTTGGCGCTCGCCCTCCATCCCGACCGCCACGTCGAGTTCTGCCGCCTGCGCGGCGCAAGTCGACGCATTCCGACGGTGATCGCCCTATTGCGCACAAGCACGTGGAGTGCCATCATTTGATGTTGAACTTCGTGCACGAAAGAGCCGAGATGCGCACCACGCTTGCCCTAGACGACCACCTCCTCGCCGAAGCCCAGCGTCTGACCGGGGTGCAGGAGAAAACGGCCCTCGTTCGAGAAGCCCTCCGGGCCCTGATCGAGCGCGAGAGCGCCCGGCGCTTGGCACGCCTGGGCGGGACCGAACCCGACTTGCAGGACGTACCCCGTCGCCGCCCCGCAGTGTCGTGATCCTCGCGGATACGTCGCTCTGGATCGACCATCTGCGATCTGGCCATCCCGAGCTCGCGAAGCTTCTAGCGAACGGCGCCGTGCTCGTGCATCCGTTCGTCATCGGCGAGCTAGCCCTCGGAAACCTCCGAGATCGCGGGCAGATCATTTCGCTGCTTCATGATCTGCCTGCGGCAGTAGTAGCCGACGATGCCGAGGTTCTTCGCCTCATCGAGCAGCAGGCCCTCCACGGACGGGGCATCGGCTACGCCGACGCCCACCTGCTTGCCGCCACCCGGCTCACCCCCGACGCCAAGCTCTGGACGCGCGACAGACGGCTCGCCGCAGTCGCTACCGATCTCGAGATCGGACACGATCCGACCTTGCCCTGAGCACGACACCGAGCTCGAGCCCAGAGGCCCGTACGGCCACGATCTCCGCCGATTCCAGGCCGGGTCTGCGGTCGATCGCTCCCCGAGCCGTGACGATTCACCCGCGCCCGCGGGGCGCCGGCGGCGACTTGCCAGAATCGAGTCGCCGACCGTCGGCACCCAGCGTCCCCGCGTCCGGAGGTCCCCGTGTCCCTGCCCCTCGCCCCCACCGTCACCCTGCGCCACGGCGCCGAGATGCCCCGGCTGGGGCTCGGCACCTGGCCGCTCGACGACGCCCAGGCGGAGCGGGCCGTCGCGATGGCGATCCGGTCCGGGTACCGGCTGGTCGACACGGCGTACAACTACGGCAACGAGGTCGGCGTCGGGCGCGGGATCGCGGCGAGCGGCGTGCCGCGCGACGAGATCTTCATCACCACCAAGCTCAACCGCGAGGACCACAGCGTCGACGGAGTCCAGCGGGCGTTCGAGCGCAGCGCCACCAAGCTCGGCGTCGACACGATCGACCTGTTCATGATCCACTGGCCCAACCCCGACCAGGACCGTTACGTCGAGGCGTACCAGGGCCTGGTCCAGCTGCTCGGCGACGGCCGGATCGCGGCGATCGGCCTGTCGAACTTCAAGCCCGCGCACATCGACCGGGTGGTCGCCGCCACCGACGTGCTGCCCGACGTCGACCAGATCGAGCTCGACCCGACCCAGAGCCGGCCCGACGTCCGCGCGTACCTGTCGCAGCACGGGATCGTCTGCGAGGCCTGGAGCCCGCTCGGCGGCAAGGGCACCGCGCTGCACGAGAATCCGACGATCGTGCGGATCGCCGAGGAGCACGACCGGACCCCGGCCCAGATCGTCCTGCGCTGGCACATGGCGATCGGCAACGTGACGATGCCGAAGTCCGCCGATTCCCAGCGCCAGCGCGACAACCTGAACGTCTTCGACTTCCGTCTCACCGACGCCGAGATCCACGAGATCGACGCCCTCGACCAGGGCGACGACCGCCTGTCCGACTCGGACGTGTTCGGGCACTGACCGCACCGGGGCTACCATCGCCCCATGTCCTCCCAACCGGGACAGAGCGGCGATCAGCGGCGGACGGATCTGGCGGTCGACCGGACGGTGCTCGCGCTCGAGCGGACCGTGCTCGCGTGGTGGCGGACGGCGCTGGCGTCGCTCGCGGTGTCGCTCGGGGTCGGACGGCTGCTGCCCGAGCTGACCAGCGACACGACGACCTGGCCATACGTGGCGCTGGGGGTCGCGTTCGGGATCTACTCGTGCGGGCTGTTCGCCTTCGGCGCGTACCGCAGCCGCCAGATGCTGCGGGACCGCTCCACGCGACCGTTCATGATCGCTGCGGGGTGCGGGCTGCTGCTCGCACTCGCCACGATCGGCGTGGTCGCCGCCGGCTGACGCTCACCCGCGCGGTCGGCGACCGCGTCGGCTGATCCGCTGCTGGGGCGACCTGTCCAGCAAGAACGCTTGACGGTTTCTCGTAACGTCTTACAATGTTGAGATGAGCACCCGGCAACAGCCGAGCGTCGCCTCCGAGGTGCGACGGCGCGTCTTGAGGTCGCGAGGACGCCTCTGGCGCCCGGAGGACTTCGTCGGGTCTGCCAACGCGGTAGGCCAGGAGTTGCGGCGCTTGGTTGCCGACGGCGAGCTCGTGCGAGTACGTCGCGGGACGTACTGGCGCGGCGAGAAATCGCGCTGGGGCATGAGCAAGACACCGTCGCCCCAGGCGCTGCGGGAGATCATCGGCAAGGATGAGGCGCTTGGCGCCACAGGTTGGCACGCGGCCAACCTGCTCGGCCTGTCGACGCAAGTCTCTCCGGTGGAGGCTCTCGCGGTCACCTGCCGTCCGCCGGCGGGACTCACGGGGCTGAAGATCGTCAACCGGGCTGCCCGCAAGGGCCGTCGTGACGCCAAGTTGAACGACACGGAGGTCACCCTGCTGGAAGCTCTGGAGGGCTGGGATCGCTACGTCGAGGTAGACGGCAAGGCGGCACTACGACGCTTCGAGGACGTTATCGGTGGGGATGATGTGCGTGTCGGCCGCCTGGTCAAGGCGGCCGCTACGGAGCCTCCGGTCGTGCGCGAGCGTCTACGTGCGGTACTTGACCACGGCGGCTGGCCCGCGCAGGCTCAGAAGATCACCCACGCTCGCGACGCCCGGACACGCGAGCGAGCCCTACGGGTCATCGGCAGATGACACTGCTGCGGGACCAACCAGATTTCCGAGAGGCGATCGTGATCGCCTCGGAGCGCCTCGGCTTGGCTCCCGCGTTCGTCGAGAAGGACTATTGGGTCACGCAGGTTCTGCGCGTCTTGGCAGCCCGATATCCAGGAGGGTGGGTCTTCAAAGGCGGTACGAGCCTCTCGAAGGGCTACCAGCTGATCGACCGCTTCTCCGAAGATGTCGACGTTCTCGTCACCGGGAGCAAGGACGACTCGACCAGGACCCGCGAGGCGCAGCTTCTCGCGATGTCCGAGCACGTTGCCAACGATCTAGGGCTCGACTGGCAAGAAGCCCGTGCACCAGGCCGAGGCAGAGCCGCGCACCGGGCCGACGTCCTTCGGTATCCGAGGCTCATCGAGGGTCTGGCGAACGTCGCCGTAGAGCGTCGCGGAGTTCTGCTCGAAACCGGGTTCGGTCCGGGCGAGTGGCCCTGCGAGATGGTCACGATCACGCCGCTGCTAGCCGCCCCGCTAGAGATCGACCCGGCCAGCCACCCGGACACCGATGCGTTCGAGGTGCGGGCGCTCAGCCCGCTGCGGACCCTGCTCGAGAAGCTCGCGCTGCTGCACGATCTCGCGACGCGATACGCGCAGGACCCGGCCAACGCCGACGAACGATGCGGGCGCCACTACCACGACGTTCAACGATTGCTCGCTCACAGGCCGACACGAGACGCACTCAAGGACCGCCAGCAGTTCGCGCGGATCCTGACGGAGATGGAGCACGTGTCCCTCGCTCAGTACGGCGGCTGGACGCCCCGCCCCGACAACGGATACGCCGATAGTCCGGCGTTCTGCCCCGCCGCAGGCTCGGATCTCCGTAAGTGGCTGCAGCAGCGCTATGACGACGCTGCCGCGCTGATGCCGTCGAAGGTCGATGACGACTGGTCAGCGTTTCCCGCGGTGCTGAAGCAGATCGGGCAGCACGCCGAGTTGATCTGATCCCAAGCTTCTGGGCTGAGCGTCACCGCACCCGACCGGTCGCCGCCCGAGCGACCGCGGGACGCCGGTGGCCGTCGCCCTCCGGGCCCACGTCGACCCGCTCGATCGCTGGGATCCGGATCCCGTGCCGGAGCGCATCGGACGACGGCGAGTAGATCCGCATCGTCAGCTGGAACGGCCCATCCGGCGCCGGCAGCCAGTTGGCCTCGCGGTCCCCGCCCGGCGAGTCGCGGCAGATCACCAGCTCGAGCGAGCCGTCGTCGTCGAACCGCAGCGGATCGCGGTCGCCGATCGCGAAGCGGTCGATCGGATTGGCGACCTGGAATCCGTTCGCGTCGTACATCGTGAGCGACCAGAACGCGTCGGCCGGCGGCAGCTGCCCGGCGGCGAAGCGCAGCGCATATCGGTGCTTGCCGGTGAGCGGGAAGCCGTCGCCGTCGACCGCGGCGTTCGGATAGAGCGCGTCATCGCAGAGGTTGCAACCCAGGCCGGCGAACGCCACCATCGCCCGCTGCCGGTAATCGGTGCCGTAGCTGCCGGCCCCCTGCTGCATCCACTGCCAGTGGTTGCTCTCGATCCCGATCGTGCCGTCGGTGATCGCCGACACGATGTCGACCTTGGCCGCGTCGACCCCGTCGTCGAGCACCGCCGCGACCTCGTCGGACGGCGCGAACGGGGCGCCCAACCGCAGCCCCAGCCGCTCGATCCGCGCCAGGATCGGATAGTCGTTGTAGTGCGGCGGATGCTCGCCGAGCAGCTCGGCGAACCGGCCGAAGAAGCTCTGCCCGTCCATGCTCCACACCTGCTTCTGCGGCGGGGTCACCGCGTCGACCTCGGGGTCGATCGGCAGCGTCGGCAACGGAGCACGTCCGGCCTGCTGCCACCCCGACAACGGCACCAGCCCGTACTGGTCCTGGACCGCGTGGACGGCGGGGTAGTCGGCCGGGCCGTTGGTCTGGGTCCGCCCGATCACCCACGCCACCGGGGTCGGGCTGCGCAGCACCGACAGCCCGCTCGGCACCTCGCCGGACCAGGCTGGCCCGACCACCAGGTAGTCGCGCCCGACGCCCGCCGTCGTCCGGGTACCCGGCACCGCGAACACGTCGCTCCACATGTCGAGCAGCGGGGTCAGGTGGTACCGATCCGGGGCGTTCGGGACGGTCAGGACCAACGGCTCGTCGCGCAGGTCGAGCCACGCCACCGAGTAGAGCGTGTCGAAGTTGATCCGCACGACATCCCGGGCATCGACGGATGGGTAGGCCCGGAAGTGCGCGAACCGGTTGACCGGGGCCCGACCCGGGACCGTGGCGACGTCCGGGACGTTCGTCGCCTGGGCACGGGTGACGTCCATGATCACCAGCGGGAAGGCGTACTCGTACGCGTCGATGATCAGCGACTGCAGGTGCTCGTCCGACATTGCTCATGTCCTTCCGGCTCCGGGGTCGTCCAGCGGAGCGGATCGGCACCCACGCCGGTCCCTCTAGCTCTTACTCGACCCTCCACCCGCTGCGCAAGCGCGTTCACCCAACGCGGGTGAGCCCTGCGGCCGCGTCCCTTCGGCCGGGTGCGGGCCGACGACGACCGCGCCACCGAAGACCCCGCCACCGATGAGATCCCGACCGATCTGCCGTCCCAGCAACAAGACCTCGAGCTCTTGCCGTGCACCTACCCGCCCGCCACACCCAGCCCCCGTCCGTGTGGATCTTCGACGCACGGAACGACCGACTGATCGGGCGCGTGCCGATCCACCGCGCCGACCTGGCGACGATCGACCGGGTCGCACGGATCTGCTGCACGGCGAAGGACGAGGGGCTTCGCCCCGCCCTGCGCGGGTCGACGCCGGAGTTCTACGCGCTGCTCGACCTGGCCGGCCTGGTCGGGGCGGTCGGCGCCGACGTGCAGGCACCACCGGCTCCAGCGCCCGCGTCGGACGAGCGCTGACGCGTCGCCGGGTCAGTCGTCGGTCAACTGGGCCGGCAGCCCGAACTCGGCGAACCACTCCGGCCCGCCGATGTAGTGATGCAGCGCCGCGATCTTGCTGCCCTCGGTCTCGATCACGACGACCGCCCACGGCGCGTAGACGCCGTCGCCGACCGGGTTGTAGATCGCCGCCGCGGGACCGCCGTTGGCTGTCGTCGGCAGCGCCCGCGAGCCCTCGCACTTGGCGCCGGTCCCGAGCATGAACTCGCCGGCCTGCTGTGCCCCGCGCAACCAGAGCGGCAGCGGCGGCATCGTGAACGTCGCGTCGTCA
>JBQGEK010000296.1:0-15811 GCA_052039575.1 Patulibacter sp. | reverse complement strand
ACCAGCGGCACCACCGGCCGCCCGAAGGGGGTGCTGTTCGACGTCGGATCGGTGGTCCAGCACGCGACCGTCGCGCTGCAGGAGTTCGAGCTGAACGCCGACTCGCGCTGGCTGGTCGCGCTGCCGCACAACTCGAGCGTGCAGATCACCTTCGTCCCGCTTCTGCTGGTCGGCGGCACGGTGATCTTCGACGAGTCGCGAGGCTTCGACGGTCAGCGCTTCGCCGCGACCGTCCGGGAGCACGGCGCGACCCACACCTACCTCGTGCCGACGATGTTGTTCCGTCTGCTCGAGGCGGGCGTGGGACCGGACGACATCCCGACCCTGCAGACGATCGGCTACGGCGCCGCGCCCTGCCCGCCGGACCGGATCAAGCAGCTGGTCGAGCGGTTCGGTCCGCGGTTCACCCAGCTCTACGGGATGGCGGAGGTCGCCTCGATCGGCACGATGCTGCGCAAGCAGGACCACGCGCGGGCGCTGGCCGGCGAGGAGGGGATCTTCTCGTCGTGCGGCCGTCCGTCGTGCGTGATGGACGTGCGGGTGGTCGACGCCGCAGGCAACGACGTCCCGGACGGCGAGCGCGGCGAGGTGATCTTCGGCAGCCCGCACACGATGCTCGAGTATTACCGCGACGAGGCCCGCACCGCCGAAGCGCTGATCGACGGCTGGATGCACTCCGGCGACATCGGTCTGCGCGACGCGGACGGCTACATCTACATCGTCGATCGCAAGAAGGACCTGATCATCCGCGGCGGCTTCAACATCGTGCCGTCCGAGATCGAGAACGTCCTCTACCAGCACCCGGCGGTGCTCGAGGTCGCGGTCGTCGGCACGCCGGACCCGGAGTGGGGCGAGGCCCTGGCCGCTGGGGTGGCGCTGAAGGAGGGCGCGTCGGCCGACGAGGCCGACCTCCAGGCGTGGTGCCGCGAGCACGGGCTGCCGAGCGTGAAGGTGCCCGAGCGCGTGATGTTCTTCCCGACCCTGCCGAAGAACGCGGTCGGCAAGCTCGCCAAGCGCGACGTCCGCGACGTCCTGATCGGCAGCGCCCCGGCATGAGCGCGGGTCGGTCCGGGGGCGCGAAGGCGACCAAGCGGTCTCCGCTCTCCGACGTCGCGATCGTCGGTGTCGGGATGACCGAGCAGGCGCGCCAGCTCGACACCACGTCGATGGCCGCGAGCCTCGAGGCGGCCAAGCTGGCGATCGCCGACGCGGGGATCGGGAAGGACGAGATCGACGGGATCGCGGCGCGCTGGACCGGCCCCGGGGGGACGACCTTCGAGCCGGGGTCGGCCGACTGGGCGACCCTGCTGGGGATCCACATCGACTGGATCGGCGACTCGTACCCGCAGGGCGTGCCCGCGGTGCTCGATGCCGCGGCGGCGATCAGCGCCGGGATCTGCGAGACGGTGCTGATCACCGGCGGGCAGGCCGGGGTGATGGCGGCCGAGGCGGGCAAGGTCGCGTCCTACACGCGCCCGGCGAACGAGTTCGTGGAGCCGTACGGGTCGTTCACCGCGACCCAGTTCGCGCTCGTCGCGCAGCGTTACCTGCACCGCTTCCCCGACGCGCGCCAGGCGATGGCCGAGGTCGCGGCGACGATCCGCAGCACCGGGTCGCGCAACCCCGACGCGGTGATGGCGGGCCGCGGGCCGTTCACCGCCCAGGACGTGCTCGACGCGCCGATGGTCGTCGACCCGTTCACCCGGCTCGATCTCTGCCTGGCCAACGAGGGCGCGGCGGCGCTGGTGCTGACCACGGTCGAACGGGCGCGCGCGCTGCGGCCCGACCCGGTCGTCGTGCTCGGCGGTGGGATGGAGTGGATGCGTCAGCAGTACGTCGATCCGCCCCGCTACGACGAGGTCCACGCGATCGGCGCGCGGGCGTCGAAGCGCGCGTTCTCGATGTGCGGACTGGGCCCCGAGGACGTCGACGCGTTCCAGTTCTACGACGTCAACTCGTACGAGGTGCTGCGCCAGTTCGAGGTCGTCGGGCTGTGCGCGGAGGGCGAGGCGGCCGACCTGGTCCGCGAGCGTGGGATCGGGATCGACGGCGGTCTTCCGACCTGCACCGACGGCGGGATCATGTCGTTCAGCCACATCGGCTGGGGCGCTCCGACGCTGAAGATCATCGAGGGCGTCAAGCAGATCCGCGGCCAGTCCGGCGACCGTCAGGTCGCGGACGCCGAGGTCGTGCTGGCGGCCGGCGCCGGAGCCGGCGCGCAGTACCACAACGTGCTGCTGCTCGGCGCGGACCGCTGAGCGCCGGTTTCGGCATCGTCGGTCGCCAGGGCGGCCGACGTCGCGACGGGTGCCGAGCCCGAGACACCGAACGGCGAAGCCCCGCATTTGCGGGGCTTTTTCGTGTCCGGGGCGTGCTGTGTGACCCGCAGCACAAAAAATTCCCACGCGGTGCTCTGGGCCGGATAACTATTACGACGAATAGACGATCCCTCGCCCCCTCGGGCGACAGCACGAAGAGAGGTTCGCGTGTCCGTAGCAACGTCGGAAGCTCCCGACATCTTCTCCGCCGAGTTCGCGGCAGACCCCCATCCGGTGTACCAGCGGATGCGCGACGAGTTCCCGGTGTACTTCCACGAGGGCTCGAAGAGCTGGCTGGTCAGCCGCCACGAGGACATCTCGCGGATCCTCCGCGACAAGGTGATCACCAACGAGAACTACTCGTGGCAGATCGCTCCCGTCCACGGCCACACGATCATCAACATGGAGGGCAAGGAGCACTCGCTGCACCGCCGCCTGCTGACCCCGTTCTTCCACCGCGGCGGGCTCGAGAGCTTCAAGCCGTCGATCGGGAACGTCGCCGAGGAGCTGCTCGCCGGGCCGCTCGCCCGCGAACAGGCCGCGATCGACGCGGGCACCAAGACCCGCGGCGAGATCGAGCTCGAGGGCGAGTTCTTCCGGCTGCTGCCGATCAGCGTGATCGCACGGATGCTCGACCTGCCGAAGGAGCGGCTCGGGGACTTCGAGCGCTGGTACACCGGGATCATGGAGTTCATCGGCAACCTCGCCGACCTTCCCGGGCCCAAGGAGCGCGGGCTCAAGGCGAAGGACGAGATGACCGAGTACTTCCTGCCGCTGATCGCCGAGCGGCGCGGCGGTGACGGCACCGACCTGATCACGCTGATGTGCAACGCCGACCTCAACGGCGAGAGCCTGACCGACGAAGAGGTCCGGGCCTTCATCAGCCTGATGATCACCGCCGGTGGCGAGACCACCGACCGGGCGCTGGGCAACATGTTCATGCGGCTGCTCCAGCACCCCGACCAGCTGCAGGCGGTCTACGACGACCGCAGCCTGATCGCCGACGCCTTCGCCGAGACGCTGCGGCACACGCCGCCGGTCCACATCGCCGGACGGACCCCGACCGAGGACTACGAGCTGCACGGCGTGACGATCCCCGCCGGCGACACGATCACCTGCATGGTCTCGGCCGGCAGCCGCGACCCGCGCAAGTTCGAGGACCCGGACCGGTTCGACATCTTCCGCAAGGACAACGACACCAGCAAGGCCTACACCGCGGCGGCCGACCACCTGGGCTTCGCCAACGGCCGCCACTTCTGCGTCGGCGCGATGCTGGCGCGGGCTGAGGTCGAGATCGGCGCCAACATGGTCCTGGACCACATGGCCGACCTGCGGTTCGCCGACGACTACACGCCGGTCGAGAAGGGCCTCTTCACCCGTGGGCTCGACGAGCTCCGGGTGACCTACACCCCGACGACGAAGGCGTGAGCATGCTGCCGACGGTCGCGATCGGGCGCACGGACGTCCGCGTGTCGGCGCTCGGTCTCGGCACGACGGCGCTCGCGAACATGTACGAGGCGGTCGATCCGGCCGACGTCGGGGCGACGCTCGACGCCGCGTGGGACGCGGGGGTGCGGTACTTCGACACCGCACCCGCCTACGGCAGCGGCCTGGCCGAGCAGCGACTGGGCGAGTGGCTGGGGACGCATCCGCGTGACGAGATCACGCTCTCGACCAAGGTCGGCAACACGTTGGTTCCGCTCCCGGACGGCGCACCCGGACCCGGGCTGTTCCCCGGGGCGCTTCGCGCCGAGCCGGTCCCGGACTTCTCGCGCGACGCGATCCTGCGCTCGCTCGAGCAGTCGTTGGAGCGGCTGCGGACCGACCGCGTCGAGATGGTGGCGATCCACGACCCGGACGGGGCCGCGGCGATCGAGCCCGGTGTCGACCCGTACGCGCGGTCGAGCTTCCGTCAGGCGATGGACGAGTGCTATCCGGCGCTCGACGAGCTGCGCAGCCAGGGCGTGATCGGCGCCGTCGGGGTCGGGATGAACGGCTGGCAGATGCTGGTCGACTTCGCCCGGGCCGGCGACTTCGACTACTTCCTGCTGGCGGGACGCCACACCCTGCTCGAGCAGCAGGCGCAGCAGGAGCTGTTCCCGGTCTGCGAGGAGCGGGGGATCAGCCTGGTGATCGGCGGACCGTACAGCTCGGGGATCCTCGCGACCGGACCGGGCCCCGACGCCCGCTACAACTACGGGCCGGCGCCGTCGGACGTTCAGGAGCGGGTGGCGGCGATCGAGCGGATCGGCGCGCGCCACGGCGTGTCGCTGCGCACGTTGGCCCTGCGGTTCACCGAGATCCACCCGGCCGTGGCGTCGGTGATCCCGGGAGCGCGCAGCGTCACCGAGGTGAAGGAGAACGCGGCGCTGTTCGCCGCGCGGGTCCCGGATGCGGTCTGGGACGAACTGGTGGACGCGGACCTGCTCCGCTGCCGCCCTGACGAGAGCTTTCACGTGGGGTCCACGCACCCCTGACCAGACGCCCGGGGCGGGTTGCGGGTGGTGCCAGCGGAGCAACGGAGGCTCCGGTGGTCGAGCGCCCGTCCGGGAGACAACGGGTCGCGCGGCGTGCCGTGTGACCAGAAGAGAGAGAAGACGATGAAGACACTCACGGATCGATCCGTGCGCACGATGCTGCGCACGGCACTGGTGCTCGGAGCCGGCGCGTTCGTCGTCGGCTGCGGCGGCGACAGCGACGAGGACACGACTCCAGCCGCGTCCGGGGGCGACGTCGCGGCGAAGACCGCGGACGCGCCGGCCGGCTCGGCGGGCTTCGACGAGGTCAAGCAGCTCAACGAGACGCTGATGAAGCGTCCGACGTCGATCGGCCTGACCGAGCCGGTCGGGCAGGAGATCCCCTCGGGTAAGAGCCTGGTCTGGATCTCGTGCGGCGTCCCCGCCTGCCAGACGCTCGGCAACACCTTCACCGAGGGCGCCAAGGAGCTGGGCTGGACCGTCCGGACGATCAACACCGACGGCACGCCCGAGAAGATCAAGGCGGCGTGGACGCAGGTCGCGCGGGACAGCCCCGACGCGGTCGCGTCGTCGGGCACCGATCTGTCGCTGATCGGGCCGCAGCTCAAGCAGCTGAAGGAGGCCGACGTGCCGGTCGCGCTGTTCGCGGTGCCGGAGAAGGCCGAGGGCGTGACGGTGCTGGTCGGTGACGCCAAGGGCGAGGCCGAGGCGTTCGGCGAGCCGATGGCCGCGTTCATCGTCGCCGACAGCGGCGGCGACGCCAACACGATGCTCGTCAACCTGCCGAACTTCCCGATCCTCGACGACCTGGAGACCGGCTTCAAGGACGTCTACGAGAAGGGCTGCGACGGCTGCGCCTACGAGCGAATGGACCTGCCGCTGTCGTCGCTGGGCAAGGACGTGCCCGCCCGTATCGTCTCCGCACTCCGCGCCAAGCCCGACATCAAGTACGTCGCGATGGCGGTCGACGACCTGACCGCCGGGCTGCCCGCGGCGCTGCGCGCGGCCGGACTCGCGGACCGCGTCAAGATCGTCGGCGCAACCAGCGGACCGACGAACTACCAATACATCACCGCGGACCAGCAGGCCGCCGGCGTGCCGAACGCGTTCTACGAGGACACCTGGCTGATGGTCGACGGCCTGGCCCGGGTCTTCGTCGGCGAGGATCCGTCGGTCTCCGAGATCACCCCGCCGCGGATGATCGTGACCAAGGACAACCTGCCGAGCACGGACGCGGTCTTCCCCCTGGTCGAGGACTACCGCGAGCAGTTCCTGAAGCTCTGGGGCAAGAACTAGCGCCCGAGAACCCCGGGGAGCCACCGCGCCGCATGCGCCGGTGGCTCCCCCTGGCCGGAACACCCCGCCTATGAACTCCACCGCTGCAGCAGAGCGTCCCCCGACCCTGCGGATCGAGGGTCTGAGCAAGACCTTCCCCGGCACCCGGGCGCTGAACGACTTGACGATCGAGATCGGCGCGGGCGAGGTCCACGCCCTGGCCGGCTCCAACGGGTCCGGCAAGTCGACGCTGATCAAGATCCTCGCCGGCTACCACCAGCCGGACGCCGGGTACACGGCGTCGTTCGCCGGTCGACCGCTCGACCTCTTCGAACCGGGAGCCAACCGCCCGGCGGGCCTGCGCTTCATCCACCAGGACCTCGGCCTCGTGCTCGAGCTCGACGCGATCGACAACTTCGGCCTCAAGTGCGGCTATGCGCTGACGCCCCGCGGGACGATCGACTGGCGGGAGCAGGCCCGCCGGACCCAGCGCGCGCTGGGCCGCTTCGGACTCGAGATCGACATCCGCCAGCCGCTGTCGCAGGCGGCCCCGGTCGTCCGCACCGTGCTGGCGATCGCCGCCGCGGTCGAGGGCTGGGACGAGGCGGGCGGGCTGCTCGTGCTCGACGAGCCGACCGCCGCGCTGCCGCACGCCGAGGTCGAGGTGCTCTTCCAGATCATCGCGGAGGTCGTCCGCGCGGGCGCGAGCATCCTCTACGTCTCGCACCGGCTCGACGAGATCTTCACGATCGCCGACACCGTGTCGGTGCTGCGCGCGGGAGAGCTGGTCGAGACCCGTCCGGTCGAGGGTCTGACCGGCGACGGCATCGCCGCGTTGATGGCGGGCGCCGAGGTCGACACCGACGTCCGCCCCAAGCCGTTCGTGCGCCGCCCCGACAGCGTGCCGGCGCTCGAGGCGACTGATCTGGCGGGCGAGTACCTGCGCGGCGTCGACCTGACCGTGCAACCCGGCGAGATCGTCGGTGTCGCCGGCCTGCTGGGGTCCGGCCGCGAGGAGCTGCCGTACGTCCTGGCCGGCGCGCGCGCCGCGTCGGCGACCGGGCGGATCCGCGCCGGCGGTGGCCCGTGGCGGGCGATCGAGCGCGGCGGCTTCCAGCACGCGCTGGTCCCCGCCGACCGGCTTGCCGAGGGGATCATCGGCGAGCTGCCGGTGCAGGACAACGTCGCGCTGCCGTCGCTGCGCGCGCTCGGCCGTCGCGGCGTGATGGTCGGCGACGCGGAGGCGCGGATGGCCCGCGACGTCGTCCGCCGGGTCGGGCTGGTCCCGGCCGACCCCTCGCGGCTGATGTCGACCCTCAGCGGTGGCAATCAGCAGAAGGTCGTCGTCGGCCGCTGGCTGACCGAGGAACGGCCGGTGCTGATCCTCTCCGAGCCGACCGCAGGCGTCGACATCGCCGCGCGGATGGCCCTGTTCCGGTTGCTGATCGACGCCGCCGAGAGCGGCCTCGGCCTGGTCGTCGCGTCGTCCGACGTCCACGACCTGATCCACCTCTGCACCCGGGTGATCGTCCTCCGCGAGGGCGTGATCGCCCGCGAGCTGGAGCAGGACGAGATCACCGAACCCACTCTGCTCCGTGTCATGGAAGGCCTCGAATCGTGAACAGCACGCCCACCCTCCCGGACGCGCCCGAACGCGACGCCGCGGCGTCAGCGGAGGTGCTCGTCACCCCCCGCCGCTCGCTCGGCGATCTGCTCGGTCCCAAGCGGATCGGCGCCGTCTACGTCTGGGTCGTGATCGCCGTCGTCCTCGTGCTGCTGAAGCCCGAGACGATCCTGACGACGTCGACGCTGACCCAGATCCTCAACAACTCGGCGATCACCGGGCTGGCGGCGCTGGCGCTGCTGATCCCGCTCGCCGCGCGGACCTTCGACCTGTCGATCGGCTTCGTGATGAGCCTCGCGGGGGTGACCGCGGCGCACTTCGCCGCCACCGGCATGGGCATGCTGCCGGCGGTCCTGCTCGCGCTCGGTGCGGCGCTCGCCGTCGGGTTGATCAACGCGACCGTCGTGGTGGTGATGCGCGTCGACTCGTTCATCGGGACGCTCGCGACCGGGTCGATCGTCGCGGCGTTCATCACGATGGTCACCAAGGAGCAGGACATCACCGACGTGAAGCTGACCGGGGCGTTCTCGTCGATCGGCCAGACCGACTTCGGCGGGGTCACGCTGCCGGTGATCTACGCGCTGATCGTGGCGCTGGTGCTCTGGGCGTTCCTCGAGCGGACCACGACCGGCCGGCGCATCTACAGCGTGGGCTTCAACCCGGAAGCGGCGAAGCTCGCCGGGATCCGCGCGGAGCGGCTGCGCTTCGCGTCGCTGGTCTGCTCCGCGGGTATCGCGGGCATCGCCGGGATCGCGCTGGCGTCGACGATCGGCGCGGGCTCGCCGACCGCCGGCCAGTCGTACCTGCTGCCCGCGTTCGCGGCGGCGTTCCTCGGCGCGACCCAGCTGCGGCCGGGACGGTTCAACGCGATGGGCACGGTGATCGCGGTGCTGGTGCTGACGACCGGCACGACCGGCCTGGCCCTGGTGCTCGCGCCCGCCTGGGCCGCGGACCTGTTCACCGGCGTGGTGCTGATCGCGGCGTTGACGATCACCGGGGCCGAGCGGCGCGGACTGCGCGGCGCCAAGGGATCGCGGGCCGCCCTGCGCGCGCGCTTCGGCGGACCCCGGACATGACCACCCCCATCAACCAGGAGAGATCCGATGAGCGACCGTGACCAGATCGAGCAGCTGCTGCACGACTACGCCTGGGCCAACGACGCGCCCGACATCGACCTGCTGAGTCAGACGCTCGCCGACGACGTCCACTACGTGATCTCGATCGCGGGGGACGTCGCGGTCGGACCGTTTCACTCCCGTGACGAGACGGTGGCGTTCGTGTCGGGGGCCGTGGGTGGGCCGATCCAGCGACGCCACGTGGTGTCGAACCTGCGGGTGCTCGACCCGCAGGCCGACTCGGCGTCGGTGCACGCCTATCTGACGATCGTGCAGACCGAGGACGGGGCCCTGCGACCGGTGGCGGCCGGGGTCTACCGCGGGACCGTCCGGCGCGACGGATCGCGGTGGGTGCTGGCGTCGCTGTCGATCGAGCTCGACGGCTCGTTCTGACCGCCCCGACCCACGTTCGCGAGCGGATGCGGCACGCGGTCGACACCGAGCCGCGTCCGCATCGGCCGGGCACGCGTCCCGGCGTCCCCCCGAGCGCTCGCGATTTGTGCGAACCGCTGAATCCGGCGTCCGATCTCTGGACGAACGGATGCCGAGTTGCCCTTGACAACGCCGGGCTCGCTCGACTACTTTAATGATCATAGTTATCCCAATCGCGTTGAGGCCAGGTCGGTATCTCCGGAGCCGTCGGCCACGCGTCCGACCCCTCATCTCGCATGGCATCTACGCAACTGCAGCCGGAAATCGCTCCCATGGCCCCTGAGGAAACTGACGATCGCCGCGCGATCATCGAGCTGGCCCGCGAATTCGCGGAGACCGAGATCGCCCCGCTCGTCCAGTCGTACGACGAGGCCGAGAGCATCCCGCGCGAGCTGCTCGACAAGATGGG
Organism: Patulibacter sp.; assembly: GCA_052039575.1. GTDB lineage: Bacteria > Actinomycetota > Thermoleophilia > Solirubrobacterales > Solirubrobacteraceae > Patulibacter. Next base: position 6,161 of record JBQGEK010000296.1, on the reverse strand, counting down.
CGCGCTGGGCTTCTTCGGTGGCGTGATCAGCGAGGAGGAAGGCGGCCTCGGTCTGGACTTCGTCACCTTCGCCGACCTGATCGAGGAGGTCTCCAAGACCTGCCAGATCCTCGGCACCTTCGTCTCGATGCCGTCCGGCCTGGTCGGCGGCAGCATCGAGGCCTTCGGCACCCCGGAGCAGAAGGAGAAGTGGCTCAAGCCGCTGGCCCAGGGTCGGATCTTCGGCGCTGCCGGCGTCACCGAGCCGGGCTCGGGCAGCGACGTCGCCGGGATGCAGACGACCTACCGCCGCGAGGGCGACGAGTTCGTCATCAACGGCGCCAAGGCCTGGATCTCGAACCTCGACATCGCCGAGTTCTTCGTGACCTTCGCGACCTCGGACCGCTCGCTCAAGCACCGCGGCGTGACGGCGTTCATCATCCCGCGGGACACGCCGGGCCTGAAGCTCCAGCCGTACAAGAACAAGCTGGGCTTCCGCCCGATCTGCACCGGCGACGTCTTCTTCGACGAGCTCCGGCTGCCGGCCGACGCGCTGCTCGGCGTCGAGGGCGAGGGCTTCAAGGTCGCGATGACCGCCGTCGAGCGCGGCCGCCTCGGCGTCGCCGCCCGCGCGGTCGGTGTCACCCAGGCGTGCCTCGACGACACCGTCGCGTACGCCAAGGAGCGGATCGTCTTCGACAAGGCGATCGCGGAGTTCCAGATCGTCCAGTCGAAGATCACCGACATGGCCGTCGCCGCCCAGACCTCGCGTCTGCTCGTCCACGAGTGCGCGCTGGCGATGCAAGAGGGCAAGCGTGCCCGCGAGCTGACCAGCATGGCCAAGATGTACGCGTCCGACATGGCCCAGCGCAGCGCCAACGACGCCGTCCAGGTGTTCGGCGCGGCCGGCGTGTCGCCGGAGTTCCGGGTCGGTCGGATGTACCGCGACGCCAAGGTCCTGCAGATCGTCGAGGGCAGCAACGACCTGCACCGCGCGCTGATCGGCGAGATCAACCTGGGCCTCCGCTCGGACGGGGAGCGCAAGGCATGAAGGTCGCCGTCCTCGGGTCCGGGATCATGGGCAACGGCATCGCCCAGCTCGCCGTGATGGCGGGCGACGAGGCCGTCGCCTTCGACGTCAACGAGGAGGCGCTCGAGCGCGCCACCGCGACCGTCGAGAAGAGCCTCGCGCGGTTCGTCAAGTCGGGCAAGAAGACGCAGGAGGAGGCGGACGCGGCGCGCGGTCGCCTCAGCTTCACCACGTCGCTGGCCGACGCCGTGTCCGGTGCCGACGTGGTGATCGAGGCTGCGCCGGAGATCCTCGACCTCAAGCAGGATCTGTGGAAGCAGGTCGTCGAGCACGCGCCGGCCGACGCGCTGCTGGGCACCAACACGTCGCAGCTGTCGATCACCTCGATCGGGGCGGCGCTCGGCGACCAGGCCCACCGCCTGGTCGGGATCCACTTCTTCAACCCGCCGGTGATGATGCGGCTGGTCGAGGTGATCGCGGGCCTCGAGACGAAGCCCGAGATCGTCGAGCGTGCCAAGCAGTTCGGCGAGCACGTCGGCAAGACCGTCGTGGTCTGCCAGAAGGACAGCCCGGGCTTCATCACCAGCCGCGCCTACGCGATCCTGCGCCTGGAGTGCGTGAAGATGCTCGAAGAGGGCATCGCGACCGCCGAGGACATCGACACCGCGCTCAAGCTCGGGTTCAACTTCCCGATGGGTCCGCTCGAGCTCGGCGACATGAACGGCGTGGATACCTACGTGCACGCGATCAGCGGTCTGGAGCGCGCCCACGGCGAGCGCTTCCGCCCGACGGTCGGTCTGCGCAACATGGTCGCGGCGAACCGTCACGGGCGCAAGACCGGCGCCGGCTTCTACGACTATGACGCCGAGGGCAACAAGATCCTCGACTGAGCGAGCGACACCGACCATCGGTCGGCTCCTCCGTGCGACTGCGCCGGTACCTGTTGGGTATCGGCGCTTCGCGTTTCTCGGTACCGACACGTACCAACGCCCGTCGCCTAAAACTGTGCCCGGACGCACAAAAGTACTTGACACTCGGTGAATTAAGTCAGATAATGATCATTGTTAGCCCGAGTTCCCTGGAGCTCGCGGATGATCCGGAGCCGTCACGGCGGCCCTTATCCCTGAGGAACCACGCATGAGCGCTCAAACGTCCGTCCTCGATGTAACCGTCCCGGGTCTCGACCAGCTGTTCATCGGCGGCCAGTGGGTCACGCCGGCCACCGACGCCAAGGTCGACGTGGTCAGCCCGTCGACCGAAGAGGTCGTGGCCACGGTCGCCGACCCCTCGATCGCCGACGCCGACGCCGCCGTCGCCGCGGCCCGCAAGGCCTTCGACGAGGGTCCCTGGCCCCGGATGACGATGGCCGAGCGGATCGAGGTCTGCACCCGGCTGGCCGACGAGCTCGAGGCCCGTCTCGACGTCGCCAACCGCGCCTGGCTCTGGGAGGCCGGCGCGCCGGTCGCCCACGGCGAGATGATCAACAGCGGCGCCGGCAAGATGGTCTGGCGCTACGCCCTCGAGGCCGCCGAGAAGGTCCAGCTGGAGGAGTCGCGCACGACCCCGACCGGCGAGGTCCTGATCGCGCGTGACCCGATCGGCACCGTGCTCGGCATCCTGACCTACAACGGTCCGGTCGTGCTGATGGGCATGAAGGTGATCCCGGGTCTGCTCGCTGGTTGCACCTTCGTGATCAAGCCCGCGCCGGAGTCGCCGCTGACCTCGCGGATCGTCTCCGAGGCGATCGAGGCCGCCGGCTTCCCGGAGGGCGTGATCAGCGTCCTCGCCGCCGGCACCGAGGTCACCCAGCACCTCGTCGGCCACGAGGGCATCGACATGGTCCACGCCACCGCCGGCACGGCGATCGCCAAGGACATCGTGCACCGCACGGCCGATCGCCTGGCCCGTACCGCGCTCGAGCTCGGCGGCAAGTCGCCGGCGATCGTGCTCGACGACGCCGACATCGACCAGGTCCTCGAGACCCTCGTCGGCGGCGCCTGCGGCTTCAACGGCCAGGTCTGCGTCGCGCTCTCGCGCGTCTTCGTGTCCCGCGAGCGCTACGACGAGTTCGTCGACAAGATGGCCGCCGCGTACAAGGCGATCAAGGTCGGCGACCCGTTCGACCCCGAGACCGAGCGCGGCCCGCTGGCCGTCAAGCGTGCCGTCGAGCGTTGCGAGCACTACGTCAAGACCGCGGTCGAGGAGGGCGCCACGGTCGTCGCCGGCGGCAAGCGCCCGGAGCACCTGGACAAGGGCTACTACTACGAGCCGACCCTGCTGCGCGACGTCACCAACGACATGACGGTCGCCCGTGAGGAGGTCTTCGGCCCGGTCACCGCCGTGATCGCCTACGACAGCCTCGACGACGCGATCAAGCAGGCCAACGACACCGACTTCGGGCTGGCCGCGTCGGTCTACTCCGGCAGCAGCGAGAAGGCGCTCGAAGTGGCCCGCAAGATCCGCTCCGGCGGCGTCGCGATCAACCTCGCTGGCGTCTGCCTGACCGAGCCGTTCGGTGGCGTCAAGCAGTCCGGCTGGGGCAAGGAGTGCGGCCTCGAGGGCATCTTGGAGTACATGGACATCAAGCAGATCCTGCTCAGCGGCAGCTACGTCGACGCGTAGTCGGTCGACCGCGCCGGCCCCGCGGGGTCGGCGCTCGCGGTGCCATCTGCGTCCTTGTAGGGCGCAATAAATACACTAAATACCTAGAAGCTGCCCGGATTGGGCAGGAGGAGAGGACCATGAAGAGCGTACGACTCAAGGGCGCGCTGCTCGCGGGAGCGATCGCGGCCTTCGGCCTCGTCGGCTGTGGATCAGACGACGAGGACACGACCACCACGGCCGCCGGCGGCGACACGCCCGCAGCGACCAGCAGCGGACCGTTCGTCAGCGAGGAGATCGCGGCGGCGTTCGAGGAGATCACCGGCCAGAAGCCGCTCGACGCGCCGGCCAACGCCGAGGAGCTCGGTTCCCGGATCGACGGCTACAAGGCCGTCCCGGAAGACATCCTGATCAAGGATCCGGTCAGCAAGAAGGCCGAGTCGGGCAAGCACATCGCGCTGCTCGTCTGCGGCGTGCCGGTCTGCGCCGAGTTCAACAACGCGGCCAAGGAAGCCGCCGACCTGCTCGGCTGGAGGACCACCCGCGTCGACCTGGGCACCAGCCCGGAGGACTTCGCCAACGCCTACAACCGCGCGATCCAACTGAAGCCCGACCTGGTCGTCGGTTCCGGCCTGTCGCGTGAGCTGTTCGACAAGCAGCTCAACGAGCTGGCCGAGATGGACATCCCGGTGATCCAGTGGTCGTCCGGCATCACCCCGGTCGACGACAAGCTGTGGGTCGCGGTCGACAACCCGTTCTACGAGTCCGCCGGCGTGATGGCCGCCGAGGTCGTGGCCGCCGACGGCGATCTGAAGTCGAACGTCGCGCTGTTCAACGTCCCGCAGTACACGATGTCGACGCTCTTCGCGAAGACCTTCGAGTCCTACCTCGACAAGGCGTGCAGCGACTGCCAGGTGAGCTACCAGGAGGCCGCGGCGTCCGACATCGGCAAGCTGGCCCAGAAGGTCACCGCGCACGTCCAGCGTAACCCCGAGACCACCCACGTCGTCTGCAGCTTCGGCGACCTCTGCCAGGGCGTCGGACAGGCGCTGAAGACCGCCGGCCGCAGCGAGATCAAGGTCTACACCCAGGACCCGGGCGCGACCAACTTCCAGAACATCGCGAACGGCACCGAGTGGGGCGCGACCCCGCTGGCGATCGGCCAGACCGGTTGGCAGATCATCGACCTGGCGCAGCGGATCTTCAACGGCGACGACGTCGCCGGCACCCGCCTGGCGCCGATGCAGGCCGTGACCGAGGTCTCGGATCCGAAGTCCCCGCTGATCGGCGCGGTCCCGGACTACAAGGAGCAGTACCGGGCGCTCTGGAAGCTCGAGGGGTAGTTCCGTGACGACCCGGACCCAGCAGCTCGAGGCTGCCGTACGGATCGAGGGGCTGTCGAAGACGTTCCCCGGACAGCGCGCCCTCGACGACGTCTCGATCGAGATCCGTCGTGGGGAGATCCATGCGCTCGTCGGGCAGAACGGGTCCGGGAAGTCCACCTTGATCAAGGTCCTGTCGGGCTTCCACAAGCCCGACGACGGATCGCAGGCGTGGCTGCGCGGTGAGCAGGTCACGCTCGGAGGCCTGAGCGAGGAGCAGCTCGGGACGATGCGCTTCATCCACCAGGATCTGGCGCTCGTCCCCTCGCTGACTGTTCAGGAGAACCTGCATCTCGCGGCCCGGGGCCGCGGGCTGCTCGCGCCGTTCGACGGTCGCGGCGAGCGGGAAGCGGTCCGCGACCTGCTGCGGACCTTCGACCTCGAGATCGACCCGAAGGCGATCGTCAGCTCGCTGCCGCCGTTCGAGCGGGCCGCGGTCGCGATCGTCCGCGGGCTCGGCGCGGTCACCGACGACGTCAACCTGCTCGTGCTCGACGAGCCGACCGCGTCGCTCGGCGCCGCCGAGTCGGAGCAGCTGTTCCGCACGCTGCGGCGGATCAACGAGCTCGGCGTCGCGATCCTCTACGTCTCGCACTTCCTCGGCGAGGTGCTGGAGATCGCCGACCGGATCAGCGTGCTGCGCGACGGTCGCAACGTCTGCGTGCTCGACGCGAAGACGACCTCCGAGCAGGAGCTGATTGCGCGGATCGTCGGCAGCGACGTGACCGTCGCCGAGCCGCCCCCGCAGCCGGACTCCGGTCAGCAGCCGCTGCTGTCCGTCGACCGCCTGCTCTGCGCCGGTCTCGACGAGGCCAGCTTCTCGGTCCGGGCCGGCGAGGTCGTCGGCCTGACGGGGCTGCAGGGATCCGGCTACGAGCGGATCCCCGACTGCCTCGGCGGCTCGCTGCCGTTCGACGGTGGCTCGGTCACCGTCGACGGGACCACGCTGACGTCGCTGACCCCGTCCTCGGCGGTCGAGGCCGGGATGGTGGCGATGCCCGCCGACCGCCGCAACCTCGGGCTGATCGCGACCTTCACGCTCGCCGAGAACATGACCCTGCCCGACATCAGCCGGAACTTCCGGCGGGGTCGGATCGACCGTCGGGCCGAGGACCGCGAGGTCCGCCACTGGCTCGACGTCTGCGGGGTCGTTCCGCCCGACCCGCACC
>JBQGEK010000295.1:0-10077 GCA_052039575.1 Patulibacter sp. | reverse complement strand
CCGGCGCCCCCGCCGGCGCGGCGCCGCAGGGACGCCCTGCCCAACGCCGGCTGCGGCGAGCAGCCGCGCCGGCGGGCCGGGCCCGCCGCGTGCGGCGGCGGCCCGGGCGACGATGTTCCGTGCGGCGCAGGGCGCGGCGATGACCGCCTCCGCCAGGCCGCGCGGAGGCAGCGCTAGCTGATCGCCGCGGTGCCCTTCGACCGGATCCGCGGCTCGATGCCGACGAGCCGGGCCAGGTTCTCACCGAAGATCAGACGGCGCGCCTCCTCGGTGATCTCCGGGTAGCCGTAGCCCTCCTGCAGGTCCTGCGGCATCTGGAAGTGGAGCCAGCGGTCGACCATGTCCGCGTAGCTGACCTGACCGAGCCAGTCGACCGACCACAGCAGCTTCTCGGGGCCCGCCCAGTACAGCGTCTCGCCGAGGATCTCCGCGAACAGACGCGGCGCGACGCGCGCGCGGAAGATGATCGCGCTCATGCTCACGTACAGGTTCGGGATCGCCCCCGCCATCACGGCCAGCTCGCGGTACCACGGGTAGCCGAAGTGGAAGGCCAGCACCTTGAGGTTCGGGAAGTCGTTGAAGACGTCCTCGAGCAGGTGCGGGTGGCAGTACGAGCTGGTCAGCGGGTATGTGTACGCGTTGCCCGTGTGGCAGAAGACCACGACGCCGAGCTCCTCGCACTTCTCATAGAACGGCCAGAGCGAGCGATCGTTGATCGGCAGGTCGCCGGGCGGGTAGACCTTGACGGCCTTCATGTTGTGCTGGGTCGCCAGGTACTCGAGCTCCCAGATGGCGTTCTCGACGCCGCGGAACTTGAACGGCCCGACGTTGGCGCACAGCATCATGCGGTCGGGGAACTTCTCGACCGCCTGGAGGATGTAGCCGTTCGTCGAGAGCGGGGCGCTGTACCCCGACATCTCCATCATCTTCTCCGGGAGCGCGAACACCATGTCGACGCCACCGTCATCCATGTCCGCGATGCACGCCTCCGGGGAGGCGTCGCTGAAGACGCCCTCGCCCGGATCCTGCCCCAGCAGTCCCTTGACCGCGCCGCGGCACTGCTCGAACCAGACCCTGCGCTTCTCGAAGTACGCGATCTCGGCCTTGGCCTGAGCCGGCACGAGATGGCACTCCGAGTCCATGATGAAGTAGTCAGCTGCGGTCTTCGTCATCGTCTGTCCCTCTCCGTTGTTGTCGTTGTCGCGCGGGTCGCCCCGCGGGTCACCAAGGTTCAGCCAGTAGGTCGCCTGCGGCCTCGTCGACGAGTGACATCACGCCATGGCCGCCGTACAGCGATGCCCAGATCAGCCCGTCGACGGTCTGCGTCTGCGTCAGGCCGAATCCGCGCGCCAGCCGCACCGTCTCCCGGATGCTGACCTTGTGACCACGCAGGGCCTCGAAGTTCAGCAACAGCCACGGCATCATCTGCTTGGGCAGGAAGCGCACCGTGTTCTCGAAGCGGTTGCGGTACGCCTTGAGCATCTTCGGCCGGTGCCGAGCCAGGAAGCCGACGTAGCGCGGCACCTCGCCGCAGACCCGCTCGTACCAGCCCTCGAGCGCCTCCAGGTCGGCGGGGGTCAGGTCCGGCGTGGAGTAGTCGAGGCCGGCTGCCAGAAACTCAGGATCCGGTGCCCACCCCTCTGGCCACTGCATCGGCTTCTCCGGCTGCACGTACTGCTCCATGCGGGCGGTGATCGCCTCGTGCATGTCGAAGAAGCCGTTGGAGGGACTGTGCAGGAAGGCCAACGCCAGGACCTCGACGGTCTGCTCCCTCGTCAGCCCCTGGCTCTCGCAGTTGTCGATCTCGTAGATCACGCCCGCCTCGAAGCCCTGCAACGCGTACAGGTGCAGGAAGGTCGAGGCGCTGAAGAACCCGCCGTCCCCCTCCGCGTAGAAGGTCGGGATCTGGGTGAACCACCGCTTGACCACATCAGGGCGCCCCTGGCTCCCGATCAGGTCGTAGGTCGGCAGCGGATAGCCGCGGTACAGCCGATCGGACGCGCGCCACGCCTCCCACTCCTGCAGCGTCGTGACGTCCAGGTTGGTGAGATCGAGTCCGCGCGGCAGCGATGACCACGACTGGTTGTTCGCCGTGCTCCAGTCGTGCAGCTTGACCTTCGACATCGTCAGATCCTCCTCATCGTGCTCGGCGGCAGCCCGCCGGCCTTGACTGTGTCCTGCCGGGCGGATCCGCGAACGATCGCCGGCAGCCGGTGCGGTGCGCCGGGCGACTCCCCGGACCGAAACCAAACACCTGTTTGACACCGCTCCGCACTCTAGCGCGACCACCACGCGCTGTCCACCACGACGATCCACCCGGACTACGCAACCTCGAGACCCACCCGCAGTCAGCGGACACCGAGCGCACGCACAGAATCAGCGTCACCAATTTTCCACCGATCGTTTGGCAGTTCTGCTAGTGTCGGAGGCGGTCCGTGCGGCCGCAGAAGGCCCCGGACCGGACCGGGACCACGCCGAGCGTGAGCCTCGGGGCCGTGGGTCGGCGCTCAGCTGGCCCGGCCACCCGCTTCTGCGCACAGGATCGAGGCTCCGCCGACCGGCGGAGCGGGTACGAGGAGACCAGAGATGAAGGCTGCAGTCCAGCATTCGGCAGGCGCCCCCCCGGTGATCGAGGAGCACGACGAGCCCGTCGCGCAGGACGGGGAGGTACTGATCCAAATGCGTACGGCCGCACTCGGCGGCCAGGACGTCGTCGGGGCGTATCAGCACGGGATGATCTACCCGAGCATCGTGCGCGCCGAGGGCGTCGGCATCGACCCGGACGGACGGCGTGTGTACTTCGGCGAGCGCTCTCGCCTGCCGTTCGGCGCCATGGCCGAGCGCACGGTCGTGCCGGAGGCCGAGGTCTGGGAGGTCCCCGACGACATCAGCGACCGGCTCGCGATCACGATGGGGATCTCCGGTACCGGCGCCTACGTCCCGCTGCGCGACGCCGCGCACATCAAGGAGGGCGACTCGGTGTTGGTGCTCGGGGCGACCGGTGCCGTCGGCCAGCTCGGCCTGCAGTTCGCCAAGCACTTCGGTGCCGGCCGGGTCGTGGCCGCCGCGCGCAACCGCGCGGCTCTCGACGAGCTGGTCGAACGGGGCATCGCCGACGCCGGTGCCGTGCTCCAGCCACTCGAGCAGGCCACCGAGCACGCCGCCGCCCATCGGGCCAAGATGGACAACCCGTACGAGGGCGGGATCGAGGACTCGGCGTCGGCGTTCCAGGCCGGAGCCGATGTCGAGGCACTGCTCGAGCAGGCCGGCGGCGACGGCTACGACGTCGTCCTCGACATCCTCTACGGCCCGTACTTCACGATCGCCGCGAAGGCCACCCGCCCCGGGGCACGGATCGTGACGATCGGCGCGCCCGCGGGCCCGATCACGCCGGTCGCGTCGTTCGACGTGGCGTACCGCACGCATACCGCCTGGGGCACGGGGCAGGCGCCCCCGGCGGATCGCCATCGGACCTGGCTCGAGCTGCTCGAGCTGGGCCGCCAGGGGATCGACGTCAACTACAAGGAGTTCACGTTCGACGAGCTGCCGCAGGCCCACGAGGCGCAGCGCTCGGGCCCGCGGGCCAAGGTGCTCGTAAGCTTCCCGTGAGGACCTGTTTCAAAATCAGTGGTTGACCGTGGTGGTCGATGACCGAGTAGGGTGCCGCCCGAGGCCCGAGAGTCAGACTGGTGGTCTGGCTGAGGGCTCGGGTGGTGATCCTGCGACGTGCCAGCGGCCGCCACGGGCGGCCGATCATTCTGAAACAGGTCCTAAGGGGCGCGGTTCCGACCGCGCCCCGGGCGAGCTGACGTTCAGGCCGTCGGCGGCTTCGAGTTGTAGCGCGGCAGGTGCTGCCCGCCGTCGGCCCGCAACACGTGCCCAGTGACGTACCGTGACTCGTCGCTGGCCAGGAAGACCGCCGCCGGTGCGATGTCCTCGTACGGATCTCCCACGCGGCCGAGCGGGTTCATCCCCGAGGCGATCGCCTCCAGCTCCGGCATCGCCTCGATCAGCTCGTAGTAGGTCGTGCCCTTGGCGGACGGCGACAGCACGTTGGCGCGGATCCCGTAGCGCCCCCACTCCGCCGCCGCGGAGCGTGTTAGGCCAAGCACCGCAAGCTTCGTTACGTTGTAGTCCGCGTGCAGCCACGCCCCGGAGTCCGCGTCGATCGAGTGGAAGTTGATGATCCGCCCGTCGCCCTGCTCGCGCATGATCGGGAACGCGGCGTGCATCGACCACCACGCCGCCCACAAGCCCACGCCGAGCGCGTGTCGCAGGTGATCGTCCGTCTTCTCCTCGAGCACGACGTTCGGCGTCAGCCCCACTGCGTTGTTGACCAGCACGTCGAGCTGACCATGCTCCTCGGCCGCCTGCTCGACGGCGGCGTAGACGTCATCGCGACGTCCGACGTCGGCTTGGACAAAGCTCGCCGAGTAGCCGGCGTCGACCAGCTCCGCGACCGCCGCCTCGCCGGCCGCCGCGTCGAGCTCGACGATCACGACCGTGGCGCCCTCCTCGGCGAACCGCTGCGCGATGCCGCGACCGATCCCCTTGCCGCCACCCGTGATCAGCGCGACCTTGTTTTCCAGACGACCCATCCGTGCTCCCTCCCTGCTGTGCGGGCCCGGGCGATTCCCCGGGGCCCGCGCTCGAACGGCGGCGCACCACCTGCGCCGCCCGTATGCCTCCCGCTGGGCACGCGCGCGATGCACGCGCGCCCAGCACACCGCTCAGAAGAAGAACGCCAGGTTCTGCGTGCCGAGCGTCGCCTGGTCGGCGAAGATGTTGCGCTCCGCGATCCTGAAGCCCTCGTCCGTTCGGCGAACCCGGTCGGTCCGCCGCGCCGAGACCAGCTCGAACGTCGGGTTGTCGTAGCGGTTGCGCACCACCAGGATGCTGCTGCGCACCTCGTACTCGTCCGGCGTGTCCTGCAGCCGGAAGCCCCGCACGTTGGTGATGAATCGACGGGTGCGGGACGGCGGCTTCTCTGCCCACGCCGTCTGCGTCGCCGCCAGCCGCGTGATCTTGACAGCAATGTTCGCGTAGTCCTCGTCGTACAGGAACATACCGCCGTTGAACTCCGACCCGTCGACCCGCTCCCGGGTCGTCCGCACGGGCATCCGATAGCTGATGTCCGGCGCCAAGAGCCCGAGCCACGCCATCAGCGCGTTGTCGTCGAGCGTCGTCGCCTCGTCCTCCAGGAACTCGACGAGCTCCCAGTGGAGCGGCTCGCCGACCCGGACCCGCTCGAGCCCCTGGGTCCGACCGACCTCCTCGCTCTGGACCGGGGCGACGTCCTGGGTATCGCTGGCGCTGCTCATGCCACGCCTTCCGCCGTCATCCGCGCGAAGTACTGCTTCCAGTACTCCCACTGACAGTCGTCCTTGGCGAACCCGTCGTAGACCTTTCCGGGCCCGGGGAAGCCCTCGGGGCGGTTCTCGCCGAGGATCGCCTGGTAGCGCAGCTTCGACTCCGCCCCCAACGCACCCTGCGCCGAATCGGTCATCTGCGGCCAGGTGTCGGCGTCGTCGGGCTCGACCACGCCGCTCGGCCCGAACTGCAGGTTAGCCGCGCGGCTGAAGGCCGCCTTCTGTTCCGGAGTGGTGTTCTTCTCGACCAGGAACCAGTTGAACAGCTCGAACTTCTTCGGCCCTTTCGGGACGAACAGGTGGAGGCAGAGGAATCCGGAGGCATTCCCCGACGAATCCGCCGACTGCACGCTGAACACGCCGCCGTTGGGAAACAAGCCGCCGGCGTTCGGCGGGTTGTGCGAGAGGACCCGCAGCTGCTCCTCGCTGAACTTCTCAGGCAGCGAGGGCACCTGATCGGGACGCATCCCGGCCGGCGGCATCACGGCCAGCCGCTCCATCGGCGTCATGCCCGGCTTGAGCTTGTCTCGGTACTGGGTCAGGTACGGAACCGTAATGTCGATGCAGCGCAGCGCGTGCCCGTTGCAGCTGACGTTCATCCCGAGCTGCGCCGGCGGCTCGGCCTCGCCGTCCTCGTCCGAATCCGCGAGCAACGAGAGCTCGAGCAGCGATGCGTGCAGGCTGACCAGGTGGTACCCGTCGGTGTTGTGCTGCTCACCGGCGGCCTTCCAGTTGGCGTCGATCATCACCCGCTGCGGCGGCCCGAAGACCTCGAGCCCCTCCGGGGTCCGGTCGAACATCATGTCGAGGTACCAGCCGTACCCCCCGAGGAACTCGTCGAGGCTCTCGGCGTTCTCGTCGAAGTTGACGAAGATCAGACCGGCCCGCACCTCCACCCGGGCCTTGCGCAGCCCCAACTCCTCGCGGGAGCGCAGCGTCCCCTCCATCTGCTCGACGGCGACCGGCGTGCCGATCAGCTTGCCGGTGTTGGAGAAGATCCACCCGTGGTAGGGGCACTTGAACTGCGTACCGCGGCCACCCTCGGCCCGGCAGACCTGCATGCCGCGGTGCGGGCAGACGTTGAGCATCGCGTGGATCTCGCCGTCGCGGGCGCGGGACACGATGATCGAGTCCTCCCCGACGTAGCGCATCATGTAGTCCCCGGCTTCGGGGATCTCGCTCTCGTGCCCGACCATGTTCCAGATCTTCGGGAACAGGTACTTCATCTCGAGCCGGTAGATCTCCTCGTCCGAGAGGACGCGCATGCCGACCTCTCGGTAATCGAGGTCGATCAGGTCTCCCAGACGCGTTCCGTCCTTCAGCTTCGGCCCGGGGCCGATCTCGACATCAGGGGTCACAGACGCCATCAGTGGTTCTCCTCTCGCTCCATGACGGTCCGCCATGTCGAACCGCCGCACCAACGCTTATTCTACCAACCGTTCGGCCAGTGTCAATGGCCGCGAGCAGGCGACACCTCCTCGTCGCGCGACGCCCGTGCGGGCCGGTCACCTACTCCTCGGGGACGATGTCCTCGAAGAGGATCGCTTCCTCCGGGCACGCCTCGGCACCCTCGATCGCGGCCTCGCGCAGCGCATCGGGAACCGTTCCGTCCCCCTCCAGGTAGATGAACCCGTTCTCGTCCAGCTTGTAGATCTCCGGGCAAATCTCGGCGCAGATGCCGTAACCGCAGCACTTGGGGCGATTCACGTTCACACGCAACGTCGCGTTGGTCATGCTTCGCGTCTTTCGTCTCCGGCGTCAGCCCGAATCGGGCCACGCACTTGTCTCTCACATCCAACATCGCCGCCGACCGCCGGCCCGACCGAACAGGCCAATGCCGCCGACGGCGACCCGGGCACCCGCGCGGACCGTCCGCCACGACCGCCCCACCAGGCCGATGCTCAGTCCTCGACCACGTACGCCTGATCGTCCGGCAGGTCGTGCACGCGACCACCGTCACCGGGCTTGAACTCGCCACCGTAGGAACGCTCGTAGAGCTCGTCGATCGACGCACCGTCCTGGCGGGCCTTGAGCAGCAGGTTGGGATCGACCGGCATCCCCGCGGGATTGGCACGAACGGCCTCGCTGGTCAGGATCACGTGCTTGCTCTTGGCGTGGTCGCCGAACGCGTCGCACAGCAACTCGACCATGTTGCCGTCGGGATCCTTGTAGTAGAACGCGTAGCTGATCCCGTGGTTGACGCAGAACAGCGGGTTGATCCCGAGCTTCGCGATCCGCTGCCATGACGCGAGCAGATCGTCGATCGACTCGTACTCCCAGGCGGTGTGCTGGACGCCCGGTGTCACGCCGCTGAACTCGGTCGCCTCGACAGTCGGGAGCTTCAGGAAGCCCATCCGGTGATGCGCCTCGTCATTGGACGTCCACACCGACGGAAACACGGTCTGCGGCGGCACGCCGCTGAGCGTCTCGACCTGCCCCAGGACGTTGCGGTACCACCGCATCATCTCGTCCATTCGGGCGGTCTGGTTGCCCGTATGATGGAGCGTCGGGCTGATGACCAGCGTCCCGTTGTCGTCGGTGGCCTGCGGCTGTTTTGCGACCTCAGTCATTTCTCTCCTCCTAGCCTCACTGCTGCTGTCGCCGCGACCATACCAAGCGTTTGGTCGAGGGGCAAGGTCACCTGGAGAGCGACCGACGCGACCGTTCGAGCGCTCCCGCCGAGGCCGCGCCCCGCGCGACCGAAAATCAAACGGTTGCTTGACCAATGGCCGGATCTGCGACTACGGTCGGGTGGCACGGAGGCAGGACGAGGGGCGCGCGCACGGCGCCGGTCCGCGGCCGCGCCTTTCGTCACCGCCCACGGCCCTGCGGTCGCCCGGCGTGAGACCTGCGACCCCTCAGTCGCACGCCGGCCGGCCGTTGCCGGCCACCGGCTCGGATAACCGCATGACCCCGACGTCGAACAACCAGGAGAGGACGATGACGAACGACACGAACACGACCGAGGACATCTTCGACGAGGTGAGCTCGTGGATCGGCGGCTCGTCCGCGATTGGCGACCCCTACCCGGTGTTCGCCGAGCGACGTAGCGTCGGGGCCGTCGGCGAAGGCGACATCCTGTCGGAGTTCGGCGTAGCCGGCATCGCGCAGAGCGTCCCCGACGCGCCGCAGTTCACGGTCTTCGGGTACGACCAGATCCTCGAGGTCTTCCGGCAGCCCAGCCACTTCTCGAACGAGATCATCCGGCGGCTGTTCGCGCCGATGCTCGGGGAGGAGAACATCCTCGGGCTCGACGGACCGCGGCACCGCTCCTGGCGCGGGCTGCTGGCCCCGGCGTTCACGCGGAAGCTGATCCTCGAGTGGCAGAGCGAGCTGATGCGGCCGATCGCCAACGACCTCGTCGCGGAGCACTTCGCGGGCAAGCGGTCGGCCAACCTGATGGACTTCGCCGTGCGGTTCCCGGTACAGATGATCTACCGCGTGCTCGGCCTTCCGCCCGGCCCCGGTACCTACGACGACTTCTCCCGCGCGACCCTCGAGGTGGCCCTGGGTACCCTTGGCGTCAACCCCGACGAGCCCGAGCAAGCCGCCAAGATCATGGCCCGCTCCGCCCAGGCGACCCAGAACCTCTACGACGCGATCCTGCCGATCGTCGCCGAGCGGCGTGCCCAGGGCGCCGAGCCCTCCGACCTGATCGGCCGCCTGCTGCTCGCCGAGTTCGAGGGCGAGTCGTTGACCGACGACCAGATCGCGGTGTTCGTCCGCAGCCTGATGATCCCGGCGTCGGAGACCACCGCCCGCTCGTGGGCCAACGCGATGACCTGCGTCCTCGAGCGCCCGGAGGTGCTCGACGAGTTGCGAGCCGACCCGTCGCTGATTCCGAAGGCGATCGACGAGGCACTGCGCTTCCAGCCGGCCGCGACCGTGGTGGTTCGGCTTGCGGTCCAGGACCACGAGCTCGCCGGCGTGCAGATCCCGGCCGGCTCGGTCGTCACGCTGGCCGTGGCCTCCGGGAACCGCGACGAGAAGATCTTCGACAACCCAGACGTCTACGACATCCACCGCGAGGGCCCGTCGACGCTCTCTTTCGGCTACGGTCCGCATGTGTGCGTCGGGCAGTACACCGCCAAGGCGGAGATGGCCGAGGCGATGCGGGCCCTGCTCGAGACGCTGCCGAACCTGCGTCTCGACCCCGACAAGGCCGCTCCCGAGATCGTCGGCATGAACCTGCGGACGACGCCCGAGCTCAACGTCGTCTGGGACGCGTAGCGTGAGACGCCCTGGCGACGACCTGCGCGATCGAATCGAGCTCCGGGAGCTCGTCGAGGGCTACGCCTTCGCCGTGGACCAGCGCGACGGCGAACGGCTCGCGTCGATGTTCACCGACGACGGCGGGATCGACCTGTACCTGCCGGACCGACCGGAGCCGGTCGGCCGGCTCCGCGGCGCAAAGGCGCTCGGTCAGCTGATCGCAATGCTGGAACTCTACCGCGCCACGGTGCACGTCGTGACCAACTGCGTGGTGACCGTCGACGGCGACCGGGCGACGGGTTCCGCGTACTGCATCGCCCACCACCTCCACGAGGACGAGAGCGGCGTCACCCGGGACGAGACGCTCGTGATCTCCTACGACGACGAGTTCGTGCGTACCGCCGCCGGCTGGCGGTTCGCCCTGCGTTCGATCCACCGCCGCTGGAGCGCCCAGGCCCCGGCCGGTCACGGCCCGATCGAGATCGATCGGGCCGTC
>JBQGEK010000294.1:0-5062 GCA_052039575.1 Patulibacter sp. | reverse complement strand
TCGGTCTCCTGGTGCCAGATCTTGGTGCCGCCGTCGGTGCAGTCGTTCGGCGTGCTGACGCAGCGCACCCAGTCGACGCCCTGGACGGCGACCTTGTTCTCGACCGCGTCCATCGAGAGGACCGGTGTCGAGTTGCGGAAGTCGCGCTGGTAGTTCTCTCGCGTGCGGGTCCAGAAGGTCAGCTGGCGGGTCTCGCTCGGCTTCAGGTGGGCCAGGTCGGGGAACGTCGTCTTGTCCCAGGTCACGACGAACGTGCCGTCGGCCTGCTCCTCGACGCTGGTGTAGGGCTGGCTCGGCCCCCGGCCCGCGTCCGCGTCACACTCGGCGTTGGCGGCGGGCAGCCCGCCGCCGGTCCGCTCGTAGTTCTCCGGACCGAGCGGGCAGAGCCCGTTCGGCACCGTGTCGGTGATCACGACGTCGTCGAGCGAGCGGTACTCGGAGACCTGCAGGTCGATCGTCCACTGGGTCCAGTCGCCCTGCTCCAGCGAGCGCTTGTCGTTCGACTTCTGGATCGCGATGTCCTCGGCGGTCCGGTCGAGAATGTCCCAGTCGTGCGACGGACGCGGCGCCTTGCCCGGCGACTGGTAGAGGCCGGAGGCGCGCGCGCCGTTGCGCAGCAGCTGCTCGTCGTAGGTCTCGGGGCCGGAGTTGTTGTCCAGGTTGGCGATCTGCGCGCCGTCGACGCCGGGCGTGTCGCCGGTCCAGTCCATCGTGTTCTCGCGCAGCGGGATCGCGGCGGCGTACGTCAGCTTGGTCGTGCCGCGCGCGGCCAGGTTCGTGCCGAGCTCCCACCGCACGTGCGTGTAGACGCCGAACGGCAGCGGGCCGTCGCCGTCGGGATCGAGCTCGACGGTCTCGACGTGGTCGGGCTCGATGCAGCCCTCGTCGGTGGTCGGCTCGAGCACCTTGATCGGACCCGAGCCGGGGTACTCGTCGGTCGACCCGGGGTTGGTCGTCGTGTCGGTCGTGTTGTCGACCTGGCCCGCGCACCCCAGGAACTCGAGGCCCGCTGGTACGAAGTCCTCCACCGTGATTCCGGTGGTGGGGTTCACGCTGTTGTTGCGCACCTCGAGGGTGTATTCCGTTTGGTGGTTGTGCAACCCCCGCGGAATCTCACCTTCGGGGTGGGGCTCCGACTTGGTGATCTCGATCGCGCTCAGATCAACGATCCGCACGCGCTCGTCGAACGCCGAGAAACTGCCGCTACCGGGGCCAGACGGCTGACCGAGCGGATCGAAGTCGGCTTCGTCGCGGGCGTTGGCCGAGATGTACGCACCGCTCTCGATCGTCAGCTGGTCGCCGACGTCGTAGTGGAGGCTGACGCCGTCGCCGGTGGTGGCGTAGCGCACGTCGAACGCCAGCGTATGACTGGAGTTGGCGACGAGGTCGTCGACGTTGGGCCAGATCAGCGTGGTGGCGCCCGTCAGCTGGTTGACGATCTGGCGCGGCTCGCCGTCGTGCTTGCCGGCCGAGCCGGCGACGTAGGTCGCGCCGGCCGGGAGCACCACCCGGTACGCCAGGTTGTAGCCCTTGGGCGAGCCCGACGGCAGCGAGGACCGCAGCTCGACCGGAACGACGCTGCCGTAGAGCACCTGCGCCGGGGTGCCGTCCCGCAGCTCGAGCACCGGATCGGCCGTCGCGGCCGTCGCGGAACCGGCGAACGCGATGCCGGCGAGCACCGCCAGGACGAGCGCCCAGAGCCGGGTGATCAGGACTGGGCGTGGACGCACGGATCCCGCACGCCGTGGGCGCTCCACGGGTATTTGACGGCCGCCCTCAGCGAGCACCGCCTCACCTGCGATCGAGGGCCCATCCCCCGACCGATCAGCACGTACAACCGTTCCACATGCGGACATGAGCGGCGGATCCTACCGGGAATCGCAACGGCGCGCGAAATGTGTGTCGCTGCTCACGGGACCACACGTTTACGCCTGCGATGTGCAGGCAGGGTTTGGGCGGCGTGGCCCAGCCTGAGATGCTTCGCTGGTGCCCACGCCGTCGCAGCACCTGCTCGCCGTCGCCCGCGGAGACGCCGACCCGGATCTGCTGATCACCGGCGCGCACGTGTTCGGGTCGTTCACCCGCGAGTGGCTCGACGTCGACGTCGCGGTCGCCGACGACCGGATCGCGGCACTACTCCCCCGCACCGCAGCCAGCGCGGCGGACCGGTCGGGGTCCCGCACCACGGTGGTCGACGCCGCGGGGCGCTACCTCGTCCCCGGGTTCGTCGACGCGCACATGCACATCGAGTCCTCGAAGCTGCTGCCGGTCGAGCTGGCGCGCACGATCGTCCCGCGCGGCACGACGACGATCGTGGTCGACCCCCACGAGATCGCGGGCGTGCTGGGGACCGACGGCGTGCGGTGGATGCTCGACGCCTGCGACGGCCTGCCGCTCGACGTCCACGCGATGGTCCCGTCGACGGTGCCGGCCAGCCACCTGGAGTCCCCGCGCGAGTCGATCGACGCGGAGGCACTACGGGCGCTGCTCGGTCACCCGCGGATGCGCGGGATCGGCGAGATGATGAACGCGCCGGGAGTCGCCCACGGCGATCCGCACGCGATGGCGACGCTGGGTCTGGTCGACACCGCCGACCGCGTCGACGGCCACGCCCCCGGCGTCACCGGTCGCGACCTCGACGCCTACCTGGCCGCCGGAATCACCAGCGACCACGAGTCGACGGTGGTCGGCGAAGCCGAGGAGAAGCTCCGCAAGGGCGCGTGGGTGCTGCTGCGCGAAGCGTCGAACGCCCGCAACCTGCGCGACCTGCTGCCGCTGGTCCGGCGGTTCGGCCCGACCCGGATCGCCTTCTGCACCGACGACCGCGAGCCGGGAGACCTGCTCGAGCAGGGGCACGTCGACCAGATGTGCCGGATCGCCGTCGCCGACGGCATTCCCGCCGAGGACGTGCTGTTGCTGGCGTCGCTGCACGGCGCGCTGTGCCACGGGCTCGACCGGGTCGGGGCGATCGCGCCGGGCTGGGCCGCCGACCTGCTGCTGCTCGACGACCTGGAGCGGTTCCGCCCGACCACCGTCGTGCAGGCCGGTCGCGTCGTCGCACGCGACGGCGCTCCGTGCCTCGAGGCGTCCGGCGCCTGGCCGCGTGAGCCGCTGCCCGGCAACCCGCACCCGACGCCGGAGTGGGTCCGCCAGACCGTCAACCTGGCCCCCGTGACCCGCAAGAGCTTCGCGCTGGACGCGCCCCGGACCGCCGAAGGCGTGCTGTCGCGGGTCCGCGTGATCGAGGCGATCCCGCACCAGCTGCTGACCGGGGAGCAGCGGCTCGTCCCGCGGGTCGAGGACGGCCGGATCGTCGCCGACCCCGCCCGCGACCTGGCGAAGATCGCCGTGCTCGAGCGCCACCACGCGACCGGTCGCGTCGGGCTCGGTCTGGTCACCGGATTCGGGCTCCAGAGCGGCGCGTTCGCCGGCACGATCGCCCACGACGCCCACAACGTGATCGCCGTCGGCATGGGCGACGACGACCTGCTGGCCTGCGTCGAGCGGCTGCGCGAGCTCGGGGGCGGGCTCGTCGTCTGCGACCGCGGGACCGTGATCGCCGAGATGCCGCTGGCCGTGGCCGGTCTGCTGTCCGACCGCACCGCCCGCGACGTCCACGTCGAGCAGGAGCGACTCGACGCGGCGCTGATCGCCCGCGGCGTCACCCTGCCCTCGCCGTTCATGGCCCTCAGCTTCCTCGGCCTCTCGGTGATCCCGGCGCTCAAGATCACCGACCACGGCCTGGTCGACGCGGCACGCCTGCAGCCGGTCTCGCTGGCCGTCGACTGACGCACTCGTCGGTCGCGTGGCGACGGATCAGGCGACGCGGCTTCACCCGAGCGGCCGACGCCGTGAACCCGTCTCAGACGACGTCTCAGTCGATCAGCTCAACCCGCGCCCGGTGCCCGTGCGCGCGGGCGATCCGCGCGTCCAAGGTCAGCAGCGGCAGATCAAGCTCCTCGGCCAGCGCGACATAGAGCGCGTCGTAGAAGCTCACCGAATCGCGCAGCTCGAAGGCCCGCCCGAGCAGCGCGACATGCGGCACGCGCTCGATCCGCAGGCCGTTCAGGTCGCGCAACGCGTCCTGCGCAACCTCGGGAGTCACAGCGCCACACCGGGCGTGTCGCCGCAGCGCTTGTCCGACCTCCGCGTCGATCAGGTGCGGAGCCCAAAGCCCAGTGCGGCGCACCAGCAGGTGCCCTGCCGTGCGATCGCCGATCCCGGACGATGGGCGGGTGAGGAACGCCACCGCCGCCGAGGCGTCAAGGACCGCGCCATCAACTATCGCGGACCTCGCGGATCGCCTCGACGATGGACTCCTTCGTGACCCCGACGGTGAACTCCGCCCGCTTTCGGGCGCGCGCGTCGAGCTCGGCCAGCGTCGGCATCGACGCCGACTCGACGAGCTGCTGCTTGACGTAGTCCGAGAGCGACATCCCGGCGAGCGCGGCCCGTGACTTCAGCGTCCGGTGCACCCCCTCGGGGACATTGCGAACCTGAATCATCCGGTCCATGTTCCCCACCATATCGCGTGTGCAGAACATGCAGTCGCTGCTGCGGGACATCCGCAGCGTGACGAACCGCACGCTCGATCGACGCGCCCCGTCGCGTTCGGGCAGTGACCTGACGGACCGCCTGACTCGCGCCGAGTCGGTGTGACCGACGCCGCTGGCTGGGTACTGTGCGGCGGTATGGATCACGCCTTCCGCGCGGCCCCTGGGCGCACCCCGTTCTCGATCGGTATCGAGGAGGAGCTGATGATCGTCGACGGCTCGTCGTTCGACCTGGTCAACGGCGTCGAGGCGCTGCTGGGCGAGAGTCCCGTCGGCGAGGTCAAGCCGGAGCTGATGGAGTCGGTCCTGGAGATCGCGACCGACCCGGTGGCGAACACGGCCGAGGCGGGCGAGCAGCTGCGAGCGCTGCGCTCGCTGGTCGCCGGCCGCGCGGTCGAGCACGGCTGGAGCATCGGCTCGGCGGGCACCCATCCGTTCGCGCTCTGGGAGCACCAGCGGATCGCCGCTCGCGACCGCTACCGCGACCTCGTTCGCGAGCTGCGGTTCAT
>JBQGEK010000293.1:0-2316 GCA_052039575.1 Patulibacter sp. | reverse complement strand
CGTTGCGTTGGGGGCCAGTCGCTCCGCACTGAAGTGCACGTTGCCCGCATACAGCGGGTCAACTGCACACCAGTCCGGGGCCGGTCCCTCTCCGCCGCCGATCTGCTCGGCGTGGCACCACGTGCGGTAGGGATCGCGCCGCGGCGGCGTCCTTCATCACCGCGCCGTCCGATGAAAGCGGTCTCATGTGGCTCTCATGCACGAGTCACGCGCACCCGCGAGGCTGTCCCCGTGACCCGTCAACTCGCCATCGCGCTGCTGCTGGTGGCGCTTGCGCTCGTCGGCGTCGTGCTCGGCGTTCGCGGCCTGATCGAACGCGAGGCGACCGAGACCGTCGCGCCGATCGAGCTCACGCAGACCGCGGTCCGGGCCGCCGAGGCCGAGCAGCAGCGGCGCGAGCGGGACGCCCGGCAGGCCGAGCAGCGCAGGCAGGCCGAGCAGCGGGCGTCCGAACGGCGTCGGGTCGAGCGACGGCGCGCGGAACGCCGCCGGGCCGAGCAGCGCCGCGCCGAGCGTCAGCGCCAGCAGGAGGCGCCACCGGCACCGACCCCGAGCGCCCCGCCGCCGGCATCCGGCGGGTCGGGCTTTGCCCCGGCTCCCCAGCGCGCGCCCGAGTCCGAGTCGCGGTTCGACGACGACGATGATCGCGACGACGACGATGATCGGGATGACGACGACGATGACGACGACTGAGCCAGGGTCGTCGCGTCGCCGCTGGCGGATCCCGCGGTTGCGCAGCGCCCGCGCCCGGATCCTCGCGGCGATCGTCGTCCTGCTCGTCGGCTCGACCGTGCTGACCACGGTGCTGCTGCGCGAGGTCCTGACCGCCCGGGCCGATGATCGCGTCGACGCGGCCCTCGTCCAGGAAGCAGGCGAGCTGCGCCGGCTGATCGAGGATGGTCGCGACCCGACCACCGGTCGTCCGTTCGGTCGTGACGTGCGAGCGATGTTCGACGTCTACCTGGCGCGCAACGTCCCCGACCGCCGCGAGCGTTGGCTGACGTACGTCGACGGCCGTCCCCACCGCGCGACCGGTCCGGCCGCCGAGGGCGTCGTGCTCGAGCGGACGCTGCGCGGCCTGCGCGGGGTCACCGACGTCCAGCGCGCGGTGCTCCCGGTCGAAGGTCGCGACGCCGCCGTGCTCGCCGTCCCGGTCCGCTACGGCGGGCAGACGCTCGGCGTCTTCGTCGCGCTGATGGACCTGCAGGCCGAGCGCGACGAGGTCGACCAGGCGGTCGCGGTCGCGGCGATCGTGTCGCAGGGCGTGCTGTTCCTGGCGATCGTCGTCGCCTACCTGCTGACCGGCCGGATCCTCGCGCCGCTGCGTGACTTGACCGCGACCGCGCAGACGATCACCGAGACCGACCTGCGGCGGCGGATCGCGGTCCGCGGCGACGACGAGATCGCGGAGCTTGCCCGGACCTTCAACGCGATGCTCGACCGGTTGGAGCAGGCCTTCGGGTCGCAGCGCTCGTTCGTGTCGGACGCCGGCCACGAGCTGCGCACGCCGATCACGATCGTCCGTGGTCACCTGGAGCTGATGGGTGACGATCCGGCCGAGCGCGAGGAGACGCTGGCGCTGGTCGACGACGAGCTCGGGCGGATGAGCAGGATCGTCGAGGACCTGCTGCTGCTCGCCAAGGCCGAGCGCGGCAACTTCCTGCGCCCGGGGCCGATCGACCTGGACCTGTTCGTCGAAGAGGTCCTCGCCCGAGCGACGGCGCTCGGCGATCGTCATTGGACGATCGAGGATGCGGTCCCCGCAACGATCACCGGCGACCGGCAGCGGCTGATGCAGGCGATGCTCAACCTGGCCGCGAACGCGGCGCAGCACACGGCGGAGGGCGGGCGGATCGCGATCGGATCGCGGATCCGCGACGGCGAGGCCGAGCTGTGGGTCCGCGACGACGGGCCGGGGATCTCGGCCGACGACCAGCAGCGGATCTTCGAGCGGTTCGTGCGTCTCGACCACACCCGTCGCACGTCCGGCGCCGGTCTGGGGCTGGCGATCGTCCAGGCGATCACCACCGCCCACGAAGGCCGGGTCTCGGTCGACTCCGAGCTCGGCCACGGCGCGACGTTCGTGCTGCACCTGCCGCTCGACGAGCTGCCGCCGATAGACCCCGAAGCCGTAACGAAGGAGTACCGACGGTGAGCCGGATCCTGATCGCCGAGGACGAGCAGCGCCTGAGCGCGTTCCTCGAGAAGGGCCTGCGGGCCGCGGGCTTCACCACGACCGTGGTCGGCGACGGCGCGACCGCGGTGGCCGTCGCTCGCGACGACGACTTCGACCTGCTGATCCTCGACCTGGGCCTG
>JBQGEK010000292.1:0-8592 GCA_052039575.1 Patulibacter sp. | reverse complement strand
ACGCCGGCGGGCGAGGGCTGCACCGGCTGGACGATCTCCAAGCTGATCGACGGCGCGTCGTCGCCCGACTGGGGGCCGGCCGCGGTCAACCCCGGTCCGCGCAGCGGATCGACGCCGCCGCCCGGTGACGGCACGCCCGGGCCGGGTCCCGGAGCAAGCCCGGGCGGCACGGTGATCACGCCTCTCGTGCCCGGCGGCGGCAACGCGACGAAGGGCAGCGGTGCAAAGAACGTCAACGGTGCGGAGAACGGCAACGGCGCGAAGCCGAAGCCGAAGGGCTGCGCCGCGGCCAAGGCCGGCACGGAGCGCGAGAAGTGCCGCTACCGGGTGGCCGTCAAGGCGTGCGGGAAGACCGCGAAGCGTCGTCGCGCGGCCTGCCTGGCGGCGGCCAAGCGCGACCGCGCCGTCGCCGTCTGCAAGCGCACCAAGAAGGGTGGCGCACTGAAGGTCTGCGTCCGCCGCGCGAAGCGGGCGGGCTGACCGATGGCCGCTCGTACGACGGTGGACCCGAGAGTTCTCGTGACGACGCAATGCGGTGCGCGGAACGGTGCTGACGCGAGCGTACGGCTGACCCGCGCCGCGGCGACGGTGGCCGGGATGCTGGTCGCCTTCGGCCTGGCGGCGCCGGCGGCCTCCGCGGCCGACGCCGCATTCACCGTCACGGTGAAGGCCCAGATGACCGAGAAGTGGTCGTTCGACGAAGCGTCGACCGACGACTGCAAGCGGACCGGCGTGCTCTGCACCCGGACGACGAACGGCGCCGGATCGGCGTCGGTCAAGCTCCAGACGACCAACCCCCAGCGGGTCGACGTCTTCGCCGGTCGCGGGCGGCCGGTCGTGGGCACCGGGACCGACGGCGTTCGCCTGCGAGGCGTCGTGAGCCGCGACGGCAAGCTGACCACGACATACGGCGGACCGTGGGCCGGTGCGAACCGGGACCAGACGTCGCCGACGAAGGGCTGCGGTCGGCGCGACGTCTCCGGCGGTACGGGCTTGATGTGGTCCGGATCAGCGGGACTGACGATGGCCCCGACCGTCGAGCTGTCCCGGTCGGGTTGCCCCACCGGCCCGGGCCCGGCGGTGACCTGGAGCGGTGGCAGGGCTCCGTCGCCGGGCGACGTGGTGGCGGAGGTCTCGGCCAAGCGGCTGCTGCGCTCGAAGCAGCTGACCGTCCGCGGCACGAAGACGTTCACCGGCAGCTACCCGGCCGCCCAGCGCTCCACGGCCACCGGCTCGTTCCGCTCCGGCGG
Source organism: Patulibacter sp. (assembly GCA_052039575.1). Taxonomy (GTDB): domain Bacteria; phylum Actinomycetota; class Thermoleophilia; order Solirubrobacterales; family Solirubrobacteraceae; genus Patulibacter. The sequence goes on along the minus strand of JBQGEK010000292.1, from coordinate 7,342 downwards.
TACGCACCAGGTGACGTGGAAGTGGGAGGCGACGTTCCGGCGGGTGGGGAGGGGGTGACGCGACGACGGGTGCGCTCGTGGGCAGGCTTGCCGCCGGCGCGAGCGCGTGCGAAGGTCCTCGAATGCTTCGCCGAATAGTCCCTAGCGTGTTGGTGACCTTTGGGCTCGTGCTGGCCGCGCCCGCGACCGTCAGCGCCCATAATCCCGGCACCGACGGCGGCCCGATCTTCAAGGGCTGCATGCCGATCGCGAACAAGACGATCTACGTGGGCGCGACCCGGATCTCGTGCACCACCGCGCGAAAGATCGCGACCGGTGCGCGTCAGGGCAAGCGCTACAAAAACTGGTCCTGCGGTCGCGCGAAGGGCATGACGTTCGGGCACTGCCATGGTCGCGGCTACGCGCGCGGGGCGATCGTGCACTGGGCCTCGAACGACTAGGCGTTCGAGTCGAAGGCAGCACGATTGCGGGCAGGCCCACCGGCGGCAGCCAACGAGCAGGGAGGATCTACCGGTGGATTTTCTCCTCCCTCAGGAGTAGGATCACTGCATGACCGTGCTTCTCGATCCGCAGCTGATCGAACGCGATGCGACCGCGCTGCCGTTCGCCGAGGTCGCCGATTGGCTGCAGTCCCAGCTCGGCCAGCAGCTCGCCGCGTACCTCGCCGGTCTGCGGGACGCCAAGGTCGTCGGACGCTGGCGCTCGGGGAAGGTCCAGCCGCGTGCCGCGGCCGAGCTGCGGTTGCGGGCGGCGTACCACGCCGCACGGCTCGTTGCCGAGGCCTACGACGCCCGCACCGCCCGCTCGTGGCTGCTCGGCTCCAACAGCCGGCTCGACGACGAGGCGCCGGCGTGGCTGATCCGTCAAGCCGAGACCCCCGGCGACCTGCGGTTCGTCGTGCCCGCGGCGCGCGCGTTCTCCGCCGGCGCGTCCTGAGGTGCGGGAGCCGGTCTGGCGGCTCGGGCACACGTCCGATCCGTACGGGTTCGTACCGCGGAGGCTCTGCGGGTGGCAGCACCGGTGGGACGACCCCCGTCGCGGCTACCGGACGCTCTATGCCGCCGGGGAGACGCTGACCTGCCTCCGTGAGGTCCTGGCCGACCTGCGGCCGAACGCCAAGGTCCTGGCCGAGCTGCGCGAGATCTTCGGTGACGATGCCGCAGCGGCTCGCGACGCGGGCATCGTGACCGTCGCGTTCCGGACGGAGCGCGTGCTCGCACCCGGATGGGCCGTCGGCGACGAGCGCTGCGCCGAGATCGACGACGATCTGGCTCTACGGCGCGGCCTGGAGGAGGAGCTCTCGGCGTTGCTGGTGGCGCACGAGATGCCGCATCTCGACACGACCGAGCTGCGCAGTCGCGACCGGATCGTCACCCAGGCGGTCAGCCGACGGATCCACGATCGGGGATTCGCCGGGATCGTCTTCGGGTCGCTGCTCGACAGCGGTCGGTGCTGGGCGCTCTTCGAGGATCGGGCTGCGCTCGAATCGCGGGGCGACGTCGTCGAGCTCGCCGACGACCTCCCCGACCTCGTCCGGGTCTGCGCCGAGTTCGGGCTGACGATCGAGCGGTAGGCGCCGGCGGGTCGGTCCGGCACGGCGCCGGCGCGGATCTGCGCCGGCGCGAGTGGGCGTGGACCTACGCGGCTCCCGGGACTTCGACGCCCTGGGCCGTCCGGAGCGTCTCGAGCACGCCGGAGTACATCCGCGACTTGATGGTGCCGAGGGTCGCGGGGTCCTTGGCGGCGCGCTGCTCGGCGAGATCGACGGCGGTGGACAGGACCTCGTCCTGGGCGACCGCCACGAGCGCGATGCCGGCCTCCACGGCCTGCGGGCCGCCGTAGCGCCGCCCCGTCGTCATCGCCTCGTGGGCGACCGCGGGGGTCAGGCGGGCTTGCAGCAGGGACGTCATTCCGGGCGTGAACGGGATGCGGATGTCGACCTCCGGCACGCACCAGTAGCCGCGGTCCGCGCGCATGACCACGGCGTCGTGCGTGAGTGCATGCATCGCCCCGGCCGCGAAGGCGTGGCCCTGGATCGCGGCAATCGTCGCCACGCCCGCCTCGAGGAAGCGGGCGTAGATCTCGTGGAGGTCGTCGACAAGCCGCGGGATCTCGCTCTGGTTGGCCGCCATCCACTCCAGGTCGAGGCCGTTGGACCAGAACTTCCCGGACGCGGTCGTGACCAGGGCACGTGGCGCTTCGGTCGCAGTGACCTCGTCGAGCGCGGCTTCGATCTCGGCGATCCACGTCGGGTTGACGCGGTTCTCGCCGCTCCCGAGGTCGAGCAGGAAGACGGATCCTTCACGTTGCAGCGTAGGCATGCTACCGACAGTAACAAAACAAGCGTTATAGAACAATCGATCGGTTACGCTGTGCACGATGGCTCGACCTCGCAAGCACGATCTCGACGACCTGCTCGACGCCGCGGAAGCGCTGCTCGGGGAGTCGGGGCAGGGCGCGCTGACCGTGCGCGCCGTCGCGGAAGCGGTTGGAGCGTCGACCGGGTCGCTGTACCACGCGTTCCGCTCGCGCAACGAGCTGCTGGGACAGATGTGGCTGCGCGCGGCTCGGCGCTTCCTGGAGCTGCAGCGCACGACGGTCGAGGAGTGCCTCGAACGGTCGCCGACGTGGGAGGGGGCGGTCGAGGCGACGATCGCCGCGGCCTCCACCTACGAGCTGCTGCGCCGCCAGCACCCGACCAGCGCGCAGCTGCTGCTCGAGTACCGGCGCGAGCGGCTGCTCGACGATGGTCTGCCGGACGAGCTCGCCGTGCCGCTCCGTGCGCTCGAAGGAGAGCTCGTCGACGTGATGCGCGGGCTGGCGTCCGCGCTCTGGGGACGCGTCGACCGCTACACGGTCGACGTCGTAGCGGTGTGCGTCGTGGACCTTCCGCCGGGCCTGCTTAGCGGGCGGCGCCCGCGCGTCATCGACCCACTCGATTCGTTGGCGGCCGCGGTGCGCGGCGTGCTGGCGACCACTCCTCCGACCCGGGACCCCGTATGACCGACATGTCGTCCGTCGATCCGCAGGCACGCGCGGCGACGCCGTTCCCCCGGCTGCTGGCCCCGCTCGATCTGGGGCACACCACGCTGCGCAACCGCGTGGTGATGGGCTCGATGCACACCGGCCTCGAGGACCGCGGCAAGGACATGCCGCGGTTGGCCGAGTACTTCGCCGAACGTGCGCGCGGGGGAGTGGGGCTGATGGTGACCGGGGGCTACGCCCCGAACCGCGAGGGATGGCTGCTGCCGTTCGGGTCGCGCTTGGCGTCGCGCGACCAGGTCAAGCTGCACCGCCAGCTGACCGAAGCCACGCACGAGAACGGCGGCAAGATCGTCCTGCAGATCCTGCACGCCGGCCGCTACGGCTACAACCCGCTGAACGTCTCGGCGTCGGCCACGAAGGCGCCGATCAACCCGTTCAAGGCACGGCGCCTGACCGCTCGTCAGGTCCGCAGCACGATCGCCGACTTCGCCCGGACCGCGGAGCTGGCGAAGGTGGCCGGCTACGACGGGGTCGAGGTCATGGGGTCGGAGGGCTACCTGATCAACCAGTTCCTGTCGGCGGCGACGAACCAGCGCGACGACGAGTGGGGCGGGTCGGCGCTGAACCGGATGCGGTTCCCGATCGAGGTGGTCGCTTCGATCCGGCGGGCGGTGGGGGACGACTTCATCCTGATGTACCGGCTCTCGATGCTCGACCTGGTCCCCGGCGGCCAGTCGTGGGACGACACGGTGGAGCTGGCGCAGTCGGTCCACGGCGCCGGGGCGGACATCATCAACACCGGTATCGGCTGGCACGAGGCGCGCGTTCCGACGATCGTCACCAGCGTCCCGCGCGCGGCGTTCGGCTGGGTGACGGCCAAGCTCAAGGCCGAGGTCTCGATCCCGGTCTGCGCGAGCAACCGGATCAACACGCCGCAGGTCGCGGAGGGCCTGCTGGACGGATCCGCCGACCTGGTTTCGATGGCGCGGCCGCTGCTTGCCGACCCGGAGTTCGTGATCAAGGCCGCGGACGGGCGTGCCGACGAGATCAACGTCTGCATCGCCTGCAACCAGGCGTGCCTCGACCACGCGTTCGGGCGCAAGCACGTCAGTTGCCTGGTCAACCCGCGGGCGGGACGCGAGACCGAGCTGGTCTACCGGCCGGTGACCGGCGAGCAGGTCAAGCGGGTGGCGGTCGTCGGCGCCGGGCCGGCCGGTCTGGCTGCCGCGACGGTTGCCGCGGGCCGGGGGCACCGTGTGACGTTGTTCGAGTCGTCGGACACGCTCGGCGGCCAGTTCGACCTGGCGCGCCGCGTGCCGGGCAAGGAGGAGTTCGACGAGACGCTCCGCTACTACCGCCGGCAGCTCGAGCTCGGTGAGGTCGACGTCCGGTTGAAGACGCGCGTCGACGCGGACGACCTGGTGGGCGGGGCGTTCGACGAGATCGTGCTGGCGACCGGCGTCGCGCCGCGGACCCCGGAGTTCGAGGGCATCGAGCATCCGAAGGTCGTCGGCTACACCGACGTGCTGGCCGGCAGGGTCGAGGTCGGCAAGCGGGTGGCGATCGTCGGGGCCGGCGGCATCGGCTTCGACGTCGGCGAGTTCCTGACGACGGTGAGCTCGCCGGCGTTGGATCTGGAGGAGTGGCAGCGCGAGTGGGGCGTGGGGGATCCCGAGGTCGATCTGGGCGGCCTGGTCCGCCCGCAGCCGTCGCCGTCGCCGCGCCAGGTGTACCTGCTGCAGCGCAAGGCGACCAGGCTTGGTGCCGGGCTGGGCAAGACCAGCGGGTGGGTGCACCGGGCCGCGCTGAACATGAAGAACGTCGAGATGATCGGCGGCGTCCGCTACGACAAGGTCGACGACACCGGCCTGCACATCACCGTCGGTGCGGACAAGAACGGCAGCGGCGGTGAACGGCGGGTGTTGCACGTCGATCACGTCGTGCTGTGCGCGGGTCAGGAGTCGCGACGGGACCTGGTCGACCCGCTGGCCGCCGGTGACGTCCCCGTCCATGTGGTCGGCGGCGCCGACGTCGCGGCCGAGCTGGATGCGAAGCGCGCGATCAAGCAGGCGTCCGAGGTGGCGGCGGCGTTGTGAGCAGGCGCGTGCAGCGCAACGCTGGGATCGTCAGCGGCCTGAACCGACGGTAGACCCAAATTATTCTAGCTTCCAAGTACCTAGTTGCTAGAATAATGCGTATGACGGCCAAGGTCGTAGCGCCGGTCGCCCGGCACGCCGTGGCGTTGCTGGGGGCGGAGATCCGTGCGGGCCGGCTCGAGCGCGGCTGGTCGCTTCGCGAGCTCGCCGAGCGGGCCGGGGTCAGCACCGCCACGATCGTGAAGGTCGAGCGAGGCGACCTCGGAGTAGCGATCGGCACCGTGATGGACTGCGCCGCGTTGACCGGCGTGCCGCTGTTCTACGACGACGCGTCGCGTGTCGAGGTCGAGGCGGAGCGCGCCCGCGCCGCGGTCCTGCGGCGTCGGCCGCGAAGGTCACGCCCGATCGATCCGGCGGACCTGGACTTCTGATGGTCGAGCAGCTCGATCGAGCGTACGTCTGGGTGTGGATGCCGGGATCGGAGGAACCCGTTCCCGCGGGGATGGCCTATCAGGACGGGCCCGTGGTGTCGTTCGCGTACGGGCGCCGGTACCTGGAGCGGGCGGACGCGATTCCGTTGTTCCTGCCAGAGCTACCGCTGGGAACGGCACCGATCCAGCCGGAGAATGGCCTGGAGTTGGCCGGAGTTCTGCGGGACGCCGGCCCGGACAGCTGGGGGCAGCGGGTCATCGTCAATCGCGTCCTCGCACGGGGCGCTGACGTCGCCGCACTCAGCGACCTGACCTATCTGGTGGAGTCGGGATCGAACCGCATCGGTGGCCTCGACGTCCAACGTTCCCCGTCGACCTACGTGGCGCATCCGGACCAGGCGCCGTTGGAGGACCTGCTGCGCGTCGCCGATCTCGTCGCGGCGGGGGAGGACGTCGATCCGGGGCTGCTCGGGGCGACGTTCGCCGGGAGCTCGGCGGGTGGTGCCCGTCCGAAGGCCCTGGTGCGCGACGGCGGGCGAGAGCTGCTGGCGAAGTTCGAGATGACCACGGACCCGTGGCCGATCGTTCGCGGCGAATTCGTCGCTATGCGGCTGGCGGCCATGTGCGGCCTAGACGTCGCGCCGGTGACCCTGGCTGAGGTCGACCACCGGGCGATCCTGCTGGTCGAGCGCTTCGACCGTCGCGCAGAGTCCCGCGAGCGGAAGATCGTGGTCTCGGCGCTGACCATTCTGGGGCTTGATGAGCGTGGTGCCCGGTACGCGTCTTACGGTGACCTGGCCGAGGTCATGCGCCATCGGTTCACGACTCCGGCGCAGGCGCGGCGCGAGCTGTTCGCGCGCCTGACGTTCAACGTCCTCGTCGGCAACACCGACGACCACGCACGCAACCATGCGGCGACGTGGGACGGTCAGGCGCTGTCGCTGACGCCGGCGTACGACATCTGCCCGTATCTGCGTGCCGGCGGCGAGGCGACGCAAGCGATGATCATCGGCGCGGGTTCCGACACGTATCGGTTGTCGAACATTCAGGGGTGCATCGAGCGTGCTGCGCTGTTCGGCCTGGCCTCAGCCGAGGCTCGTGAGATCGTCGATCACCAGCGCGACGTCATTGAGCGGGAGTTCGACGCCGTCGCCGATGAGGCCGAACTCGGGTCTGTCGATCGGCGCGCACTCCGCAACGTGATGCCGCACTGGTACGCGATTGCCGAGCTTTGACGACGTAGGCGTCTCAGTGCGATCGCGCGCTGGTGGGGCTCTGCGGACGCAGTTGCGCTTCACCTTTCCGCGCCATCGCGCTTTACCTTTCCGCGCCATCGAGTCGGACGATCAGCGGCACGGCACGCGACCGGAGGCCACGACCGCCTCGTCGCTGCGCGGACCGTTCCAGATCGGGCCGAGGCCGATCTGCACCGTACGCCGCTTGCCGGCTTTCGCGAACCGTACGACGCCGGGATCGGGAAGGCTGATCGGGCCGTCCGGCGTCTCGTAGGTCTCGCGTCGGAAGGCGTTGGAGAACGAGTTGGACGATCCACGTCGGCTGACGTTGACGTCGACGGGGCTGTCGGCGCCATAGCGGATCGGGTACCGCTTGCCGTAGCCGTTGAAGTCGCCGGGATAGATGACCAGCGACAGGCTCCACGCGCCGCGGGTGGCGCTGGCTTGGAACCGCTGTTGACCCTTGACGCGCTTGACGGTGCAGGTCACCTGCGCGAAGCGCGCGACGACTTGACCTTGCTGGTTGCCGACCTCGATCGCGGCGTGCGCGCCTTGCGGAGCGACGACGACGGCACCGGCCGCGAGGGCGGCCGTC
>JBQGEK010000291.1:0-10812 GCA_052039575.1 Patulibacter sp. | reverse complement strand
CTCGGGCGTCTGCCCCGTCAGGATCTGGATCGCGCGCGCCGAGACCTCCTGGTCGACCATCAACTCGTAGCGCTCGGCCTCCATCGTCTGGAAGCTCGCGAAGTCGCGACGGCCCGCCGTCGCGGCATGGCTCATCGCGCCGAAGATCGCGCCGAACAGCGCCGACAGCACGACCGCGTAGATCAGCAGGCCGAGGAAGTTGGGCCCCTCGAAGAAGATCCCGAACAGCAGGGCGAAGAAGAGACCGATGATCGCGCCCTGGCCCGCGCCCATCGCCGCGGCCCGACCGGTCGTCATCCGCGTGGTGACCTGCTCGACGGTCCGCAGGCCGCTGCCGACGATCGCGACGTGCTCGACCGGGAAGCCCGCGTCGGAGAGCGTGTCGACCGCCTGTTCGGCTTCACGGTAGTTCGGATAGGTGGCCACCGAGCGGCGGGCCCCGACGTTGCTGGTCGATGCGCTCATCGTGCTCTCCTCGATTCGGGCCACGAGCGGCCGTGTTCCCGGGATATGCCCTGTATAGCGCCGGACCGGGCGGCGATCCAGCCGGCGCGCCGCAATCCCGACGATCGGGCGGTCGCGCTTCCGAGGCGGACTCCGCGGGCGACGCGGGTCACCACGGCACGGCCCACAGCTCGGTCGCGCTGCCGACCGGCACGGGGTGCCCCAGCGTCAGGCCCGGCACGCCCCGCAGCTCGATCGCGACCGGTCCAGGGGCCGCCGGACGGTCGGTCGGAAACCACGGCCGCCACTCCCGCGCGCAGATCAACAGGCCCGACTCGTCGCCGACCGCCGCGAACCCGGAATCCGGGTCGCCGAACCAACGGCTCATCCCCAGCGACTCGAGCCGGTCGACGAGCGCGCCGACGTCCGGGGTGCAGACCCCCACCTCGCTGATCCCGCGGATCAGGTCGGGACCGTCGGCGCCCGCCACGTCGGGGGACCAGACGCGCCGGTGACGGGCGATCAGCTCGATCACGTGCCCGCCCGGCGAACGCGCGTAGACGCTGTGGGCGACCCAGGCCGGGAAGTCGACGATCGTCTCGCCGTCGCGCAGCGGGACCAGCGGCGCGGCCTGCGCCAGCCACTCCGAGGCCTCGACCAACCGGTCCTCGGCGACTTCCAGCGCGACGTGGTGGGACGGTTCCGCGTCGCGACCGCGTCGTGCCTCGCCGACCGGCTGGAACGCGAGAACGCCGTCACCGACCTGGACCGCGAATCCGCCGGCCGGGGCGCCGAGCGCGGGCTCCAGGCCGAGCCGCCCGGTCCACCAGGCCTGCTCCTCCGCCATCCGCCCGGTCGTCAGCGTGACCCGACGGATCCGCGGTTCGGCGTTTCTCGACGGGGGTGGCGTGGACACGCCCCGGACGCTAGCGGGTCCGGGACGCCGTCCGGTCAGCCCTGGTTGCCGCGAGCGATCTCGCGCAGGTTGATCGTCTGGTCGTAGAGCTCGGCGGCGACGCCGTTCTCGAGCGCGACGTCGCGCAGCGGGGCGCCCGAATCGGTCGCCTGCTTCACGATCTTCGTCGCCAGGTCGTAGCCGATCGCCTCGTTCAGCGCGGTCGCCGTCGCCAGCGTGCCGGCGGCCGACGCGTCGGTGCCCTTGGTGTTCGGCTCGATCCCGTCGACGCACTTCTCGGCGAAGGCGGTCGAGGTGGTCGTCAGCAGGTGGATCGACTGCAGCAGGTTGCGGGCGATCAGCGGAACGCGCACGTTCAGCTCGAACTGGCCCTGCATGCCGCCGATCGTGATCGCGGTGTCGTTGCCGATCACCTGCGCGGAGACCTGGAGCACGACCTCGGGGATCACCGGGTTGACCTTGCCCGGCATGATCGACGAGCCCTTCTGCAGCTCCGGCAGGAACAGCTCGCCGATCCCGACGCGCGGGCCGGAGCCCATCAGCGCGATGTCCTGGGCGATCTTGGTCAGCGAGACCGCGACGCTCTTCAGCGCGCCGGACAGCTCGACCAGGCCGTCGCGGTTGCCCTGGGCCTCGAACGGGTCGGCCGGGGCGGCGATCAGCTGCAGGCCGGAGTCGGCGATCAGCCGCTCGCGGATCTTCGGCGCGAACTCCGCGGGGGTGTTCAGACCGGTGCCGGTGGCGGTGCCGCCGAGCGGGATCTGACCGACGTGCGGCAGCGCGTTCTCGACCCGCTTGACGCCCTGGCGGACCTGCGCCGCGTAGCCGGCGAACTCCTGCCCGAGCGTGACCGGGACCGCGTCCATCAGATGCGTCCGGCCCGCCTTTACGACGTCGACGAACGCGTCGGCCTTGGCCTGCAGCGACGCCTCGAGCTGCTTCAGCGCCGGGATCAGCCGGTTGGTCGCCTCGTCGAGCGCGGCCAGGTGGACGGCCGAGGGGAAGGTGTCGTTGGACGACTGTCCCATGTTGACGTGGTCGTTGCGGTGGGCCTCACCGCCGGTCAGCGCCGAGATCACCTCGTTGACGTTCATGTTCGTCGAGGTGCCCGAGCCGGTCTGGAAGACGTCGATCGGGAACTGGTCGTCGTGGTCACCCGCGACGATCGCGGTCGCCGCGGCGGAGATCTTGTCCGCGATCCCCTGGTCGAGCTTGCCGAGCTCGGCGTTGACCAGCGCGGCGGCGCCCTTGATCCGGGCCTGCCACCGCACGACCTGGACGGGCACGCGCTCGCCGGAGATCGGGACGTTGTCGACGGCCTGCTGGGTCTCGCTGCCGTACAGGGTCTCAGCCATGGTGTCCCTCGGGTGATCGGAGCACCCATCCAGAGCGCGAAGGTCGCGCCCGGAGCCGATCGGTCGGCGACGGGTGCATGGGTGGTGTGCGACGGCCCGGACACTACTCCCCGGCCACCGTCCGACGCCCGAAGCCGTCGCGGTCGTGCCCAGGCGACGAGGCACGCGCGGCCCGCTACCGTCCCCCGTCGTGCCGCTGCGCTCTCCCTACGACCGCCAGATCGCGCGGCTGGCGCTTCCCGCACTCGGCACGCTCGCGGCGGAGCCGAGCTACCTGCTGGTCGACACCGCGATGGTCGGCCACATCGACGGGCCGCAGGGCGGCCAGGACCTCGCGTCGCTGGCGTTGGCGGCGTCGGTCCTGGGTACGCTGGCCGGCCTCGGCGTGGTCGCGGCCTACGCGACGACCGCCGCGGTCGCACGGCTCGCCGGGGCGTCGGCCGACGACGGCCGCCACGACGCCGACCTGCGCCGCATCGCCGCCCAGTCGCTGTGGCTCGGGGCGACCCTCGGCGTGGTCGGCGCGCTGATCGTGGTGCTCGCCGGTCCACTCTGGATCTCCGCGCTCGGCGGCCAGGGAGCCACCGCCGACGGCGCCGAGCGCTACCTGCGGATCGCCGCGCCCGGCTTCGCCTTCGCGCTGCTCAGCATGGCGGCCCAGGGCTGGCTGCGCGGGACCGGCAACCTGCGAGACCCGCTGCTGATCATCCTCTTCGGCAACGCGATCAACCTGGTGCTCAACCCGCTGCTGATCTTCGGCTTCGACCTGGGCCTCGACGGCAGCGCGATCGCCACCCTGGTCGGGCAGACGACGATGGGGCTGCTGTTCGTGCGGCTGCTGTGGAAGGGCAGCTCCGCACCGACGGATGCGGCGGCTCCGGAGCGCGCCGCGTTGCGGCGCCCGTCGCTCGCGCTGCTGGGGCGGATCGGCAGCACCGGCGGATACCTGCTGGTGCGCTCGGGCGCCCTGCTGCTGACCTTCGCGGTCGCTTCGGCGGTCGCCGCGCGGTCCGGGGACCCGTCGTTGGCCGCGCACCAGATCGGCTGGCAGCTGTTCCTGTTCATCGCGCTCGTGCTCGACGCGCTGGCGATCGCGGGGCAGATCCTGATCGGCCGTGCGCTCGGCGCGAGCCGTCGGGAGGAGGCATTCGCCGCGGCGTCGCGGATGGTCGCCTGGACGGTTGCCTTCGGCTGTCTCGTCGCGGCAACGCTGCTGGTCGCCCAGGGGCCGGTCATCGGCCTCTTCACCGCCGACGAGGCAGTGCGCGAGCAGGCCCGCTCGATGTGGCCCCTGCTCTGCCTGATGCTGCCGCTGGCCGCCGCGGTCTTCGCCTTCGACGGGGTGCTGATCGGCGCCGGCGACGCGCGGTTCCTGGCGTTCGCCATGGCGGCCGCGGCGCTGATCGGTATTCCGGTGTTGCTCGCCGCCCACGACGCCGGCAGAGGAATCGCCGGCGTGTGGGTGGGGATCAACGTGGTGATCCTTACGCGACTGCTCGGTACCGGGTGGCGCTACCGAGACCGCCGCTGGGCGCGGACGGGAGCGTGGCGGTGAGGGCGCCCCGTGCCTTCGGCCCGCTTGCCGAGGGACCGAGGCCCCGTCGGCGGAAGCGGCGACGGTGGCCGGCCGAACATCTCCCGGCCGTTCCCGTCCTCACGGGCGGTCGGTCGGTCAGGACCGACCCGACCGCCGATTCCGGCTAGACCCTGGAGCCGCCGCGACGTCCGGCACCCATCAGGATCCAGACGAGCAGGACGAGCGCGAGCACACCCACGATGCCGCCGCCCACGGTGATGTTCGTGAGGAACAGCACGAGAGCAACGACGACGAGTGCGACGAGAAGGGAGTAGAGCATAGAAACCTCGTTGGATGACGCGGCGGCGTTGGGACGCACGTACCGCGTTTCGGGGGGCCCTGGTGACGATTCTCCAGGGATCTTGGTGATGATCTTCCCTTTACCCATCCCCGTCGGTCTCAACCAGCAACGGCTGCGGCAATGCGAACCCGAGCTCGGCGCACCGCTGCTCGACGCGCCGGATCACCGTCTCGAGCACCGCCACCCGCGCCCAGCGCTTCGACTCCGCCGGGATCAGGTCCCACGGCGCATGGCCGGAGTCCGTCTCGGCGACCATCTGCTCTACCGCTGCGGTGTACTCGTCGCGCTTCTCGCGGTTGCGCCAGTCCTCGGCGGTCAGCTTCCACGACTTGAGCGGGTCGGTACGTCGCCGCTCGAACCGCTCGAGCTGCTCCTCGTCGCTGATGTGCAGCCAGAACTTCACGATGATCGCCCCGTCGTCCGCCAGCTGCCGCTCGAACTCGCGGATCTCCTGGTAGGCCCGTCGCCAGTTGGCCTCGGACGTCAGCCGCTCGACGCGCTCGACCAGCACCCGCCCGTACCAACTGCGGTCGTAGACGGCCATCCCGCCCCGCCCCGGCAGGGGACCCCAGAAGCGGTGCAGCCAGTGGTGGCGCAGCTCGGCCAGGGTCGGTGCGGCGAACTGGGCCACCCGCACGTGACGCGGGTCGATCGCCGCGGTCAGGCGCCGGATCGCCCCGCCCTTCCCGGACGCGTCCCAGCCCTCGAACGCGATCAGCAACGGCGGCCCGAGCGGAAAGTCGCGCCGCGCCGGGTCCTGCAGGTGCTCTGGGTCCTGTTCGCCGATCAGGCCACCGAGCGTCAGCCGGATCTGGGTGAGCCGCTGCTGCGCCGCCTCCACCCGCGCGTCCTGCTCGGGCCGTGAGAGTCGCAGGCTGAGGTCCAGCTGATCGAGTCGCCCCATGGACGGACCCTACGGATCGGCCTGCAATCCGTCGTGCGCACGGGAGATTGCCGCGCTTGCCACGGGCGGCTGACTGCCCGAGGATCAGGCGGTCATGACCGCGATCCGCACCACGGCTGCGTCGGAGATGCTCGGCGTCTCCGCGAGCACGCTGCGTGCGTGGGAGCGCCGCTACGGGTTCCCGACCCCGCAGCGGACCGGCGGCGGTCATCGCCAGTACGACCTCGGCGAGATCGAGGCGCTGCGCGCCGCGATCGACCGAGCCCCTGACGCCGCCACCGCCGTCGCACTCGCGCGGCGTGAGTCCGGCGGCGGACACGACCCGGGCGGCTTCGACGACCGCGGACCGAGCCGGTCCCGCGGCAGCTCCCGGGCGGCGACACCCGTCGACCGCCTGCACCGCGCCCTGCGGCGCTACGACGAGGCCGACGCCGACCGTGTCGTCGAGGAGTCGCTGCATCTGCGCTCGCTCGAGCGTTCCGTCGACGAGGTGCTGATCCCCGCCGTCGAGGACCTGGACCGCCGGCATCCGGGGTCGGTCGAGTACGCCTTCGCGTGGCGGTGGGCGTCGCGCTGGCTGTCGGCGGCGACGCGCACCGCACCACCCGCCCACCGACCACAGGTCGTGGTGCTCGTCGACGGCACCGATCCCGTCACCGTCGATGCGCTGCGGATCCAGGCCCTCGACCTGGCCCTGCGCCGCGCGGGCGTCCTGCCGGTGACCGTCGGCGCCGACCTGCAGCCGAGCGAGCTGAGCCGCGCGCTCGGCCGGATCGACCCGGCGGCGTTGGTCCTGAGCGGCCGCAGCGTCGACCTCGACCGGCTCGGGCGGTTGGTCTTCGCCGCCCAGCGGGCGGTCGGTGGCGAGCTCGCGGTACTCGACTTCCACGGGCCGCTGGTCGCGGCCCGCACGACCGGCGTCGAACGGCTCGACCCCGCGCCGCTGGTCGCCCGCTCGCGCCTGCTGCAGATCCTCGACGGGAGCGCCGACGCCGCGCCGTTCCGGCTGCGGCGCGGACGCTAGCGACGCCTCGCCGTCGCGACCGGCGCGGAGCGAGGTGGCTCACCACCTCGATCCGCATCCGTGGGATCGATCAAGCGCTCGCGGGCGGATCCTGCGGATTGCTGGCCGGCGGCTGCTGCGCGGGAGGCTGCTGCCCAACCGGCGGCTGCTGCTGCGTCGGCGTCGACGCGGACGGCTGCTGCGGCTGCTGCGCCTGCTGCTGGGCCCGACGCTGCGCGGCCTCGGCCTGGACCTCACGCACCGCAGCCTGCCCGCCGCTCGCCTGGAACAGCTGCGCGATCGCGAAGCCGAACACGACGAACAGCAGCAGACCCAGCCAGAAGGCGAAGCCGAGGCTGCCGTCGGTCAGGCGGACGATCAGGTAGATCACGCCGAGGACGAGCGTCAGGCCCGCGAGCCCCGCGGTCGCGAGGTCCGCCCGCTGCCCCTGGATCGGCGCGACGCCGGCGATCCGGACGCCCTCCCAGACCAGCGTGGCGATCAGGACGATCCAGACCAGGGTGCCGAGCTGGTTCCAGCCGTTCTGGGTGAACGTGACGCCGAACGCGCTGGCCGAGTACCAGGCGAGGAAGCTGTTGATCAGGAGCAGCAGGCCGCTGGCGATCAGCAGCTTCCTCGGGGCGGACAGGGATGCAAGTTCGGACGTGGCCGGCGACGTGGACATCGAGGGTTCTCCGTGGTTCTCGGCGGAGCTGTTCTCCACCGCGGTTTACAGCGGATGCGTTCCGCTCGGGCGTACTCTCCCGTGTGCCCGTCGGGAACGCAAGCCATTCACCAATACCCCGAAAGCGCCACGGATCCTCCCTTCCACCGCCCCGGGACCGGCGCAACCGTCGGAGATCTCCGGGTTCTTCCTACAATCGACGGTTCATGTCGCGCCGCCCCGTCGATCCGAACCAGTCGTTCCCCGCGCTGGAGGAGCAGATCCTCGAGCGGTGGCGCGAGCGCGACGTCTTCCGCGAGTCGCTGCGCCGTCGTGAGGGCGCGGAGCCCTGGGTCTTCTACGAGGGCCCCCCGACCGCCAACGGCCGGCCCGGCAGCCACCACGTGCTGTCGCGTGCGTTCAAGGACATCTTCCCGCGGTTCCAGACGATGCGCGGGCGCTACGTCGAGCGCAAGGGTGGCTGGGACTGCCACGGCCTGCCGGTCGAGATCGGCGTCGAGCGCGAGCTCGGGCTCTCGTCGAAGGACGAGATCGAGGAGTACGGGATCGCCGCGTTCAACGCGAAGTGCCGCGACTCGGTCTTCACGTACCTCGAGGATTGGAACCGGCTGACCGAACGGATCGGCTACTGGGTCGACCTCGACGGCGCCTACCGCACGCTCGACCGCGACTACATCGAGCAGGTCTGGGGCGCGATCCGCCAGATCGCCGACAAGGACCTGCTGTACGAGGGCCACCGCGTGGTCCCGTACTGCCCGCGCTGCGGGACGGCGCTGTCGAGCCACGAGGTCGCGCAGGGCTACAAGGACATCCACGACCAGTCGGCGTTCGTCCGCTTCCCCGTCGTCGACCCGGCCGCGTCGGCGCTGCAGCCGGGCGACAACCTGATCGCCTGGACGACGACGCCCTGGACGCTGCCGTCGAACGCGGCGCTCGCCGTGCACCCGGAGCTGGAGTACGTCCGCGCGCGCGTCACCGGGCGTGCGCCGGACGGGGTGCCGTCCCGCGACACCGACCCGAACCGCAGCGAGGTCGTGGTCGTCGCGAAGGATCTGCTCGACCGCGTCGTCGTCACGACCAAGATCGGCGGCGACAACAAGCCGGTGCCGAACGGGGTCGGGCTCGAGATCCTCGAGACGTTGACCGGGGCGCAGCTGGCCGGGGCGCACTACACCCCGCCGTTCTCCTTCATCGCGTCCGAGGAGTGGGGTCCGCGCGGCAACACGGTCCTCGAGGCGGACTTCGTCACCGCGATGGACGGCACGGGCATCGTCCACACCGCCCTGGCCTTCGGCGCGGACGACTACGCGCTCGGCGTCGCCGCCGGACTCAACGTCGTCAACCCGGTCCGGCTCGACGGCACCTTCGACGAGCGGGTCACCGGCTACACCGGGCGCGCGGTCAAGGACGCCGACCCGGACCTGGTCGAGGACCTGCGCGCGTCGGGCGCGCTCTGGCTCGCTCGCGAGTACGAGCACTCCTACCCGCACTGCTGGCGTTGCGGCACCGCGCTGATCTACTACGCCAAGCCGTCGTGGTACATCGGCACCTCGCGGATCCGCGAGCAGCTGGTCGCCGCCAACGACGGCGTGACCTGGCACCCCGAGCACGTCAAGGACGGGCGCTTCGGCAAGTGGCTGCAGGGCAACGTCGACTGGGCGCTGTCGCGCGAGCGGTACTGGGGCACCCCCCTCCCCGTCTGGCGCTGCGATCAGGAGCAGTGCGGTCACCTGCACTGCATCGGCTCGTTCGCCGAGCTCGAAGGGCTCACCGGCCAGCCGGTCGACGATCCGCACCGGCCGTACGTCGACGACCTGAGCTTCGCCTGCACCGCGGATGGCTGCGACGGCGGCACGATGCGCCGCGTCCCCGAGGTGATCGACGTCTGGTTCGACTCGGGCGCGATGCCGTTCGCCCAGCACCATCAGACGCTCGACGAGACCCGGGCGCAGAACCGCTGGCCCGCCGACTACATCTGCGAGGCCCAGGACCAGACCCGCGGCTGGTTCTACTCGCTGCTCGCACTGGCGACCCTGTTGCAGCAGCCCGACCGCACGCGCGACGTCGCGCCCGGCACGGTCTCGCCGCTGTCCGAGGTCGTGACGGGCGGCGAGCAGCGGGCGGCGGCGCGGGCCCCGTACGAGGACGTGGTCTGCCTGGGCCTGATCCTCGACGCCGAGGGCCAGAAGATGTCGAAGTCGAAGGGCAACATCGTCGTGCCCTGGGACGTGCTCGACGCGTTCGGCGCTGACGCCTTCCGCTGGTACTTCTTCACGTCGAAGCAGCCGTGGGACGGCTACCGCTTCTCGACCGAGGCGATCGGGGAAGGCGTCCGCGTCTTCCTCAAGACGCTGTGGAACACCTACGGATTCCTCGTGATGTACGAGAACGCGTCGGCGAGCGGCGACGGCCGCACGTCCGCCGCGACCGACGACGGCGGCGGTGCGCTGCTCGACCGCTGGGTCCGCTCGCGCCTGACCGCGACGGTCGAGGACGTCACCGAGCGACTCGAGGCGTTCGACGTGACCTTCGCCGGCCGGGCGATCGCGGCGTTCGTCGACGATCTCTCCAACTGGTACGTGCGCCGCTCGCGCCGCCGGTTCTGGGAGGGCGATCCGGCCGCGCTCGCGACGCTGCGCGAGTGCCTGGTCACTGTCGCCAAGCTGCTGGCGCCGGTCACCCCGTTCGTCGCCGACGAGATCTACGACAACCTCGACGGCAGCGAGCCCTCGGTCCACCTGGCCGACTGGCCCGGGTCGGGCGAGAGCAGCCCGCTCCCGGAGCGCGACCTGGCGCTCGAGACCGCGATGGCGACCGCCCGCGAGACCGTCCAGCTGGGGCTCGGCGCTCGCGGCCAGTCGAAGCTGAAGGTCCGGCAGCCGCTGCGCGAAGCGGTGATCGTCGCCGCCGACCGCGAGCGCGAGGCGATCGAGCTGCTCGGCGCGATCGTCCGCGACGAGCTCAACGTCCACCAGCTGCGGTTCGTCGAGAACGCCGACGAGCTCGGATCGTTCGAGATCAAGCCGAACTACCGGCCGCTCGGCAAGCGGTTCGGCAAGGCGATGCCGCAGGTGGCCGCCGCCGTCGCCGCGCTCGATCCCGCATCGGCGGCCGCGACGGTGCGGGCCGGGGGCACGGTCGGCCTCAACGTCGAAGGCGTCGAGCACGAGCTGGCCGAAGACGACTTGATCCTGCGGATGGAGCCGCTGGCCGGCTACCAGCTGGAGCGCGAGGGCAGCCATGCGGTTGCGCTCGAGCTCGCGATCGACGACGAGCTGCGCCAGGAGGGTCTGGCCCGCGAGGTCGTCCATGCGATCCAGGCGGCCCGCAAGGCCGCGGACCTGGAGATCACCGACCGGATCGCGCTGACGCTCGACGGCGACGACGAGCTGCTCGCCGCCGCCCGCGCCCACGAGCAGTACGTCGCGGGCGAGACGCTGGCCGTCGACGTCGCCTACGGCGCGGGTGGGTCTGGGGATTCCGCCCTTGGCGTCCACGAGGCCGAGATCGAGCAGCTGCGGCTGCGGGTGGGCGTCGCGCGTCGCTGACGTTCCGCGCTGCCGCCGCGGGTCCGCACCCGGAGCGGCGGCGCCGGAAAGCTGCTTTGCGGCGCCGCGAGTGGACGGCG
>JBQGEK010000290.1:0-5790 GCA_052039575.1 Patulibacter sp. | reverse complement strand
GCGACGTTGCCGAAGCTGTTCATCCCGCTCAGCGGCCAGGGCGTGCGGATCAACCTGCACGCGTCCTCGGACGTGGTCGACGATCACCTGCAGACGACGTTCGACAACCTGCCGGACGCGCCGATCGAGTCGTTCGACCTGCAGATCAACGGCGGGTCGAACGGCATCCTCAAGGTGACCAACGGCCACGTCTGCTCGAGCCGATCGACGCCGACGGTCTCGTCGCGGCTGACCGGACAGAATGGCAAGCGCCACCGCCAGAGCGCACCGCTGGGCACCAACTGCCGGTTCGGGGTGGTGCGGACGGTCAGCCAGGGCAACCGGGTCACGACGACCGTGCGCGGCCTGCGCGGCGGAGGGCGTCTGACGGTGAGCGGTGCCGGGGTCGAGACCAACCGCCGCACGATCAGCGCTCGATCGACGGTCGCGTCGATCGGCGTGAGTGCCAACGCGGCGACCCGTCGGGCGGTGCGCGAAGGCCGATCGGTGCGCCTGCGCCTGCGGGTGGCGTTCCAGCCGAAGGACGGCGCGACGCGGACCGTCACCCGGACGGTGACGGTCAAGCCGGCGGCGCGCCGCTAGCCGGCGGCAACCCAAGCTGATGCGCGTTCCACCACCGTCGGTGGCGTAACCCGCATCAGCTCGACAGGCCGGGACAGCTGATGCGCGTTAGGCCACCGTGAGTGGTGTAACCCGCATCAGCTTCCCGGGGCGGGGCGTGTCAGGCCCGTCCGGCGGCCCGTTGTCGCTGGGCCTCGCGTTGCTCCTCGCGGCGCAAGGCGTCGATCAGCACGACGCCGAACGCGACGCCGAAGATCATCACCTCGAGCAGGCACATCGACGCGCCGGCCAGCTGCTGCTGGGTCACGGGGTCGAGCCCGCGCGCCGCGGCCGCCGCGGCGTACTCGGGGTACATCTCGCGGTCGAGGAAGGTCAGCGGCAAGCAGACCGCGACCGTCGCCAGCCGCGAAAGGCCGACGATCACCACGCGGTGCATGCCCGGCTTGTGGCGCCGGTGGCCGAGCGGATCGATCACGACCCACCAGAGCAGCAGACCGGAGTAGAACAGCAGCGAGTGCTGGAGCAGGTGGAGCACCGAGCTGCTGGCCGTGGCCTCGAGCAGGAACGGCACGGCCCAGGTCCACTGCATGACGGCGAACAGGCCGACGGCGAACCACGGGTTGGTGATCCGCTGGACCCAGGGACCCCAGCGGCCGTTCGGCGCGACGGCGCGCAGCACCCGGCGCGGCAGCCCGAGCGAGAGCAGCGGGGCGCGCAGGCCGAGCACCAGGAAAGCACCGGCCAGGTCGGCAATCAGCACGTGCTGGAGCATGTGCGCGACGAGCGACGTGTCGGCGGCGGAGGAGAGCGGCGGGACCGCGGAGGCGACCACCACGAGCACGCCGATCGCGAACGGGACGGCGTGCCGCCAGCCGATCCGCGACCCGCCGGGGGCCCGGCGCGCGTTGCGGAACAGCAGCACGAAGACGGCCGCGTAGGCGGCGATGATGGGAACCACGACGGCCAGCTGGGCTGGCCAGGTGCTTCCGAGGACGATGGGCATGAACGGTCCTGACGGTCGGGCCGGCGAACGACGTCGCCGGAACCGGGAAAGCGGTCGGCACCCGCACGGGTGCGGCTCCGGGCACGAGCGGCCGGGAGCGATCGGGGCGCTGGATCAGCGCGCCGCGGCGGTCTGGGAGATGGGCGTCAGACGGCCGGGACGACCGCGAACGGCGGCGGGCGGACCGCCAGCTGCGATCCGAGCAATCGCCCGCCGCGCGGGCAGCGGACCGGGGCCGGTGCGACCGCGGGCGCCAGCGGGCCGCCGAGCGGCCGACGGCGGGCACGGCGGCGGGTGATCCAGCGGACCAGCCGCTCGTGCCCGGGGAACCGGCCAAGCCAGAGGCAGCCGAGCAGCACCAGCGCCGGGGCGCAGGAGAGCACGCCGGGAACGGCGAGCTCGGGGGCCACGAGCAGCGAGACCCCGACGACGGCTGCGGCGAGCAGCAACAGGATGAACCGGGAGCGGAACACCGAGGGTCATCGTAGCCGGGCGGCGTCATCCGGGACCGCCCCTGTCGGCTGACTCCCCGCCCACGCTCGGCGCGGAAAGGATACTGGCGTGGTTGAAT
Organism: Patulibacter sp.; assembly: GCA_052039575.1. Lineage (GTDB taxonomy): Bacteria > Actinomycetota > Thermoleophilia > Solirubrobacterales > Solirubrobacteraceae > Patulibacter. The sequence continues at coordinate 3,655 of JBQGEK010000290.1, read as the reverse complement.
AGGTCGTCTATGCTGTCCACGATCGGTCAGTGGCAACCAGCTTCCATCGGTGGTTCCGGGTCGTCGACCCGTGGATACCGGACGCTTGGTGGGAGCCGGCAAATACGTGCCTGGTTGGCAGTGCTGGTCGCGCTGGTGCTGGGGGTTTCGGGCATTTTGTCCGCCTCGGCGCAGGCCGCGACGATCGAGGGCACCGTGACGGTGCCGTCGGGGTCGCCGGAGGGGTCGCGGGTGTCGGTGCTCGACGAGAACCGGATTGTGATCACCGCGGCGAGCACCGACGACACCGGTGCTTACCGGATCACGAACGTGCGAGCCGGGCGGTTCACCCTGCAGTTCGAGCCGGAGATCACCCGGCAGCCCGGCTTGGCGATGGGCTATTACGACGGCGCGACCCGATGGTCGAACGCCGAGTACTTCGACCTGGCCGCGAACGACGAGCGAACGGGCATGGACCACAGCTTCCTGGTCGGTCACGCGATCTCGGGCACGGTGCGCGAGCAGGGGACCGGTGCGCCGCTCGAGGTGATGGTGATCGCCACCTCCCGAACGGACGCGCAGCTGAGTCGACGGATAGCGCATTCGAAGCCGGACGGGAGCTACCGGCTCAATGGGCTGCCCGACGACGAGTACGTGATCGGTTTCTCGCACCAGATGCACGCCATCGGGCCCGTAGCTGGGTACTACGAGGACGCGACCACGGTCGAGGACGCCGACCCGGTGACGGTTGCGGGCAGTGACGTGTCCGGAATCGACGCCGCGATCCCGCCCCCGCTGCAGTCGATCAGCGGCCGGGTCGTCGATGCTGACGACGCTCCTCAGGAGGGCATCCAGGTCTTCGCGATGAACTCCGCTGGTAGCGGCTTCGCCCTGGCGACCACCGGCGCGGACGGCCGCTACCGGTTGGCGGTGACGTCAGCGGGTGACTACCTCGTCGATTTCGCGGGGAGCCCCGACTCTCGGTTCCAGACGCAGTACTTCGACAGGGCCTCTACGTCCCAGCAAGCGACGCTCGTGACGGTCGGCGACGGCGTCCACCGCACCGGCGTCGATGCGCGGCTGGTCGAGCAATCGCACATCCGGGGCACCGTCACCGACGCGATCACCGGGGATCCGGTGCCACACGCGCGAGTCCTTGTGCTCCAGGAGAACGGGTGGGCCGTCAAGGCTGTCGAAGCCGATGACCAGGGCCGGTACCTGGCGGTGACCGGATCGCCGAACGGCGTCCCGGGGGCGTACAAAGTGGTGTTCGTGGGGCCAGGTGGCGAATCGCCGGTCGAGCTGCGGCAGTCATCCTGGTGGCCGGGGAATCCGCCGAGGCTCCAGGTCGAGGACTACATACCGCAGTACCACCAGGGCGCGGATCGACTGGCCGGGGCAACGCCGGTCGACGTCCCCGTGAACGCGGGGGTCTCGGGGGTCGACGCGGCGCTCGAGCGAGGCGGGTCGCTCGCCGGAGCGGTCGAGCGGAGCATCGGTGGCGGGTCGCTCGCCGACGTCTACGTCGCCGCATACGCGGAAGACGATGTGCCGGTCGCCGAGACGCGCACCGACGCGCATGGCCGCTACGAGCTCCGTGCGCTGGCGCCCGGCAGCTACCGCGTGCGCTACGCGTCTGAGAGTGCGCGACGAGTGCCCGACAATCCGGCGAACGCCCGCTACTACCCCGGCACGATCGATCGGGCGTCCGCCGACCAGGTGACGGTCGTAGCCGGGCAGCAGACCGCGCTCGACATGGTCGACCTGAACCCCGCGGCTTCGATCTCGGGCCGTGTGCGGGTGGAGGCGACCGGTGCACCGCCGGTCATCCCGTTCACCACGGCGCACCTCTACCGCTGGCAGGGGAACGTCGCAACGCTCGTGAAGACGGCGTTCGTCTCGACCGCCGACGGCGGGTACTGGCTGGACGGGATCGAGCCGGGCCGCTACAGCGTCTGCTTCAGCGGTGCGGGCTATGCCGCCCGCTGCGTCGGCGGCCCGTCCGGGTCAGCTGATCCGTCCGGGGCGACGCGGTTCGATCTCGCTGTCGGTGACGAGCGCGTCGACGTCGATGCCGAGCTGCGCGGCGACGCGCGGATCTCCGGCTTCGTGACGCTGGCGGACGAAGCGGTGTGGGGCGAGGTCACGGTATGGGACGCCGAGACCAGGGACGAACTGCAGACGTTGAGCTTCGCGGGCTCGTACGAGATCGCGGGACTCACGCCGGGAGCCGCGGTGGTGCTCGAGTTCCGGCCATGGAACGGAACGAACGCGTTTGGTGGGTTCTACGGCGGTGAGACGTTCGAGAGCGCGACGCGCGTGATCCCAGGGGGTACGCCGGAACGCGTCGACTACGCACTGGTTCCGGGCGCATCGGTTTCGGGCACCGTCGGTTTCATCGGTGCCGGCGACTCACCGTACGGTGTCACTGCTCATCTGTCCGACGGCACGTCGTCGTGGTCGACGCTCGTGGGGATCGACGGCAGCTACTCCTTCACCCAGCTCCATGCCGGCCGCTACGAGCTGTCGTTCGAGGATCCAGACGGGACGCTGTTCTCGCGACCTGCGGAGGAGGTCGTGCTAGCTACCGGGCAGCGCCAGAACATGCCGAGGATCGTGCTCGAATTCGGGGCTACGGTCGATGGACGGGTGTATGGCTCGCTCGGGTGGTCTGCCACCGCGGGCGACTGGGTCGATTTGGACGGGGTGACTGTCGAGCTGATCCGGTCGGGCGAGACCGTCCCGACGGCCACCGCAACCACGGACGCGTCCGGCCAATACCGCATCGGCCCGGTCCCGGCCGGCAACTACCGCGTGCGGTTCGATCCGTCGACGGCCGAGGGCGGGTTCGCCGAGCAGCATTATCTGCGCGCGACGCGGCCCGAGACGGCGTCGGTCATCCAGTTGCAACCCCGCACGCGGATGGCCCTGGGTCCGACCGCACTGGTCGCTGCGCTTGAGGCGCCGACCGTGAGCGGGCGGATGGTGGCCGGCCGGCCGCTGACCGCGTCGGGGGCCACCTGGTCGCGTCCCGCCAGCGGACGCTCGTACCGGTGGTTCACGTGTCCGAGCGCCGATGCCGCCCGTTCGGCATGCGAGCAGGTGGCGACGGGATCGAGCTTCACCCCGGACGAGCGCCATCTCGGCGACTACGTCGAGATCGAGGAGACCGCTTCGGTCCTCGCGCTTCCCGTGAACGTTCCGGCCGCAGCCCGCTCGAGCCGCGTCGGACCGGTGACTTCGCCCGTGCTCCCGACCATCGAGACGCCGCCGACGTTCTCGGGGATCCCCGCGGTGGGTGAGCGTCTCGACGGGACCACCGGGTCGTGGGCTCACGACCCGGACACCTTCCGCTACGCGTGGTACCGCTGCGCGGCGAGCGGTCCGTGCGTGACGATCGCCGGGGCGGATGCTGCGGCCTACACGCTGACCGCGGCCGACGTCGGCTACGGGATCGAGCTCGGGGTCGTGGCGAGCCACGCTGACGGTGACGGCGCGGAGGCCCGTACGTCCCGCTCCACCGTGGTGCCGCCGGTGAACGCCGACGTGCCGACGGTGGACGGGACGGCTCGCGAAGGGGCGACCCTCGCCGGCAGCGCCGGAACCTGGATCGGGAACGACGTCACGGTCGAGCGGCAGTGGTTGCGCTGCGATGCCGGAGGGGCCGGATGCGTCC
>JBQGEK010000289.1:0-12047 GCA_052039575.1 Patulibacter sp. | reverse complement strand
TGGCCCGAGGGGGCGCAGGATCGGATCAAGGTCGTCGTCGGCGACCTCGAATCGCCGGCGCTCGGCGTCGACCCCCACTGGGTCGACGAGCACCGCGGGAAGATCGATCACCTCTTCCACCTGGCGGCGATCTACGACATGACCGCCGACGAGGAGCGCAACCAGACGCTCAACGTCGAGGGCACCCGCCACGCGGTCGAGCTGGCCAACATCCTCGAGGCCGGATGCCTGCACCACGTGTCGTCGGTGGCGGTCGCGGGCAACTACGAGGGCGTGTTCCGCGAGGACATGTTCGACGAGGGCCAGCCGCTGCCCGCGCCCTACCACCGGACCAAGTTCGAGGCCGAGCGCGTGGCCCGGGCCGAGAGCTTCGTCCCGTGGCGGATCTACCGTCCGTCGATCGTCGTCGGCCACTCCGAGACCGGCGCGATGGACAAGGTCGACGGCCCGTACTACACCTTTGGGCTGATCAAGCAGCTGCGCAAGCTGCCGTCGTGGATCCCGATGATCTCACCGGACCTCGGCGCGACCAACATCGTGCCCGTCGACTACGTGGTCAACGCGATGGACCAGATCGCGCACGAGGACGGACTCGACCACCAGGCCTTCCACCTGACGGCGCCGCGACCGCAGGCGGTCGTCGACGTGATCAACGCGGTGGCGCGCGCCGCGCGCGCCCCGCGTCTGGCGATCCGGCCGCCCGGCGTTCCGGCGATCAACGTCAACAAGGGCGCGCTCGCGGCCGCTCTGCGGGCGCCGCAGCTGGCGCCGCTGCGGCGGATCCTGCTGTCGCCGACCGGGATTCCCGACGAGATCGTCCCCCATCTCTCGTTCACCCCGGTCTTCGATGCCCGTCGCGCCGAGCAGGCGCTCAACGGCAGCGGGATCTCGGTGCCGCGGCTGCGGGACTACGCCGCCACGCTGTGGGACTTCTGGGAGCGCAACCTCGACCCCGCACTGCACAACGACCAGCGGCTGCGCGACGCCGTGGTCGGGCGCACCGTGCTGATCACGGGCGCCTCGTCGGGGATCGGCGAGGCGACGGCCCTCAAGGTCGCGCTCTCGGGCGGCACGCCGTTGCTGGTCGCCCGCACCCGCGAGAAGCTCGAGGCGCTGCGGCGTCAGATCGAGGCGATGGGCGGCACCGCCTACGTCTACCCCTGCGACCTCAACGACCTCGAGGCGATCGACGAGCTCGCCAGGACGGTGACGCGCGAGCACCGCGTCGACGTGGTGATCAACAACGCCGGGCGCTCGATCCGCCGGTCGATCAAGCTCAGCCTCAACCGCTTCCACGACTTCGAGCGGACGATGCAGCTCAACTACTACGGCGCGATCCGCCTGGTGATGGGCGTGCTGCCGCACATGGTCGAGCACGGCGGCGGCCACGTGATCAACATCAGCTCGATCGGCGCTCAGACCTGGCCCCCGCGGTTCAGTGCCTACGTGGCCAGCAAGACGGCGCTCGACGCCTGGACCCGGATCGTCGCCGCCGAGCTGCTCGGCGCCAAGGTCTCGTTCACGACGATCCACATGCCGCTCGTGCGGACGCCGATGATCGCGCCGACGAAGCTCTACGACAAGATGCCGACGATCACGCCGGTCGAAGCGGCCGACATGATCGCCACGGCGATCATCGATCACCCCAAGCAGATCAACACCCTGCTCGGCACGACCGGCGAGGTGCTCTACGCCGTCGCTCCGCGGGTCAGCGACTTCATCCTGAACATGGGGTTCCGGGTCTTCCCGGACTCGGCGGCCGCCCGCGGACAGGAGAACCCCGACGAGCGCGCCGGGGTCGAGATGCGAGTGCTCGCCGCGCTGACGCGCGGCATGTACTGGTAGGCGCCGGCCCCGTGCCGTGGTTGGCGGGACCGCCCGCCGCGTCGCGCTGAGACCGCGAGGTCGCGCCTGCTCCGCCGCTCGCGGGCTAGCGGCCCCCGGGCTGCGCCAGGCCACCCAGCAGCAGGTGGATGCCGGTCGTCAGGAGGTCCTCGGCCTGCTTGCTGCCCAGGTCGCTGCGGCCACTGCGCATGTTGACCGTGTCCTCGGGACCCTCCGTGGAGATCTCCTCGAGCGCGTTGATCGTGGCGTTCCACTCGTCCGTCAGGCGGGTCGCGCCACGAAGCAGCCAGACCAGCGACGCGGTGAAGCCGGCCCGCGAACCGGTCTCGATCCCGGCCTCGACCAGCGGCTTGATCAGCGCTTCGAGCCAGCGGACGACCGCGGGACGGACCAGCGCCCGACCGTGCAGGTGATCGGTGATCCCCGGGACCTCCAGGAACACGCGGTAGCTGCGAACGGCCAGCTCCTCGACCTGCTTCTGCCAGTCGCTCTCGGTGGTCTCGAGCGAGATCGTCTCGACGATCGCCTCGAGCACGTCGTCGACGAGGGTGTCCTTGCTCGCGACGTGGCGGTAGGCGGCCATCGTCGACACGCCGAGCTCCTCCGCCAGACGTCGCATCGAGAGCGCGTTCAGCCCATCACGGCGAGCGATCTCGATGGCCGCGTTCACTACCACGGCACGGCTCAGACGCTCGTCACGAGGAGAGCGTCCGGGCTTGATGTCCTGGGATCCCGATGCGTCGTACACCTGATCAAGACTAGCGATCAAAGCGCTGCAAAGTTGCGTGCTTTCTCCGTACAAGCGTCACACGAACTGGACGACCGTATGTTTGGCTCACTCCTCGAGATCCGCCTCTCGCGCCCGCTGCGCGTGGAGTTCCATCAGCCCGCGCTGCAGACCGACTGACGTCTCTGACCCCGAGGACTGGACCCGCACCCACCGACCGTCCGGTCCGAGGTCCCACGAACCATCCTGGTCCGCGAACGCCAGGTCCAGAGCCTCGAGGAGCTCCCGGCGCGCCTCAGTATCGTCGACCGGCACCACCAGCTCCACCCGATTGTCGAGATTGCGTTCCATCACGTCGGACGACCCCATGTAGACCTCGGTCTCCTCACCACACTCGAAGGCGAAGATCCGCGAGTGCTCCAGGAACCGCCCCAGCACGGAACGAACACGGATCGTGTCGGAGAGACCCGGCACGCCGGGACGCAGGCAGCAGGCGCCACGCACGTTGATGTCGATCGGAACGCCCGCTTGCGAAGCGCGGTACAACGCGAGGATCGATTCGCGGTCGACGAGCGCGTTCATCTTCATCCGGATCCGCACCTCGCGACCCGCGCGGTGCGCTTCGACCATCCGCTCGACCCGCTCCAGCAGCCCGTCGCGAAGCCCGTGCGGTGCGACCAGCGAGCGGCGCAACCGGCCCGGCTTCGCGAACCCGGTCAGCTGGTTGAAGAGGTCCGCCACGTCCGCCCCGATCTCGGGGTCGCAGGTGAACAGCCCGAAGTCGGTGTAGAGCTTGGCCGTCTTGGCGTGGTAGTTCCCGGTCCCGACGTGCAGGTAGTGCCGCACCTTGCCGCCCTCGCGGCGCACGACGAGGATGCACTTCGCGTGGGTCTTCATCGCCGGGTGGCCGTAGACCACGTGCACGCCGGTGTCCTCGAGCACGCGGGCCCAGCGGATGTTGGCCTGCTCGTCGAACCGCGCCTTCAGCTCGACCAACGCGACCGTCTGCTTGCCCTGCTCGGATGCCCGGACGAGCGCCGGAAGCAGCGTGCTGTCGGCGTTCGTGCGGTAGACGGTCATCTTGATCGCGAGCACGTCGCGGTCGGCGACGGCCTGATCGACGAACCGCTCGACCGAGCTGTGGAAGCTGTCGTACGGATGGTGGACCAGCACGTCGCCGCGCCGCATCGCCGCGAAGATGTCCGCCTGCTCGTCGTCCCCCTCACGCAGCCGCGGGTGGGTGACCGGGCGCCACGGCGGAGCGAGCAGCTCGCGGTGCCCCGGAGCGTTGACGATCTGCCACAGCGACGTCAGGTCGAGCAACCCGGGCAGGTCGTAGACCTGGCGCTCCTCCACGCCGAGCTGCTCGACGATCTCGCGTCGCAGGGCCGGGCTGATCGCGGCACCGATCTCGACGCGGACGATCTCGCCGAAGCGGCGATTGCGCAGCTCCGCCTCGAGCGCGCGCTTGACGTCGTCCGCCTCGTCGGAGATCTCGAAGTCGGCATCGCGGGTGACCCGGAACATCCCGCTGTCGAGCACCTCCATCCCGGGGAACAACCGGTCGAGATGGGCCGCCACGACCTGCTCGAGTGGCACGTAGACCCGTTCGACGTTGCCGTCGTCGCGGCCGTGGGCGGGGTCTCCCGTCAACACCTCGAACCGCTCGATCACCTCGGTCGGCAGCTTGATCCGGGCGAACACCGTCTGACCGGAGTCCGGGTCGCGGACCAGCACCGCCAGGTTGAGCGACAGGTTGGAGATGTACGGGAACGGCCGCCCGAGACCGACGGCGAGCGGGGTCAGCACCGGGTAGATCCGGTCGTTGAACCGCTCGTCGAGCAGCGCTTGCTCCTCGCGTCGCAGGTCGCGGTAGCGGGCGACGCGGATCCCGTGCTTGACCAGCTCCGGAAGCAGCTCGTCCGCGACCAGCTGCGCGTGCTCCTCGACCAGCGGCGGCAGCTTCTCGCGCAGCGCGTCGAGCGCCTGGTCGGCGGTGCGTCCATCCGGCGACCGGCGGACGTTGTCGGCCCAGACCTTCGCGTGGAGACCCGCCACGCGGATCATGAAGAACTCGTCGAGGTTGGACGCGAAGATCGCCGCGAACTTCACGCGCTCGAGCAGCGGCTGGCGCTCGTCCTGCGCCAGCTCGAGGATCCGCTCGTCGAAGTCGACCCACGACAGCTCGCGGTTGGTGAACCACTGCGGGTCGGTCGGATCCGGCGCGGCCGGCGGAGAGGCATCGTCGGGGAGCATCACCGCATCGGGGGCACGCAGCAGATCGGACATGGTGCCCCGAGCCTACGCCGGTGCACCGCCCTGGTCGTTGCCATCCGGTGAACGCGGTGTTATCACGTCGGGCCGCTCCGCGAGCGCGTAGCGCAGACGCGGCGAGACCCCGTCGCGCTCCCAGCGCCGCCACTCCGCGAGGAAGCGCTGGTAGAGCACGCGGCGGCGCGCCCGCAGGTAGCTCAGCAACGTGACCAGCCCGCGGTGCTCGTCGGCGTGCGGCAGCTCGCGGGCCAACTTCGGGTCGAGGTCGTCGGCGCCGTCGGCGCGACGCACCAGCTCCTCCTCGTCGGCGGCCTCGACCGCCGCCAGTGCCTGCTCGACGCGTGGGATCGCGACGTCGCAGTCGTGGATCTCGCCGATCAGGCCCTGCAGCCCGCGGGCCCGCTTGGCCGCAGTCCGGGCGTAGTCTCCGAAGCAGGTTCCGGCGGTCGCCTCGAGCAGGTAGCGCAGCCGCTTGGCCGCGATCCGCATGTCGTGCAGCGCCTCGACCTCGGTCTCGTCGAGCACCGCCGGGACGAACCCACAGAGCTCGTCGAGGCGCGTTCGGGCGATCCGCTCGACGTTGTCCGCGAGGGGCCCCTGCGGGTCGACTCCGGACACGGGGCGCGCCTTCATGCGGGCTCCTCGACGGTGCCCAACAGCGCTTCGATCCGTGCGGCGAAGTCGTCGAGGTCGAGCTCGCGCAGGACCGTGGCGAGCCGCTCGTTGCCCTGCACCTGATCGGCCCGCGTGGCTGCCATGAACCGCAGCACTCCGCGACGGTCGGCATCGGTCAGAGCCGACGCGAACCGCTCGAGACCCTCGAGCTGGACGTCGGGGTCGCGGCGCGCGCCGAGCGCGTCGGCCAGCGCCTTGACGTCCCGCAGCACGCTCTTGTACTGCGCCGTCGGGAAGCACGGGGCGTAGACCTCGAGCGCCGCGCGCAGCCGTCGCGACGCCACGCGCATGTCGTGCACGCGCTCGATCTCGTCGACGTCGAGCACGCCGTCGCCGTGCGCGAACAGCTCGTCGGCACGGACCCGGACCGTCGCGACCGCCGCGGCCGAGAACGGCGTCTCCGCTGTCAGCCCCGGGATCGGCCGTGCCTTCGCCACGCCGCCAGCCTATCCGGCCGGGGTCCGCTGCGCGGGCCTACTCCCAGCGGAAGGTCGCCACCGCCGCGGTCAGCGTCACGACCGCCCACAGCCCGAGCACGATCAGCTCCTTAAACGGCGCGACCGCCCCGTTCTGGAGGATCTCGCGCAGGCCGCTGGCGAGCGCTCCGCTCGGCAGCAGCTCGGCGACCCCGGCGAGCGCCCCCAGCTCGGACAGCGGGAAGACGATCCCGCCGAGCACCAGCAGCACGAACCAGATGATGTTCGACAGCGCCAGCGTGGTCATCGCCCGCAGGGCCCCGGCCATCAGGAAGGCGAGGCCGCAGAACGCCGCGGTGCCGAAGGCCAGGAACAGCAGCACCGAGAACGGGTCGCCGCGCGGCTCCCAGCCGAGCGCCAGGCCGACGCCGACCAGCAGCAGCAGCTGGAGCGTCTCGACCACGAGCACCGCCCCGGTCTTGCCGATCAGCAGGATCGATCGCGGCAGCGGCGTCGCGCCGAGCCGTTTCAGCACGCCGTACTGGCGGTCGAAGCCGGTGGCGATCGCCTGACCGGTGAAGGCCGTCGACATGATCCCGAGCGCGAGCACGCCCGGCACGAAGAAGTCCGCCCGGGAGCCGTCGACGTCGACCGAGATGAAGTCGACCTGGGTGCAGACGACCAGCAATCCGATCGGGACGATCAGGCTCAGCATCACCTGCTCGCCGTTGCGGAGCAGCAGCTTGAGCTCCATCCAGATCTGCGCCAGCGCCATCGAGCGGATCGACGCGCGACCGGGCCGGGGAGCGAACTCCCCCGCGTCCTCGGCACGGGTCGGCGTGACCCTGCTCATGCGCGCAGCTCCCGTCCGGTCAGGTCGAGGAAGACGTCCTCGAGGGTGCGGTGCTTGACCTGCAGGCCCGTGAGCAGGACGCCCTGGTCGGCACACCACGCGGTCACCGTCGCGACCACCCGCGGATCGACCGGGCCGACCACCACGTAGGTGCCGGCGACCGGTTCGTGGACCGCGTCGCCGTCGGGCAGCGCGGCGACCAGCGTACTGGTGTCCAGCCCGGGCGCCGCCTGGAACCGGATCTCGCGCTCGGCGTCGCCGCGGATCAGCTCGTCGCAGGTTCCGCGGGCGATCACGCGGCCGTGGTCGACGATCACGACGTCGTCGGCCAGCCGCTGGGCCTCTTTCATGTCGTGCGTCGTCAGGACCACGGTGACGCCGTCGCGCCGCAGCGCCTCGACGATCCGCCAGGTCTCGTGACGCGCCTGCGGGTCCAGCCCGACCGTCGGCTCGTCGAGGAAGACCAGCTCGGGACGGCCGATGATCGCCATCGCCAACGAGAGCCGCTGCTGCTGGCCGCCGGACAGCCGCCGGTACGGGGTGCTGGCGACCGCGGTGAGGCCGAGCCGGTCGAGCAGCGCGTCCGGATCGAGCGCGTGCTCGGAGTAGGACGCGACCAGCCGCAGCATCTCGCGGCAGCGGGCCGCCTGGTAGACGCCGCCGTTCTGCAGCATCACGCCGATCCGCGGGCGCAGCAGCTGGTGCTCCTTGACCGGATCGAAGCCGAGGATCCGGACGCTGCCGCGATCCGGGCGACGGAAGCCGATGCAGGTCTCGATCGTGGTCGTCTTGCCGGCCCCGTTCGGCCCGAGCAGCGCCAGCACGCGGGCGCGCGGGACCCTCAGCGAGACCCCGTCGACGGCCGTCCGCTCGCCGTAGCGCTTGACCAGGCCGTCGATGTCTACGGCCACGGACGGACCGGCGTCGGACGGATCCGCGGGGGTGATCGGGAGATCGGGCGAGGGAGCGTGCCGGGACGAGCGCAACCCGACCATGATGCCCCAAGTCGGGTCCGCTCCGACCTCCGATGCCCGCGGGCCGCGCCGGGCGGCGTCGCACCGATCGCCTGCTCGCCGACGGGCCGACGACCGGCGCTCAACCGGCGCGGAACGCGCGCGGAGGCTCGCCGACCACGCTGATCCGGTCGGCGAACTCGGCGCGCAGCGGCGACGCCTCCCACTGCTCGCGGAGCAGGCCGAGGATGTTGACGTCGAGGAAGCGGTCTCCGTGGCGGTGGTAGCCGCGCAGCACGCCCTCGTGCTGCAGCCCGACGCCGTGCAGCGCTCGGGTCGAGCGCTCGTTCAGCGGGTTCGAGTAGCTGCCGAAGCGGTGCATCCCGAGCAGCTCGAAGGCCAGGTGCTGGAGCAGCGCCTTCGACTCGCGGTTGGCGCCGGTCCCCCAGAACGCGCGTCCGAACCACGTGCCGCAGACGCAGCGCCGGTCGCGCAGGCTGAACTCGTAGAGCCCGGTGATCCCGGCCGGTCCGTGCTCGTGGTGGACCGCCAGCAGATCGAGCTTGACCCCGTCTCGCCGCTCGTGCTCGAGTCCTGCGATGAACGCCCGTGGCTGCGCGATGTCGGTATAGGGCCCCCAGGAGAACCAGCGGGTGACCTCCGGGTCGGACGCCAGCTCGAACAGCGCCGGCGCGTCGTCCGCCGTCGGGATCCGCAGGCTCAGGGTCGGTCCGCGCAGCTCGAATGGCGGGAGGCCGGGGTCTTCCGGAGCGGGGACGGGCACGGCGCGAGCCTACCGAGCGGTCATGGCGCCACGCTCGCGGGCGCGCTTCGAATGGGGAAGCCCCACGGCGTCGAAACCGCATCGCCTGGCCTGCGTACGGCGCCACGGAAAAGAGCGGAGCACGACGCCGCCCGCGCCCGTAGCATGCAGCTCGTGATGACACCCAGTGACGACGCGTCCAGTACGGAGCGTGCCTTGGAGCACGCCGACGACGACCGTCCTCCCGGTCCGGAGCGCGTCCAAGCACGCGCTCACCACTTGCGAGCCCGAACGGCTCGCGCGCTCGCTGCGCCCGCGTGCGCCGTCCACCCCACGGGTGGCGGGCGATGACCGAGCTGCTGCTGATCGGCGTCGCCCTCCTGCTGGTCGCCGCGTGCGGCGGCTTCGTGGCCGCCGAGTTCTCGCTGATCACCGTCGACCGCCAGAAGGTCGACGCGCTCGCCGAAGCCGGTGACCGCCGCGCCAAGGGCGTCTCGCACGCCTTGCGCACGCTCTCGACGCAGCTCTCCGGCGCCCAGCTGGGGATCACCGTCACCAACCTCGGCATCGGCTACCTCGCCGAGCCGGCGATCGCCCGACTGATCGACGGGCCGCTGGAGTCGCTCGGCGCCAACCCGACCGCGGTCTCCGGGATCGCGATCATCATCGCCCTGCTCGTCGCGACGTCGGTCACGATGATCTTCGGCGAGCTGGTGCCGAAGAACCTGGCGATCTCCAGCTCGCTGGCCACCGCCCGCGCGGTCTCGGGGTTCCAGCGCGGGTTCACCCACGCGATGGCCTGGCCGCTGCGCGGATTGAACGGCACCGCCAACAACCTGCTGCGGCGGATCGGCATCGAGCCGCAGGAGGAGCTGGCGTCCGCCCGCTCCCCGCAGGAGCTCTCCTCGCTCGTTCGCCGCTCCGCCGAGAAGGGCACCCTCGAGACGAACACCGCGACCCTGCTGCAGCGCTCGCTCGCGTTCGGCGAGCGCCGCGCGGAAGACGTGATGACCCCGCGGACGCGGATGACCGCGATCGACGCCGACGACACCGTCGCCGACGTGATCTCGCTGGCCCGCAGCTCCGGTCACTCGCGGTTCCCGGTCGAGCGCGAGGGCTCCGAGGAGATCGTCGGGATCGTCCACATCCGCCACGCGGTCGCCGTCGCCCACACCCAGCGCCACACGGTCCACGTCCACGAGGTGATGGACGACCCGGTGGTCGTGCCCTCGACGCTCGAGCTCGACCCGCTGCTGGCGGTGCTCCGCCAGGGCGGACTGCAGATCGCCGTCGTCGTCGACGAGTTCGGCGGGGTCGACGGGATCGTCACGCTCGAGGACCTGATCGAGGAGATCGTCGGCGAGGTGCTCGACGAGCACGACGACCGCGAGCCGATCGCCCAGCGCCAGTTCGACGGCTCGTGGTTGGTGCCCGCGCTGCTGCGGCCCGACGAGGCCGAGGAGCTGTTCGAGGCGTTCGTGCCCGAGGACGAGGCGTACGAGACGCTCGGCGGGCTGCTCCAGCTGCGGCTGGAGCGGATCCCCGACGTCGGCGACACCATCGTGATCGAGGGCCCCGACCCCGAGCACCCCCACGACCGCGTGACGCTCACCGTCGAGTCGATGGACGGGCTGCGGATCGACGAGCTCCGGGCGGTCGTCGAGCACCTTCCGCAGCCCGACCGGGAGGACGAGCGATGAGCGATGCCGTCGCCATCCTGATCGGCGTGGTCCTGCTCGGGATGAACGCCTTCTTCGTCGGCGCGGAGTTCGCGCTGATCTCCGCCCGCCGGACGGAGATCGAGCCGCGGGCCGAGGCGGGGTCGCGGGCCGCCAAGATCACCCTCGGCGCGATGGAGAACGTCTCGCTGATGATGGCCGGCGCGCAGCTGGGCATCACGATCTGCTCGGTCGGCCTCGGCTACATCGCCGAGCCCGCGCTCGCGCACCTGATCGAGCCGCTGTTCGACGCGGTCGGCATCCCGTCGTCGCTGCTGCATCCGGTCGCCTTCGCGATCGCGCTGTCGGTCGTGGTCTACCTGCACGTGGTGCTCGGCGAGATGGTGCCGAAGAACATCGCGCTCGCCCGCCCCGAGCGCGCGGCGATGGTCCTCGGCCCGCCGCTGGTGATGATCGTGCGGATCCTGCACCCGGCGATCGCCAGCCTGAACTGGATCGCGAACCACGTCCTGCGCGCCGTCGGCGTCGAGCCGAAGGACGAGGTGACGAGCGCGTTCACGCGCGACGAGGTGGCTGGCCTGGTGGCCGAGTCGCACCGCGAGGGTCTGCTGGTCCACGGCGAGGGACGACTCCTGCTCGACGCGCTGCAGTTCGAGGACCGGACCGCGCGATCGGTGCTGCTGCCGATCGACGACCTGGTCACGGTGCCGCCAGACGTGACGCCCGCGACGGTCGAGGCGCTCGCCGGACGGACCGGGTTCTCCCGGTTCCCGGTGCGGACGACCGACGGGACCATGACCGGCTACGTCCACCTGAAGGACCTGTTGGCCGACGACGAGCACCGCGACGAGGCAATCGATGCCGATCGCCACCGGGCGCTGCCGAACGTCGCCGTCACCGACCGGTTGCGGTTGGTCCTGCAGACGATGCAGCGCTCGCGTGCGCACCTGGCGCGCGTCCGCGACGAGATGGGCACCGTGATCGGCGTGGTCGCGCTCGAGGACGTGCTCGAGGAGCTCGTCGGCGAGGTCCGCGACGAGACCCGCCGCGTCGAGGCCTCGTAGCCACCACGGATCCGGGTCGGGCGGGCCGCGCGCCCGTTCGGCCCGCCCGTGCGCCTGCGGCGCGCTACCGTCGTGGGGTGCTCGCGCTCCTCTATGACGTGCACGGCAACCTCGCCGCGCTCGACGCCGTGCTCGAGGACGCGCGCAGCCGCGGCGTCGACGACTGGCTGATCGGCGGGGACGTCAGCGCGTTCGGTCCGTGGCCAGATGCGACGGTCGAGCGCTTGCGGCGTCTCGAAGGTGCCCGCTGGCTGCGGGGCAACCACGAGCGCTGGGCGGTCGAGGGTGACCAGGTTCCACCGATCCCGTTCGCCCAGCACGGGGTCGCCGCCACCCGCGAGGCGCTGGGCCCCGCGCTGGTCGCCGAGCTCTACGAGCTGCCGCTCTGGCAGCCGATCCCCGGCGGCGAAGCCTGGCACGCGTCGCCACGCTCCGACGTCGACGGGTTCGCCGCGGACCCGCAGGCGCAGGACGCCGCGCTGCTGGAGGGCCGCACGCCCGACCTGCTCGTGGTCGGCCACACCCACCTGCCGACCCGGCGCACCATCACCCGACCCGACGGCGGATCGACCGAGCTGGTCAATCCCGGAAGCGTCGGCCTGCCGTTCGACGGCGACCCGCGCGCCGCCTACGGGATCCTCCACGACGACGGCCAGATCGAGCTGCGGCGGGTGACCTACGACCTGGACCGCGCAGTGGTCGCGACGATCAAGCGCTGGGGCGACGCCGGCTGGGCCCGCACGATGGAGGCGACCTACCGCTCGGGTCGCCCCGCCACGCTGTAGCCGCCCGCATCGC
>JBQGEK010000288.1:0-7276 GCA_052039575.1 Patulibacter sp. | reverse complement strand
GTTGCTCGAGGAGGTCTGGGGCTACGACCCACTGGCGTCGACGAACACGATCGAGGTGTTCATCTCGAACGTCCGGCGCAAGCTGGAGGAAGGCGGCGAGGAACGCCTCGTCCACACCATCCGCGGCGCGGGGTACGTGCTGCGCGTCGGCCGCTGACGGCCCACACCGCCCATAGTCGTCCCCGCTCCCCCCTCCCGCCCCACCGGGTTCGCCGGCATCGTCGCCGCACTGCGGACGCCCGGCGGGCCGCGCATGCGCTGGCTGCGCTGGCTCGATCGGTTCCCGATCCACTGGCGGCTCGCCGTGGTCTCGGCCGGGCTGACCGGCCTGATCCTGCTGCTGTTCGCCGTCGGCGTCGGCCGCTTCACCGCGGACCGGGTGCGCGGCGACTTCGAGACGCAGACCGCCGCGCGGTTCGACACGATTCGCAGCCAGCTCGACCTGCGGCTCGACCAGAACACCTGGCAGTACAGCCTCGGCAACAACCTCCAGTCGGTGCGCGGCGAGCCCGACACCGTGATCTCGGTCTACGTCGGGGTTCCCGGCGGGTTCCAGCTGGCGGACAGCACGGACCGCGGCGTCGATATCGGCGTTCCGGGCGACGGACCCGAGACCCGCAACGGGTTCGAGATCTCGGCGCGCCAGCTCCAGCAGCCGGTCAACGACGCGGAGTCGGGCCAGCCGTGGCTGCAGCGAGAGATCCTGCCGCTGACGACGTACCGCAGCCCGACCCCGTTCCAGCAGCAGTCCGCAGGCGGATCGCGCCTGTCGGCGCCGGTCGAGGTCCGGCTGGCGCGCAACGCGAGCGCGGTGACCCACACGACGCGGCGCACCTGGGGCGCGTTGGCGGTCGGGGTCCTGCTCGGCACGATGCTGGCGCTGTTCGCGGGACTCGCCGTCGGCCAACGCGCGATGCGTCCCGTCAAGCGGATGACCAGCACGGCGCGTCACATCGCCCGCACCCGGGACCTCGACGCCAAGATGCCGACCCCGCGGGCCCACGACGAGATCGCGGAGCTTGCCGGCACCCTGCAGGACATGCTCGACGAGCTCGCCGTGGCGCAGGCCAAGGTCGACGCGTCGCTGCAGAGCCAACGGGACTTCATCGCGGACGCGTCCCACGAGCTGCGGACCCCGCTGACGTCGGTCCAGGCCAACCTGGAGCTGCTGGCGCTGACCACCCAGGGCGAGGATCGCGACGCGGTGGCGTCGGCGCTGCGCTCGTCGCGGCGGATGCGGCTGCTGGTCTCCGATCTGCTGCTGCTGGCGCGGATGGACGCGCAGCGGCAGGTCACCCGCGCGCCGATCGAGCTCGACCGCGCGATCCTCGAGGCGGTCGACGAGCTCGAGCCGCAGATCGGCGACCACGTGCTCGACGTCGACGTCGACCCGGTGACGATCACCGGCGTCCGCGACGAGCTGGTGCGGATGGTGGCCAACCTGGTCGGCAACGCGCTGCGCCACACCCCCGACGGGACCGAGATCCGCGTCCGCCTGCGGGCGGACGACACGCGCGGTTGGTTGACCGTCGAGGACGACGGTCCCGGGATCCCCGCCGATCTGCGGGACAAGATCTTCGAGCGGTTCGTCCGCCGCGGCGGCGAGTCCGCCGGATCGACGGGCATCGGGCTGGCAATCGTCCGGGCCGCCGCCCAGCACCACGGCGGCGACGCGCGGTTCGAGCCCGTCCACCCCGACGGCAGCGGAGCCCGGTTCATCGTGACCTTCGCGGTCGATCCGACCGAGCGGCCGACCGACGGGGAACGCCCCGACGGCCCGCTGTTCGGGACCGGGTTCCGCGAGCAGTGAACGGGCCGCGCGAGCACGCGGCCCGTCGATCGCTCAGACCGCGACGACCACCGGCATCACGACCGGGCGGCGGCGGATCTTCTCCCAGACCAGCTGGGCGACGTCGTCGTGGAGGATCCGCTGGATCTCGTCCAGGTCGTGGATCTTGTCGGCGGCAGCGCGCTCGACCGACGCGTCGATCTGGTCGCGCACGGCCTGCATGAACTTCTCGTCGTGCTTGAACGGCACGCCCCGGAAGATCAGCTCGGGCTCGGCGACCGACTTCCCGTCGTCGTCGCCGATCGTCGCGACGACGACGAACAGCCCGTCCTCCGAAAGCGAGCGGCGGTCGCGCAGCGCGGCGTCTGCGGTGGCGCCGATGTCCGACCCGTCCACGTACATCACGCCCGACGGCACCGGCTTGCCGAACCGCGCGCCGCGCTGGTCGATCTCGACCGGCAGGCCGTTCTCGGCGCAGAAGACGTTCTTCTCGGGGATGCCGATCGACACGGCCAGCTTCTTGTGCAGCTGCAGGCGGTGGTGGTCGCCGTGCAGCGGCATCACGTACTTCGGCTTCGTGAGATTCAGCATCATCTTCATCTCCTCCGCGTAGCCGTGGCCGGAAGCGTGGATCGGCGCGTCCTTGTGCGTGATCACGTTGGCGCCTGCCTGGTACAGCTTGTCGATCGTCTCGTTGACCGCACGCTCGTTGCCCGGGATCGGCGTCGCCGAGAAGACGACGGTGTCGCCCTCGTGGATCCGGATCTGCGGGTGGTCGCGGAACGCCATCCGGCGCAGCGCAGCCAGCGGCTCGCCCTGCGACCCGGTCGACATCACCACGACCCGGTGGTCGGGCAGGTTCTCCAGCTCGCGCGGCTGCACCAGCAGGCCGTCGGGCACGTTGAGGATCCCCAGCGCCTTGGCGATGTTGGTGTTCTTCTTCATCGACCGGCCGAGCAGGCAGACCTTGCGATTCAGCTCGGCGGCGGCGTCGATCACCTGCTGCACGCGGTGCAGGTTGGACGCGAACGAGGTGACGATGATCCGCCCGCGCTGCTTGGCGAAGACGTCGTAGAGCGCCGGGCCGACGAGCGACTCGCTCGGCGACCAGCCGGGCCGATCGACGTTGGTCGAGTCGCCGAGCAGCATCAGCAGACCCTCCTTGCCGAACCGCGCAAGACGGAGGAAATCCGCCGGCGGGCCGTCGACCGGGGTCTGATCGAACTTGTAGTCGCCGGTGAACAGCAGGGTGCCGGCGTCGCACTTGACCGCGACGTTGCAGGCGTCCGGGATCGAGTGGGTGCAGTGGATCAGCTCGATCGAGAAGCGGCCGAGCTTGAGCTCCTTGCCGAGCGGCGCGTCGGTCAGATGGACCTCGCGCAGGCGGTGCTCCTCGAGCTTGCTGCGGCCCATCGCCATCGTCAGCGGGCGGCCGTAGATCTTCGGCGCGTTGCGCGCGCCGCCGAGCTGCTTGATCACGAACGGCAGGGCGCCGAGGTGGTCCTCGTGCCCGTGGGTGATCACGATCGCCTCGATGTCCTGGGCCCGGTCCTTCAGGTACGAGAAGTCCGGAAGCACCAGGTCGATGCCGACCTGCTCGGCCGTCGGGAAGCGCACGCCGGCGTCGATCACGATGATCTTGCCGTCGTACTCGACGACGGTCATGTTCTTGCCGATCTCGCCGAGACCGCCGAGCGGCAGCACCTTCAGCGTCGGGGAAGCGGGTGACGGTGCGTTCATATGGGTGGTGTCCTGTCCGTTGGGCGCGGCCGTGGGCCGCGGGATGGTCAGGCGCCCCGGTGGTCCGGGGACGCGGCTAAGCGCCGTCCGGGAGCCACCGTGCCGCAACCGGCGACCGGCGGGAAGCGTCCGGAGATCGCCGGACTTCGCGTGCGGCGGATGCCGCCGAAGCCGCCGAGCGGGGCCAGGGCGGTGGCAGGAGCGCGGTGCGGCGCGGTACGGGCCGGTCGGCGCACTACGCGACGAGTCCGAGGTCGGCGAGGACCGCGCGGATCTGGGCGCGTTCGTCGTCGTCCGCCTCGACCATCGGCAGCCGCAGGCCCCCGACGGGGTGGCCGACCATCTCGAGCGCGGCCTTGACCGGAATCGGGTTGGTGGTCACGCCCATCACGTCGAACAGCGGCCGCAGTCGCGCGTCGATCTCGGCCCGCCGCTCCGGCGTGGCGTCGACCATCTCGCGCATCTCGCCGCCGACCAGATGGCTGGCGACGCAGATTCCGCCGGCGCCGCCGAGGTCGAGCGTGCGCCCGAGCACCTCGTCGTTGCCGGAGTACAGCTCGAGCCCGTCGACCAGCGCCAGGTTGTCGTTGTTGGCCTGCTTGACCGCGTCGACGTGGTCGATCTGGGCCAGCTCGGCCAGCAGCTCGTTGTCCATGTCGAGCGTCGTCCGCGAGGGGATGTTGTAGAGGACGATCGGCTTGTCGGTCACGGCGGCGACCGTGCGGTAGTGCTGCACGATCCCACGGCGGTTGGGCCGGTTGTAGTAGCCGACCGCCTGCAGCGTGCCGTCGACGCCGAGCTCGGTGGCCTTCTCGGTCAGGTGGATCGCGTGGCGGGTGTCGTTGGACCCCGTGTTGGCGATCACGGTGGTGCCGGAGGGCTTCTCGCGGACGGCCAGGTCGACGAGCGCGAGATGCTCGTCGTCGTCGAGCGTCGAGCCCTCGCCGGTGCTGCCGGCGATCACGAAGCCGTCCGACCCGTTGTCGGCCAGGTGGTGCAGGAGCTTCACGAAGGCAGCGTCGTCGACCTTGCCGGTGTCGTCGAACGGCGTGACGATGGCGGTGATGATCGTCCCAAGAGCGGCCACCCGCCCATAATCCCAGAGCGTGAGCGCCCGTGCGGCGCGATGGCGCCGCGCGGACCGCGGGGCGGCACGGCCAGCCGATACCGTGCCTGCGTGCCCCCTGGAACCCACGAGGAGACGCTGGAAGTCGAGGTCGTGGGCGTCCGGTTTCGCAGCGACGACGGCAGCTTCGCCGTGCTCGATGCGATGGCCTCGTCGGGCGCGAGCGCTCGCGGCGCGCACGAGGTGCTCGTCGGGCCCGTCGGACATCTCGACGTCGGCGACCGGGTCCGCGCGAGCGGTATCCGGCAACAGCACGCCAAGCACGGCGAGCGGTTCCGCGTCAGTCGGTTGCAGACCGTGCGTCCGTCCGACGACGAGGCGGTCGGCCGGATCCTCCAGCGGGTCCCCGGCGTCGGGCCGGTGGCCGCCGAGCAGCTGATCGAGCGGTTCGGATCCGAACTGCTCGACCGGCTGGATCGTGACCCGCGGGACGTGCTCCGGCGGGTCAAGGGCCTGTCGGGCGAGAAGCTCGCCGATGCCGTGGAGCACTGGCAGGCCGAGTCGGGGCCTCGCGCGGTGCGCTTGTTGCTCGAGCAGCACGACGTCGACGCGGCGACGATCGGCCGGGTGATCCGGGCGCTGGGCGACGAACCCGACGTCGAGCTGCTGCAGTCCGACCCGTACCGGTTGACCGAGCGCAGCGGGATCGGGTTCCCGACCGCGGACGCGATAGCGCTGGCGCTCGGCGAGGACCCGGCGAGCGTCGGCCGCCGGCGTGCCGGCACCGTCCATGCGCTGCGGCAGGCCGAGGACGACGGGCACTGCCACCTCCCCCACGAAGAGCTGATCCGGAGGACCGTGCGTCTGCTGGCCGGGCGCAACGCCCCGTGGTCGGCGAGCGACGCGTTGATTCCGGCCGTCACGTCGGCGCTGGCCGACCTGGTTCGCGACGGCGCGGTGGTCGACACGGACGGCCGTGTGGCGACGCTCGAGCTCGACGAGGCCGAAGGACTGCTCGCGGAGATCGTGACGACGCTGAGTCGCGATGAGTCGTCGCTCGACGTCGTGGTTGCGGACGAGCCGCCGGACACCGCGGAGGACGATGATGCGCCGCGTCCGAGCGCGGAGCAGTGGCAGGCGGTGCGATTGGCCTGCGCTCACCGGCTGTCGATCCTGACCGGCGGGCCCGGCACCGGCAAGACCCAGACGATGCGCGCGCTGGTCTCGACGCTGCGGTCCGCAAGCGAACGGGTGCTGCTCTGCGCGCCGACCGGCAAGGCCGCACGACGGCTCTCGGAGGCGACCGGCGCCGACGCCACGACGATCCACCGCCTGCTCGGGTTCGTGCCCGGCAGCGGCTTCCAGCACGACGAGGACGACCCGATCCCGGACGGCGGGATGTTGGTCGTCGACGAGGCGTCGATGCTCTCGCTGGACCTGGCCGTCGCGCTGCTGCGGGCGATCGGCCCGCGGACCCACGTGCTGCTGGTCGGCGACGTCGACCAGCTGGCACCGGTCGGTCCCGGTCGCGTGCTGCAGGACCTGCTGGAATCCGAGGCCGTCCCGGCGGTCCGGCTGACGCGGATCTTCCGTCAGGCCGAGCGCTCGCTGATCGTGCGGACCGCCCACGCGATCAACCGTGGCGAGCCGCCGGAGACGAAGCCCGGCCCGGAGGACCTCCGCGACTTTTTCTTCATCGACCGCCCGGATCCGATGGCCGCCGCCGATGAGATCGTCTCGCTGGCCACGGAGCGGCTGCCGACGCACTACGGCGTCGACGCCGTCGGCGGCGTGCAGGTCCTCGCGCCGCAACGGCGCGGCGCGGCCGGCGTCGAGGCGCTCAACGCGCGGATGCGCGAGAAGCTCAACCCCGGCGGGCGCCAAGCCAAGGGCAGCGTGCTGCGCGAAGGCGACCGCGTGATGCAGACCCGCAACGACCACGACGCCGAGGTGATGAACGGCGAGCTCGGGATGCTGGTCCGGGTCGACGGCGACGACGTGCTCGTCAAGATGGACGACGGCCGCACGATCCGCCTGCCGGCGGTGCGACTGGACACCTGGGACCTCGCCTACGCCTGCACCGTCCACAAGGCGCAGGGCTCGAGCGTGCCGATTGCGGTGGTTCCCGTGCTCGGCGAGCACCGCCACATGCTGACCCGCAACCTGCTCTACACCGCGGTCACCCGCGCCGAGCGTGCCTGCGTGATGGTCGGCGAGCGCAGCGCGGTGATGCAGGCCCTGCAGCGGGTCGACGGCGCGACCCGCTACACGGCGCTGCCCCGGCGGATCCGGGCGGCGCTGGACGCGGCCCCGTAGTCGACCGCGTCACGGACGCGGCGCCCGGAGGCGGGTCAGAACGTCCGTCTCCAGACGTGCTGCGGCAGCATGTCCGCGGGGGTATCGGGCTCCGGAGTCCATCCGGCGGTGGTCAGGAGCGCCGCCGTCCAGGTGTTCTCCTCGTGCAGCGACAGGTGCGCGGTCCGCCCCCCGAGCTGCCGGAACGCGTCCTCGGCGTGACCCAGCAGGGCACGTCCGACGCCGGCGCTCGGCGCGGCCGGGTGCACAGAGAGGTGCGTCTGGTCGGCGTCGCGTGGCGTGCGGTAGCTGGGCCCCCGGGGCGTGAGCCAGGCCGCGACGCCGAGCACCCGGCCCTCGTGCGCGGCGACGAGCACGATGTGGTC
>JBQGEK010000287.1:0-3477 GCA_052039575.1 Patulibacter sp. | reverse complement strand
CGTCCCCTCGATGCTGCTCGCCGTCGCCGTCGCGGTGCTCTGCGGCCTCGGAGGCCTCTACCTCTCCTTCTACGCAGGCGTCGCCGCCGGCGCCGCGATCGCCGGCGTCACCGTGCTCGTCTACCTGCTCGCCGTCGCCGCCGCCGGTGCGCGCGACCGCGTGCGCCAGCCGAAGTGCGTGGTCGAGGGCGAGTAGCGCACGCGCTCACCGAGACGCAACGCGTCGTCTTGATGCGCGCCTCGGGTTCGAGGACGACGTACGGCACGTCATGCGTGCGAGCCGTCGTCCTCGGAGCCGTCGCCGCCGCGAGGACGACGCCCCGGTGCCCGGAACAGGTGCGCGAGCTTCTTCGGGTTGCGCATCACGCGGATCGCGGCGACGTGGCCGTCGATCACGTCGACCGCGACCACCGCGAAGACGGTGCCGTCGGTGCGGCGCAGCAGGCGGCCCGGCTGACCGTTGACCGTCACGTGCTCGGACGTGATCGTGTCGTCGAGCTTGCGGCGGTAGCGGTCGGTATGGACCAGGAACCGCGCGACGTCGGACGGACCGTGGACCGGGATCCGCGCCGCCGGGACCTCGCCCCCGCCGTCGCCCCACAGCACGACGTCCGCGGCCAGCATGTCCTCCAGGCCCTCCAGGTCGCCGCGCTCGACCGCGGCGAGGAACCGCCCGAACAGCCGGTCGCGGGCCTCGTCGGCGGCGTCGAACCGCGGGCGTCCCGCCGCCACGTGCTTCTTCGCCCGGGCCACCAGCTGGCGGGCGTTGACCTCGGTCCGGTCGACGATCTCGGCGATCCGGCCGTAGTCGTAGTCGAAGACCTCGCGGAGCAGGAAGGCCGCGCGCTCGACCGGGGTCAGCCGCTCGAGCGCGACCAGCAGCGCCTGCGACAGCGTGTCCGCCAGCTCGGCCTGGTCCGCCGGGTCGACGGGGCGGGCGGGGCTCCATCCACGGTCGGCGACCAGCGGCTCGGGCAGCCACGGGCCTTCGTACGTCTCCCGCCGGACCCGCGCCGACCGCAGCTGGTCGATCGACAGCCGGGTCGCCACCGTGGTCGCCCACGCTTCGGGGTTCACGACCCCGTCCTCCGCGTTCAGGCGGATCACGGTCTCCTGGGCGACGTCCTCGGCGTCGGCGACGCTGCCGAGCATCCGGTAGGCGATCGCGAAGGCGGCTGCGCGCGGGTCGGTGGGGGTCTGATCAGCGGTCATCGCCGTGGTGCTCCGAGTCTAGGGTCGCGGGACGCGTCGGCGGGCGACACGATCGCCGACCCGCGGCATCACGTGGCCGAGGTTGGCCGCCTCCCGGGAGGCGAAACACCGCCGCGTGCGCTCATGCCTGGGCGGCGCTCCAGCTGGCGGGGAGCGAGCGGGCGGTCACGGCGATCCGGTTCCAGGCGTTGATCGTCGCGATCTGCATCACCAGGTGCGCGAGCTCGTCGTCGGCGAACTGCTCGGCCGCCGCGGCCCAGACGTCGTCCGGGACGTTCGTCTCGGCAACCAGCGTGATCGCGTCGGTCAGCGCCAACGCGGCCCGCTCGCGCGCCGTGAAGTACGGGCTCTCGGCGTGGGCGGCGAGCTGCGCCAGCCGCACGTCGCTCTCGCCCTGGGCCTTCGCGTCGGCCCAGTGCATGTCGAGGCAGAACGCGCAGCCGTTGATCTGCGACGCGCGCAGCTTGACGAGCTCCTTGATCGTCAGGTCGAGCTTGATCCGCTCCTCGGCGCGGATCAAGCCCGCGGCGGGCGCGCCGAGCTGCGCGTAGACGTCGAAGCGCGGCGCGTGCGCGACCTCGCCGGTCGGGGTGTTCGGGGTCTGCTTGTCGGTGCTCATGTCTCTTCGACGAGATAGCGGCCCCGGTTGTGACACCGCCGGCGAGCGCGTCACCGAACCCCGTCCGCACTGGTGTGCAGTTGACCCGCTTCAAGCGGGCAACCTGCACTTCAGTCGCCGGCGGCTCCTCGACCGGACGCAGCGTGGACGCAGCGCCGCTCAGGCCGCCGCCTGCTGCCCCTCGCCCCCGCTTGCGTGGCCATACTCGTGGACGGCGTCGGTGCCCCAGCGAGGCCACGGGTCGTCGAGCCGCCGCGCGGCGTCGCGGCCCGCGGCCAGCTCGAGGTCGGTCATCAGGGCCGCTTCGAGGCGAGCGACGAAGCCGTCGCGGTCGAGGTCGTGGCCGATGAAGACCAGCTCCTGACGGCGGTCGCCGAACGCGTCGTCCCACTGCTCCAGGATCCCTTCGCGGGCATCGTCCGGCCAGGCGCCCTCGGGCTGGGTCGCCCACCAGGTGCCGACGGCGCCGAGGTTGAGGATCGGTCCCGCCGTCGACCACTCGCCGACGATCGCCGGGCGGTTGGCCAGCCAGAAGAAGCCCTTCGAGCGGATCACGCCCGACCACGGCTGGTGGACCGCCTCCCACAGCCGCTGCGGGTGGAACGGGCGACGAGCACGGAAGACGAACGAGCCGATCCCGTACTCCTCGGTCTCCGGCTCCTCCTCCCCGCGCAGCACCTGCAGCCACCCCGGATGCTCAGCGGCGGTGTCGAAGTCGAACCGCCCGGTGTCGAGCAGCTCGTCGAGCGGGACCTGGCCGTTCGACGCACGGATGATCCGGGCGCCCGCGTTGAGCTGGCGAACCGTGTGCTCGGTCCGGGCGATCCTCGCCTCGTCGGCCAGGTCGCACTTCGACAGCACGATCAGGTCGGCGAACTCGATCTGGTCGATCAGCAGGTCAACCACCGTTCGCTCGTCGTCGGGGCCGAGGCTCTCGCCGCGCGCCGCGATCTCGTCGGTCGACCCGATGTCGTCGACGAACCGCGCGGCATCCACCACCGTCACCATCGTGTCGAGCCGCGCGACCTCGCCCAGGCCGACGCCGTCCTCGTCCTCGAAGGTGAACGTCTCTGCCACGGGCAGCGGCTCGCTGATCCCGGTCGACTCGATCACCAGCTGGTCGAACCGGCCCTGCTCGGCCAGCTTGCGGACCTCGACCAGCAGGTCCTCGCGCAGCGTGCAGCAGATGCAGCCGTTGCTCATCTCGACCAGCTGCTCGTCGACCCGCGACAGCGCGGTATCGGTGCCGCCGGCCCAGCCGTCCTGGCCGACCAGCGCCGCGTCGACGTTGATCTCGCTCATGTCGTTGACGATCACCGCGATCCGCCGGCCCTCGCGGTTGGCGAGCAGCTGGTTGAGGATCGTGGTCTTGCCGGCGCCAAGGAAGCCGGAGAGGACGGTGACCGGCAGCCGCCGGTCCGCGTTGAGGGATGCATCCATGCGTCGCAGTATATGAGACTGAATCTCATTCCTGCAAGACGCCCACCGGCATCCGCGCCGAGAACTCCGGAGACCCCGCCGTCTCGACGGGGCCCCGGTCGGAGCTACTTCAGCTCCGCGGAGCTCTTCTTCAGCAGCTGACGCGCGATGATCAGCAGCTGGATCTGCTGCGTCCCCTCGAAGATGTCGAGGATCTTCGCGTCGCG
>JBQGEK010000286.1:0-5763 GCA_052039575.1 Patulibacter sp. | reverse complement strand
GCGATCCTGGTCGCGGTGATCCTGCTGCTCGGGATCTACACCTACGCCGAGAACGAACGCGTACTCTCCGCGTTCAACGTGACCTCGATGCTGACGTTGCTGTCGGTGCTGGTGTTCATCAGCTACGGGCAGCTGCTGGTGGTGATGACCGGCGGCATCGACCTCTCGGTCGGGCCGTTGGCGGGCCTGTTGGCGGTCGTCGCATCGTTCTTCTTCGTCGACGGCAAGGGCCTCGTCGGCGGCGTGCTGCTCGGACTGGTCGTGATGATCGCGATCGCGCTGCTGGTCGGGTTCACCAACGGCGGGTTGGTGCGGTTCGGCGGGTTCACGCCGATCGCGGCGACGCTCGCGACCTACATCGCGCTGCAGGGCGTGGCCCAGCTGTTGCGGCCCGAGCAGGGCGGGTTCATCAGCGCCGACGTCGTCTCGGTGATCCAGGCCAAGATCGGCGGGATCCCCGTCGCCTTCCTGCTCGCCGTCGTGGTCGCACTCGGCCTCGAGCGCGGACTGCGCCGGGCACGCTGGGGGCTACGGCTGCGCGCCGCGGGATCCCACGAGGCCGCGGCCCACGCGGTCGGCGTCCCGGTCCGCCGCACGATCGTGCTGGCGTACGTCGGGGCGGCACTGATGGTCTTCCTCGCGTCGATCCTGCTGATCGCCCAGCTCGGCATCGGCGACGCGTCGCAGGGCACCTCCTACACCTTGACCGCGATCACGGCGGTGGTGCTCGGCGGAGCCAGCCTGTTCGGCGGACGCGGCTCGTTCATCGGGGTGCTGTTGGGTGCCTTCCTGATCCAGCAGATCACCAACGCGACGACCTTCCTCGGGCTGTCGCAGGCCTGGCAGTACTGGGCCGTCGGCCTGCTCGCCCTGCTGGCGGCCGGACTCTACACCCAGGTCCAGCGTCGCGGACGGCTCGCCCGATGACCGCTCCGCGTGAGACGTTCGCCACCGGCGCGGTGCTTCCGCGCCACGACCACCACGACCCGCAGCCGCCGAAGGCGGCCGCCGAGTAGAGGAGAGAGCAGATGCGCGCAGCGCGATTCCACGCCGCCAAGGACATCCGGATCGAGGACGTTCCCGAACCGACCGGCGAGCTCGGCCCGCACGCCGTACTCGTCGCGCCGCAGTGGTGCGGCATCTGCGGGACCGACCTCCACGAGTACATGGCGGGCCCGATCGTCACCCCGGCGACCCCGCACGCGCTGACGGGCGCCACGCTGCCGCAGATCCTCGGCCACGAGTTCTCGGCCGACGTGCTGGCGATCGGCTCCGAGGTCAAGAACGTCGCCGTCGGCGACCGCGTCTCCGTGATGCCGCTGACCTACTGCCGCGAGTGCCCGTTCTGCGTCCGCGGGCTCAACCAGCTGTGCACCCGGATGGGCTGCGTCGGCCTGAGCTGGGCGTGGGGCGGGATGGCCCCGCTCGCCGTCGTCGAGGACTACCAGGCGTGGCGGCTGCCGGACGAGCTCAGCTACGAGCAGGGCGCGATGATCGAGCCGGCGGCGGTCGCCGCCTACGGGGTCGCCCGCGGCGGCGTGGTCCCGGGCGACCGGGTGCTCGTCGCCGGCGCCGGACCGATCGGTGCGCTGACCGTGCTCGCCGCCCTGGGCGCGGGTGCCGGCGAGGTCTACCTGACCGAGCCGAACGCCCGCCGGCGGGATCGCGCGGAGGGCCTCGGCGCGGCCGGCCTGATCGACCCGACGTCGACCGACGTCGGGGAGTGGGTCGCCGACCGTACCGACGGGCTCGGCGTGGACGTGGCGATCGAGTGCGCCGGCAGCGAGGCCGGCCTGCAGGACGCGATCGGCGCGGTCCGCACCCGCGGTACGGTGGCCCAGGTCGGGCTCCACGTCGGGCCCGCCGCAATCGACCCGATGCGCCTCTCCGAGAAGGAGATCTCGCTGGTCGGCACCTGGGCCTACGACGTGCACTCGTGGCCGCGCTACATGGACCAGGTCGCGTCCGGGCGGTTCCCCGTCGAGCAGGTGATCAGCAGCACGATCGGCCTCGACGACGTGATCACCGGCGGGTTCGACCCGCTGACCGACCCCGAGGGCGACCAGATCAAGATCCTCGTCGCCCCGCGCTGAGCGGGCCGACGAGCGACCGACACCGACGATCGCGGGGCCGCGGCGCACGTGCGGCGCAGCCCCGCGCACAGACGAACGAAGGAGCGGAACATGGGCAGGCTGGACGAACGGACGTGCCTGATCACCGGCGCGGGCCGGGGCATCGGCAAGGGGATCGCCACGCGGCTCGCCGCGGAGGGCGCCAACGTCGTGATCGCCGACATCGACGAGGCCAGTGCGCAGGCCGCCGCCGGGGAGATCGGCGAGCGCGCCCACGGCGTCGCCGTCGACGTCACCGACCGCGCCAGCTTCCGGGCGGCGATCGCCGCGACCGTCGAGCGGTTCGGCCGGCTCGACGTGCTCTTCAACAACGCCGGGATCTCGAAGACCGTGCGGTTCCTCGACACCACCGAGGAGGACTTCGACCGGATCATGGCCGTCAACGCCCGCGGCGTGCTGATCGGCACCCAGGAGGCGGCCGAGCAGTTCAAGCGTCAGGGCGGCGGCGGCAAGATCGTCAACACCGCGTCGATCGCCGGCAAGAGCGGGTTCCCGCTGTTCGCCGCCTACTCGGCCAGCAAGTTCGCGGTCGTCGGCCTGACGCAGGCCGCGGCCAACGCGCTCGGCGGAGACGGGATCACCGTCAACGCGTTCTGCCCCGGCGTCGTCGCGACCGAGCTCTGGAAGCAGCTCGACGGCGAGTTCATCGAGATCGGCGAGACGAAGGCCCCCGGCGAGGCGCTCGAGGGCTTCGGCGCCGGGATCCTGCTCGGTCGCCTGTCCAACGCCGACGACCTGACCGGCGTGGCGACCTTCCTGGCGTCGAGCGACTCCGACTACATGACGGGGCAGTCGATCAACGTCGACGGCGGCATGGTCTTTCACTAGGAGGGCCTCTCCCTGCAGGTGCGCGGTCCGTGGCGGCCGCTGCCACATCGAATCTCGCCACCGGGTTCCTCGGTCAGGCAACCAGCCTGGCTCTCGGAACCCGTCGGCGACCTTCTAAGTCATCGACCACCACGACTCCACGCCCCTACAGGGAGAGACCCTCGTAGGCGCGCGGGTGGCGTGGCTACCGCGTGAGCACCGCTACCGCGTGAGCACCCCGCCATTCACGTCGAGCGACGCGCCGGTCATGTAGCGCGACTGGTCGGATCCGAGGAAGACGATCGCGTCGGCGATGTCCTCCGGCGGGCAGGCGTGGCCGAGCGGGATCTTCGCCCACTCGATGTCCTGCATCTCCTGCGTGGTGATCCCGCGCTTCTCCGCTTCCTCGCGCAGCGCGCGGCGGTGCATCTCGGTGTCGACGTTGCCCGGCGACACGCAGTTGGCGGTGATCCCGTTCTCGGCTTCCTCCTCGGCGATCGCCTGCGTGATCGCGCGGACCGCGAACTTCGACGCGCAGTAGGCGCCGAAGTACGCGTGGCCGTTGTACGAGAACCACGACGCGACGTTGACGATCCGGCCCGACTGCTGCTCGCGCATCTGCGGCAGCACCGCCTGGGCCATGTGCAGGGGACCCTTGGCGTTGACCGCCATCACCCGGTCGAACTCCTCCGTGGGCAGCTCGGCGATCTTCTGGGCCTCCTGCAGCACGCCGGACACGACGGCCAGGACGTCGATCCGTCCGTAGGCGGCGACGGTGGCGTCCGCGAACTCCCGGCACTGCTGCAGGTCGGTGATGTCGACGCGCCGCGCGAGCACCCGTGCCGGGTCGGCACCGTCGATCTGCTCGACGACGTTCTCGATCGCGGGATCGACGTCGGCGAGCGCGAGCGTCGCGCCCTCACGGGCGAACGCCTGGGCGGTGGCCAGGCCGACCCCGCGGGCGGCGCCGACGATCACCACCACGCGATCCTCGAAGCGGCGGCTCGAAACGTCTGCAGGCATGGGGCTCTCTCCTTGGTGGGTACCGGCGGTCGACGGCCGACGACGAACGTCGCGGCTCTCCGCCCTCGCGGCCACAGCATCTCCGGACGGCGCGCCCGTGGCACCGTCCGATCGGAGGGAATTCGCTGGATCTCGGCCACCGCGCCTGCCGGCGCGGGCGTGAGAGCTCAGTTCTCGAAGACCGCGCGGGTGTCGCCGGTGCGGCCGACGACGGTCCAGACCACGGTCGTCGGCTCGTCGCCGATCGTCCAGAACCGGTGGGGCGTGGTCGACGGCAGCACGATCGAGTCGCCGGGCTCGAGCTCGTAGGTGTCGAACCCGACCGTCGCGCCGAGCCGCCCGCTCAGCACCAGGCCGTACTCGCGGCCGTTGTGGCGCATCAGCGCGTCGGGCGGGCAGGACGCGCCGCCGACGTCGTAGGTGACGTAGAGGAAGTCGACGTCGGCCTCGGCGGTCGGCGTCAGCCGGTCCCAGTGCACGCCGCTGGCGAGGCTGATGCTCGAGCGGTCGTCCTTGCGCAGCACCGCGTTGGCGTGGGGGATCACCACGCCGTTGCCGGGGCTGTCGGTGTCGGCGAACAGCTCGTCGAGCGAGATCTCGAGCGCCGAGACGATCGCGTAGAGGGTTCCGACGGACGGGTTCGCCTTGCCGTTCTCGATCTGTGACACGAGGCTCGGCGAGACGCCGACCTCACGGGCCAGGGCTCGGACGCTGGTTCCGCGTTGCTCGCGGCGGGCTCGCAGGCGCTCGGCGACGACGGTGGGGACTCCGAGCGGAGCCTCGGTGGACTTGTTCGTGGCCATGAGCTGAGTCGGGGAGGGGACACCGGCGAGAGGACTCCGGACCACAGCGACTCTAACCGGGGCGCGGCGACGCAACGACCTCCGATCGGACGTAGTGGTCGCCCGGGTGGCGCGCTTCGGTGGGTCGATGGACGCCGACGGACGACTGTGGGAGGCTCGGGCACCCACCCTCAGGAAAGCGAGATCCGATGAAGGCCATGACCTGTCCCTGTGGCGAGCAGCTCACCGGGGAGACCGACGAGCAGTTCGTCGCGAACGTCCAGCAGCACTTGAGCTCCGCGCACCCCGAGATGGCGGGGGCATACACCGACGAGCAGATCCTCTCGCGCGCGCAGGAGATCTAGGCGTCCCGGCCGTCGAGCGTCCGCACGGGATGGATACCTTCCAGGAGTGCACGACGCGCTGACCCGGATCGCCGCCGTCTTCGCCGATCCGGCCGCGCCGGGGGCGAAGGCGGAGCTCGACGCGGTCCGGACCCGCTGGAAGCAGCTCGACCGCGCCGAGCGGGACGCGCTGACACCGCTGGCGAAGCTCGCTGCCGAGCGGATTGCCGAAGCCGAGGCCGCGGCGCGGCCGTCGCTCTTCGACCTGGCGCCGGGAGCCGACGGTGCGGCGACGGAGCCGGCCTCGCCGGCCGCATCCGAGGAGGACGACTACCTGGCCTACCTGGACTCGATCGTGGCGGACGACGGGTCGGGCGGGCCGGACGCGGGGTACGGATCCGACGACGGGTGGTCGGCCGCCTCGCCCCGGTCCGCCGAGCGCCCGACGCAGGCCCGCCCGGCCGTCGGTCCCGCGCGCGAGCGCCAGCCGCTCGCCGACGTGAGCCCCGAGTCGCTGCTGCCGTTGCTCGGCCTGGAGTCGTTCCGGCCCGGGCCGCGCGAAGCGGTTCAGGCGGCGCTCGACGGACGCGACTCGCTGGTCGTGATGCCGACCGGCGGCGGCAAGAGCCTCTGCTACCAGCTGCCCGCGCTGGCCGGCGACGACCTGACCGTCGT
>JBQGEK010000285.1:0-6799 GCA_052039575.1 Patulibacter sp. | reverse complement strand
GAAGACCGTGGTGAGCCCGGCCCGGTGCGCCTGCACGGGGTGGCCGAACCGCACCTGCTCGCCGGCGAGCTCGACGGTGCCGGTGTCGGGCTGGTGCACCCCGGCGAGCACCTTCATCAGCGTCGACTTGCCGGCGCCGTTCTCGCCCACCAAGGCGTGGATCTCGCCGATCCTGCAGCTCAGTGTGATGTCGGTCAGCGCCTGAACGCCGAGGAACCCCTTGCTGACGGCGACCATCTCCAGCGCGACGTGCCCAGCGGGCCCGGGCGAGCCGCTCTCCGCCCCGTGGGAGACGTCACCGGTCGCGGCCGCGCCGGCGGTGTCGTTGATCGATTCCATGGTCTTCTCTCTCTCGTGATGCCCTCGCGCTCGTGGTGAGCGCTCGCTCCGCTCGGCCCCGTCCGGCCCGAGCCGCGCCCCCGCGGCGACGCTCGGGGGCTCGTTGCCTACGCCGGGGTGACCGTGACCGGCAGGCTGCTGACGCCGCGCAGGAAGCTGCTGCGCGTGTACCGGATCGGGCCCGCCGGCCGAATCTCCTTCGTCTGGCGCAGCAGCTCCTCGAAGAGGATCTTCAGCTCGAGGTGCGCCACGTGACGCCCGAGGCAGACGTGCGGCCCGCTGCCGTAGCCCAGGTGCGGATTGGGCGACCGGGTGAAGTCCATCGTCAGCGGGTCGGGGAAGACGGACTCGTCGTAGTTCGCCGCCCCGAAGAGCATCGCGATCTTCTCGCCCTCCCCGATCGTGACGCCGTGGATCTCGACCTCGCGCGTGGTCGTCCGGCAGAAGTTCAGGACGGGCGACCCGCGCCGGACCATCTCCTCCGTCGCCGTCCGCGGGATGTCGTCGAGGTGCTCCCGCAGCCACGCCTGCTGCTCCGGCGCGCGCATCAGGCCATCGAGGGTCAGGCTCGCGGCGCCCCGCGTGGTGTCGCCGCCGGCCCCCGCCAGCAGCAGCGTGAAGCCCATCAGCTCGTCGTCCGACAGCTGCTCGCTGTCGACGGCCGAGACGATCTTCGACATCAGGTCGTCCCCGGGTTGCCTGCGCCGCAGCTCGGCGAGCTCGAGTCCGTACGCCCAGATGCCGTTGATCGACTCCATGATCTCGTCCATCGACGGCGCGTACTCGGGATCCGTGGGCATCGTGAACGCGTTGATCCAGCGCAGGAACTTGCCGCGATCCTCCTGCGGCACCCCCATCAGGTCCGCGATCGCGTGCAGCGGCATCTCGATCGCGACCTCCTTGACGAAGTCGAAGCTGCCCTTCGCCACGGCCTTCGCGACGATCTCCGACGCCATGGCGCGAAAGTGCTTCTCGAAGGTGGCCACGACGGGCGGCGTGAACCCGCGGCTCACGACCTTGCGGTTGCGCCGATGATCGGCACCGTCCATGTTGATCATCGCCGGCTTGCCGCCCTGATCCTCCTGGGCGACGTCGAAGCGCTGGGTCTGGACGCCGCGGCGCGAGCAGTACGTCTCGGCGTCGCGGTCGATCGCCAGCACGTCCTCGTGGCGCGACACGACCCAGACCTGGTCGATCAACCACGGGTCGTCGATCTTCTGCATGAAGATCGGGGCCGATTCCCGCAGGTAGCGGTACTGGTCGAGGGGCAGCCCGTTCTGCTCCGGGTCGCCGTTGGCGTAGAGGTCCGGGTTGAGGACGTCGATCTGCTCGGTGGAGAGCATCTTGGGATCCTTCGGTGAGTGGTAACGGTGGGTTGGTGGTGCCGACCGCCCCGGGTTCTCACCGGGTGCGGGGTCTGCCACGGGGCGATCGATCGCCCCGTGGTTGCTTGCTCAGTCGAACTTGATGACGCCGCGCACCGTCCGGCCCGCGTCCATGTCGGCAAAGCCCTGATTGATCTGATCGAGCCGATAGGTCCGGGAGATCACCTGGTCGACGGGCACTCGGCCCGTGCGGTAGAGGTCGAGGATCCGCGGGATCTGGACCCGCGGGCTGGTCGATCCGAACAGGCACCCGAGAATCGACTTGTCGGACATCGCGAGATCGAAGAGGCTGACCTTGACGTCCGTCTCGGTCCATGGCTGGACCGCGGTCAGCACCAGCCGGCCGCCCTTGGAGATCAGCGGAAGCGCCTGAAGCAGCGTCTCGTCCTCGATCCGCGTCTGCGTCAACACCGCGACGTCGGCCATCCGCCCCGCGGTGAGCTCCGTCAGCAGCTGCTGGGCCGCGGCCATCGAATCGGCCTCGTGGGTGGCCCCGAGCTCGAGCGCCTTCTTGCGCTTGAAGGCCACCGGGTCGACGGCGACTACGATGCCCGCACCCGCCGCGACCGCGCCGAAGAGCGCACCGTGCCCGACGCCCCCGCAGCCGACGACCACGACGACCTCTCCCGGACGGACGTCACCGCGGTTGACGCTGGAGCCGAACCCGGTCGAGACGCCGCAGCTGACCACGGCCGCGACCTCCATCGGAAGATCGCTCGGGACCTTGACCAGCGACAGCTCGTGACAGAGCACCTGTTCCGAGAACGCGCCGACCTGCGCCATGCGGTTGAGCGGCTGGCCGTCGAGATGGTGCCGCCACTGCTGGTCGCTCATCATCGGGCCGGCCAGCGTGGCCATCCCGAGATCACAGAGGTGCTGGCGTCCGGACGCGCACCAGAAGCAGTGCCCGCACGACGGGACGAACGACACGGCGACGTGATCGCCGACCGCGACGGTCGTCACGCGATCGCCGACCTGCTCGACGACCCCGGAGCCCTCGTGACCGCCCACGACCGGGTACATCGACTGCGCTCCGAGCATGTCGAGCACCTCGTCGGGCGCGCCGATCTCGCCGAGCCGCAGGTGCTCGTCGGAGTGACACAGCCCGGCGTAGCGCATCCGCACCCGGACCTCGTTGGGCCCCGGATCGCCGAACTCGATCTCGCGGACCGTCCACGGTTGCCCCTGACCGAGACAGACCGCCGCCTTCGACGTCGTCATCGCGCGCTCCCCGGTTCCCGTTCCCGGTTCGAACTCATGCGGCCGGCATCCGCTCGGGCGCGGATCCCTCGGGGAGCCGCTCGATCTCGTCCTGGGTCATCTGCCGGTTCTTCTCGATGATCCCGAAGCCGGTCCGGCCGTCGGCAGTGCGCAGCGTGCACAGCGCGTCGTCGGACACCCAGCCCACGCCACCGCCCCGGTAGTAAGCAATGGGCATGCGCGCGAAGCGCGTCGCCTCGACCTCGATCTCGTCGCCGAGCTTGATCTTCGCGCGCGAGTAGTCGTCGATCGTGCCTTCGGTGATCTCGACGTCGAGGACCGGCAGGGTCCGCTGGGCGTTGCCGTCGTGCTCGAACGAGAACGACGTCCGCGTGCCGTCGACGAGGTGCATGTCGATGCCGGCCAGCTGGTAGCTCCCGTCGTCGAACACCATCGGCGTCCACCAGCAGAGCTGGAGCTTGCCGTTGTCCCGCTCCCCCCACGTGTGGTCCCGGATCGAGGGGCCCGAGCTGGTGATCTCGCGGTCACCGATCCGCAGCGTCCCGCTCCAAGTCCCACCCTGGATGTAGTGATCGCCACTGGAACCCGCGCCGGCCGATGCCATCTGCGCGAAGCCCTCGGAGTGGACCACCGGCGTGGCCTTCGCATCCCAGCGGATGTCGAAGGAGAGAGGAACGTCCCCGCGGCCGGTCGTCAGCAGCAGGTCCGGGGCACCGCCGCGCAAGCCCTTCCCGTCCGCTTTGACGCGCCACGAATACCAGGGGTCGACCACGTCGAACTCCAGGCCCGGAACGTCGAGCCCCTCACCCAGCGGGTGGTGCTCGGTCGTCGAGACAACGTCGTCACCGATCTTGACCGCGATCTTGATGTCACACGTGCCGAGAGCCGGGAGCCGCGCAACGTGCGCGAAGAACGCCAGGTCCTGCTCGGGATCCACGCCGAGGAAGAGGTAGTTCTCCTGCCAGCTCTCGCCGGATCCACGCGGATGGGGGAAGTCGTCGTTGGGCGTCAAGCTCATCGCTATTCAGTCTCCTTTTTAAGGGGTATATCGGCCCTTCGCCGAACATATTTCCCTCAATGGCGAAATCGAGGCTACTTTAATCCGACGACCTCGCGTGGAAAATTTTCAACCCGGAGAGAGACGCGAATGACCTACGCTCGGTATCTGACCGGCGTCGTACGGGCCCTGCAGTCCGACGTCGCGACCAGCCTCGATGACGCCCAGGCCGCCGACAGCCTCGGGGCGTGCGTGCGCACGCTGTCCGTCATGGCCGCGTCGATGGAAGCTGCGCAGGGCGACGCCGACTCGCCCGCACCGCCCCTCGATCAGTTGCCGCCGCAACTGGCGAGCGCGCTGCGCGAGGAACGGACGCCGGGCCGCGGTCTGCATCTCGCCACCGACGCGCCCCCCGAGGACGTCCCCGCCTCCGGGCCCCGTGGCGAGGCGATCGACGCGGCCGCGCAGTGGCTCCGCTCACCGGACTTGGCCGACGATCGCGAGCTGGACGCCACGCTCCACGCGCTGGAGAGCTGGGAGTCCTCGATGCGGACGTCGATTCTCCGGCGGGCCGACGAGATCGCGCGCGTGGTCCTGGGCGAGTCCTTCACGAACATCGACGAGCACGACCTGGCGCGTCACCTCCAGAAGCAGTTCGCCGACCCGGGGCTCGAGATTCCCGCGTTCCGGATCGTGCCCGGTGGTCGCTCTCGGCAGACAGCCGTGTTCGGCGTCGCGATGTCCGACGGGTCCAGCCGCGAGCTCGTGATCCAGCGTGATCGCCCGGGCGGCGCACTGGAGCACGGCTACGGCATCGAGCAGCAGTTCCGGCTGCTGCGCACCCTGCACGACGCCGGAGTCCGCGTGGCCCGCCCGGTGCTCGTAGAGACCGACGCGGGGGTGCTCGGAGCACCGTTCATCGTCAGCGAGCGGGTGCCGGGGAGCACCGTGATCGAGCCCGGCGACGGCTACTTCGCCCCGCCGCCGAAGCGTCCCTCGGTCGCGCTCAGCCTGGCCCGCCAGATGGCCGCGCTGCACCGGGTGCCAACCGCCGCGGTCAGCGACATCCTGCCCGACGCCCAGACGTCCTGGGAAGACGATCTCGACGCGATCGCCGGGCAGTGGGCCAAGCTGTCCAACGGTCCGTCGCTGGCCGTCGAGTCCTCGTTGCACTGGATGCGGGCCCACGTCGACGCGGTGGAGGACCGGGCCTGCGTCGTCCACGGCGACATGCTCATCCACAACGTCCTGGTCGACGACGCGGGTGACGTCACCGCGGTTCTCGACTGGGAGATCCCGCGGATCGGGCATCCAGCGGAGGACCTCGGCTACGTCCGCCCCGTGATCGAGCAGATGATCGCGTGGCCGTCGTTCATGGAGGCCTACGTCGAAGCGGGTGGCCATCCGGTGACCGAGGTCGAAGTCGACCTCTTCACCCTCCGAGCGCTCGTGCACATGGCGACGCTCGCGCAGTACGGTCGGGACGTCTTCGAGACGGGCAAGACCGAGGACGTCCGGGCGGCCGAGATCGGCGCGGCGTTCCTGCCGCGGCTGATGGATCGCCTGTCGCGCGTGCTGCTTCCGATCCTCGCGGCCGGAACCTCCGCGGCAGAGCCCGCGCGGAGCACCGCGGCCAGCTGATCGCGGATCGTCGGGACGCCGCCGCTTGGGGACGTCCCCAAGCGGCGCGATCGATCGCCCCCCGCCGACTCGCCGCATTTCAGTATTCCCTTCTTCGGTACGCGCGGCAGCCGGAGAGCACCGGCGCGCACGACGTCAGCGACTCCTCCAGACCGGGGCCCGCCGTTCGACGAACGCCCGCGCGCCCTCCCGGGCGTCGTCGGAGCCGTTGACCGGGGCGCCGATTCGGCGCGCCCGCGCCCGGGCCTCCGGATCGGCGGAACTCCCGCCCTCGCCCACGATCCGCTTGATCGCGGCAACGGCCAGAGGCGCGCCAGCCGCGATCTCGCCCGCCAGCTCCACCGCAGCGTCGAACGCCCCGCCCGGCGGGGCCAACCGGTTGACGAGCCCGAGCTCGTGTGCCCGCGCGCCGTCGATCGGCATCCCGGTGGCGGCGATCTCGAACGCGAGCGGCACGGGCAGCCGCTCCCGCAACCGCAGCAGGCCGCCACCGAGCGGCACGAGGCCGCGGCGAACCTCGAGCAGGCCGAAGCGAGCGTCGGCTGCCGCAACCACCAGGTCGCAGGCCAGGGCGAGCTCCCAGCCCCCGGCGAGCGCCCATCCCTCGACCGCGGCGACGACCGGTGTCGTCGGAGGATCATCCAGCCACGGGACCGTCCGTCCTCCCCCATCGTCCCCGTCCAGCTCCGCGTCTGCGAACGACCGCAGGTCCATTCCCGAGCAGAACGTGCCGTCGGCACCGGTCAGGACGCCAACGCGCAACGTGGGGTCACCGTCGAGCCGCGCCGCCGCCCGGGTCAGGCCGTCGATCATCGCACCGTCCATCGCGTTGCGGACCCGCGGCCGGGACAGCGTGATCACCAGCACGTCGCCCCGACGCTCGGTGACGACCGGCTCGACCGGCGAGCCTGCCGGGTCCGCGGATCCTTCGGTTCGAATGCTCATCCTCGACCTTTCACGGTGCAGTTGCGGCAACGGCAAATCCGAGTATAGAGTGACCTTAATGGCTTCTAGGATGGTTTCGAACGAGCTGACGGGGAAGGTCGTCGCGGTGACCGGCGCCGCGAACGGGCTCGGCCGGGCCTATGCGTTGGACGCCGCGGACCGTGGCGCCGCGCTCGTGCTCGCCGACATCGAGCGCGAGCCGCTCGACGCGGTGGTCGCCGAGATCCGTGCCCGGGGCGGTGTCGCCGACCCCGTCGTCGGCTCGGTCGCG
>JBQGEK010000284.1:0-11651 GCA_052039575.1 Patulibacter sp. | reverse complement strand
GCGCGGCGGCCCCGCCCCGCGTCCGCGCCTCGTCGACGTCGGCACCACCGGCGATCGCCACACCGAGCCGGCGGCCGACCGTCGCCTCCGGCTTGCCGAACAGCCGGACCTCGACCGAAGGGTCGACGGCCAGCGCCGCCTCGAGGCCGGTGAACCGCGGAGCCTCGACCCGTGCGTCGCCGAGGATCACGGCGCTGGCGCCCGGTCCCGCCAGCGGCACCCGTCCGTCCGCGTCCTGCGGCACGGGCAGGCCGAGGATCGCCCGCACGTGGAGCGCGAACTCGCTCGCCGCCTGGCTGACCATCGTGACCATCCCCGTGTCGTGGGGCCGAGGCGAGACCTCGCTGAACAGCACCTCGTCGCCGCGGACGAACAGCTCGACGCCGAACAGCCCGTAGCCGCCGACCGCGTCGGTGATCGCCCGCGAGACCTGCTCGGCGCGTTCGGCCGCGAGCGCGCTCATCGGCTGCGGCTGCCACGACTCGCGGTAGTCGCCGTCCTCCTGGGTGTGACCGATCGGCGCGCAGAACGACGTGCCGCCGGCGTGGCGGACGGTCAGCAGCGTGATCTCGTAGTCGAACGCGACGAAGCCCTCGCAGATCACGTCGGACGCGCCGGTACGGCCGGCCTGCTGCGCGTAGGCCCAGGCGGTCGCGACGTCGGCGGCGGTCCGCACCACCGACTGGCCCTTGCCGCTCGACGACATCACCGGCTTGACCACGCAGGGGACGAGCGGGCCCCCGGCTCCGTCGGAGCCGCCGGTCGAAAGCGCCGCGAACGCCTCCCGCAGCTCGTCCTCGGACGTACAGAAGCGGTAGGGCGAGGTCGGCAAACCGAGCTCCTCGGCGGCGAGCCGGCGGATCCCCTCGCGGTCCATCGTCAGCCGGGCGGCCCGCGCGGTCGGCACCACGTGGACCCCGTCGTCCTCGAGCTCCTGCAGCACCGCGGTCGCGATCGCCTCGATCTCGGGGACGATCAGCAGCCGCCCCGCGAACGGCGCCCCGTCGACGCCGCCGACGGCGCGCTCCTCGGCGAGCACCGCCCGCAGCGCGTCGGGGTCGGTCATCGTCACCACGTGGCTGCGGTGCGCGACCTGCATCGCCGGGGCGCCCGGATAGCGGTCGACGGCCACGACCTCGCAGCCCAGTCGCATCGCCTCGATCGCGACCTCGCGGCCGAGCTCGCCGCTGCCGAGCAGCACCAGCCGCACCGCGGACGGCGACCCGGGGGTCCCGATCGCGAGGGGCTCGGCGGACGCGGCGGCGGACATGCCGCGGATTCTGGCAGCGATCGCCGCAGCGCTTCCCCGCGGCCGACCACCGCCGCACTGGTGTGCGGTCTGCCCGCCATGAGCGGGCAAACCGCCCCCGAGTGCCCGGTGCCCATCGCCGTGTCCTTCGACCCGCCCACGCGCGCGCCCGGTGCAACTCCGCTTGCAGGAGAACGACGGGCCCGTTGCTAGCGTCGCCCCGGTCGACCGCCCCTCGTGGGCGGCCGGCGGATGCCCGCGACCGTTGCCGTCCGGTCCGGGAAGCGCGATTCCGCGCCGATCACGAGGTCCTATGCCGTCCACTCCCCGCCGCCGCCCCTCCCTGCGCGCTACCGCCGTCACGGGCGTCAGCGTGCTCGTGATCGCCACGGGGATCGGGGCCGGAGCGCCCACGTCGGGCAACGCGGACGTCGCCGCCGACCGGGCCGCCGCCCAGTCGCTCCGCGCCCGGGTCGCCGCCGAGGGCGAGCGGATCGCGCGGACCAACGCCGGGTTGGCCGAGGCCCAAGCGCGACTCGACCGGCTCGACCGACAGGTCCGCCAGCGCAACGACCAGCTGACCAAGACCCAGGACGACCTGGTCCGCACCCGGATCCGGCTGACCAAGCTCGAACGCAAGGCCGAGCGCGCGACCAAGGTGCTCGAGCAGAACCTGGTCACCGCCTACGAGACCGGCAAGCCCGACATCGTGTCGGTGATCGTCACCTCGAAGGGCTTCAACGACCTGCTCGAGAAGGTCGACTTCTACCAGCGGGTCAGCCGGCACAACGGGACGATCCTCGACGACACCCGCGACAGCAAGGCCGCGGCGGAGCGTCAGCAGCAGAAGCTCCAGGACGACCGCAAGACCTACGCCCGGCTGGCCAACGAGGCCGCCCGCGACCGCGACGAAGCCGACGTCGTCCGCAACGCGATCCTGCGCCGTCGCGAGCAGCAGCTCCAGCGGCAGTCGGGCGCCCGCGCCGAGCTGACCCGGGTCCGGGCCAGGATCCAGCGGGTCGAGCGTCAGCAGGCCGCCGCCGCCCGCGCCGCGCGGACCGCCGCCGCAGCCGCCGAGGAGGCCCCGCAGGTCGGGGGCGGATCGTCATCCGGGTCGTCGGGCAACAGCAGCAGCAGCGGAAGCAGCTCCAACAGCGCCCCCGCTCCGTCGGGCGGCTCGAGCGAGCAGGACGCGGTCGTCGCGCGCGTGATCGCCGCGGCCAACGAGATCGCGTCGACCCCCTACGTCTACGGCGGCGGGCACGGCGGACGCTCCGGCGGCTACGACTGCTCCGGCTCGATCAGCTACGCGCTCGCGGCCGGCGGCCTGATCAGCGCGCCGATGGCGTCCGGGCCGTTCATGAGCTGGGGCGAGCCGGGCGAAGGCCAGCGGATCACCGTCTACGCCAACGCCGGCCACGCCTACATGGTGATCGACGGTCGGCGCTACGACACCTCCGCGCTGCGCGGCGGTGGCACCCGCTGGTCGAGCGAGATGCGCAGCAGCGCCGGCTTCGTCGCCCGCCACCCGGCTGGCTTCTGAGGGCCTGAGCGCCCCGTGCTCGGCCGCCCCCGCGTCCGACTTCTCACCGCGGCCCGCTGGACCCTCGTCGGTCTGGCGAGCGCTGCCGTCGGTCTGCTCGCGGCCCAGCTGCACGTCCCGTCCCCCGCGCTCGTCGCCGGCCTGGTCGTCGGTCTGGCGGTCGCGCTCGGCACCCGCTGGGGACTCGACCTGCCGATGCTCGGGATGCGTCTCGCCCAGGCGATCCTCGGCGTCTCGCTTGGCCTGCTCGTCAGTCCGGACACGCTTCGCGAGCTCGGGGGCAACGCCGCCCCGATCCTGACCGTGCTGGTGCTGTCGCTCGCCGTCACGATCGTCGCTGGCCCCGTGATGTCGCGGATCTCCAGCATCGACCGACCGACGGCGACCTTCGGCATGATCGCGGGCGGCGCGTCCGGAATCGTCGCGATCAGTCGCGATCTCGGCGCGGACGAGCGCCAGGTCGCGGTGATGCAGTACCTGCGGGTGCTCGTGATCACGGTGACCGTCCCGGTCGTCGCCGGGATCGCCGGCAGCGGGCCGGGCGGCGCCGACGTGGCGGCCGCAGGGTCCGGGAGCGGCTGGCACGGCGGGCTCACGGTGGTGGTCTGCATCGCGGTCGGCACCGCGCTCGCGCGGGTGACGCGGCTCCCGGTGGGATCGCTGCTCGGCCCGTTGATCGTCGCGGCGGCTGCGTCGAGCGCCGGGGCGCCGGGCGTCGCTCCGGTGCCGGCGCCGATCCTGGAGCCGGCGTACGTCGCGATCGGGCTCGCCGTGGGGCTGCGGTTCACCGTCGCCAGCCTGCGGCTCGCCGCCCGGACGCTGCCGGTGGTGCTGGCGATGATCGTCGCCCTGATCGTGCTCAGCGCCGCGATCGGGCTGCTGCTGGTGCCGCTCGCGGGCGTTCCCGCGCTCGACGCCTACCTGGCGACGAGCCCCGGCGGCCTCTACGCCGTGCTCGCGGCGTCCGCGTCGAACGAGGTCGACACCACGCTCGTGCTGACGATCCAGGTCCTGCGCCTGTTCAGCGTGCTGATGATCGCGCCGTTGCTCGGCCGACGGCTCGCCCGCCGCTCGTGAGCGAGCCCCCTACTTCGCGTCCAGCCAGGTCTTGCCGACGCCGCCCTCGACCTTGAGCGGCGGGTCGTGGACCCACGGCGCGACCATCTCGCGCTCGACCAGGGCCTGCACGTCCGGCATCTCGTCGGCCGGACCTTCGACGAGCAGTTCGTCGTGGATCGTCAGGACCATCCGCGAGCGCACGCCCTCGGCATCGAGCGCCTTCCGAACCCCGATCATCGCCAGCTTCATGATGTCCGCGGCCGTGCCCTGGATGATCGTGTTGACGGCCAGACGCTCACCCTGCGAGCGCAGCTGCGGATTGCGGGCGCGCAGCTCGGGGATCATCCGCCGGCGACCGAACATGGTGCGGACCTCGCCGGCCTCCTTGGCCTGCTCGATCGTGGTGTCGATGAACCGCTTGACCGCTTCGAACTGGGCGAAGTAGGCCTCGATGACCTCCTTCGCCTCCTCCCGCGGGATGTCGAGCCGCTCGGCCAGGCCGTAGTCGGTCAGGCCGTAGGCGATCCCGTAGTTGACCATCTTGGCCTTCGAGCGCTGGCCCGGATCGA
Source organism: Patulibacter sp. (assembly GCA_052039575.1). Lineage (GTDB taxonomy): Bacteria > Actinomycetota > Thermoleophilia > Solirubrobacterales > Solirubrobacteraceae > Patulibacter. The sequence continues at coordinate 7,231 of JBQGEK010000284.1, read as the reverse complement.
GCGCGTCCGCGTCGACTCCGAAGACCTTCATCGCGGTCGCGGTGTGGACGTCGCCGTCCTCGCGGAAGGTCGTCCGCAACGTCTCCTCCTCGGCGTAGTGCGCGAGGATCCGCAACTCGACCTGGCTGTAGTCGCACGACAGCAGCAGCAGGTCGTCCGCGCCCTCGAAGCAGCCGCGGATCCGCCGGCCGAGCGGGGTCCGGACCGGCACGTTCTGCAGGTTCGGGTCGGTCGACGAGAGCCGCCCGGTCTGGGCCACCGTCTGCTGGAAGGTGGTGTGGATCCGGCTCTGCGGGTCGGCGGCGGCCAGCTTCGGCAGCACGTCGAGGTAGGTCTTGGTCAGCGTCGACAGCTCGCGCCAGCGCTCGATCAGCGGCACGATCTCGTGCTCGTCGCGGATCTGCTGGAGCACCCGCGCGTCGGTCGAGAACCCCGTCTTGCCCTTGCGCTTCTTGGTCAGCCCGAGATCCTCGAAGAGCACCTCGCCGAGCTGCTTCGGCGAGCCGATCGTGAACTCGCGCCCCGCGTGCCCGTGGATCTTCGCCTGGAGGTCGGCGATCTCGGCGCGGACCTCGGACCCGACCTCGTCGAGACGGGGCACCGAGAGCTTCACGCCCTCGCGCTCCATCTCGCGCAGCACGTCGACCAGCGGCAGCTCGACGTCGCGCAGCAGCTCGGTCAGCCCAGCGGACTCGACCAGCTTGCGCTGATGGACCGCCAGCAGCGCGACGCGACCGGCCGCGGCGGCCGCCGGATCCACGATCGCCTCGGCGACCGCGATCCCCGCCTCGTCGGCGAGCTCGTCGAGCGGGTAGCCCCGGCGTTGCGGCTCGAGCACGTAGGCCGCGAGCAGCGTGTCGTGGGCCAGCCGCGGCGCGCGGTAGGTCGCGGGCTCGGCCGCGGTCCCACGGGCCGCGCTGCCGTCGGCCAGCGCCTTGCCGTCGTGGCAGACCAGCGGGCGGCCTTCGAGCACCGCCAGCACCTCGGCCGCCGATCCGCAGCCGCCGGCCAGCAGCTCGACCGGGCGACCGCCGGAGTCGAGCCGAGCCACCGCGAAGCGCAGCGGCCAGCTCGGGGCGGGCTCGCCCTCCGTCTCGGCCGCGTCCCCCGCCGCGTCCGGGTCGAACAGCTGCCCGGACTCCTCCTGCTCGGCCGCGATCGGCTCGACCACCGCGACCGCCAGCGGGTCGTCGGTGCCGCCGGTCGCCTCGACCAGGGCCGCCGCCAGCTCGTCGAGCGCCAGCTCGCGGACGGGCGCGTCGACGGTCAGCCCGTCGGCGGTGCCCTGCTTGCCCTTGCCGCCCGACGCCGGACGGCCGTCGGACTCGAGCAGCGGCTCGAGCCGCCGCCACGGGTCGCGCAGCTCGAACCGCATGAACGTCTCACGCAGTGCCTGCGCGTCCGGCTTCGCGACGAGCAGCGCATCGAGGTCGTAGTCGACAGGCACGTCGACGTGGATCCGAGCCAGCTCGCGCGAGATCCGGGCGTTCTCGGCGTGCTCGGTCAGGTTCTGCTTGCGCTTGGCGCCGCTGATCTCGTCGACCGACGCCAGCACGGTGTCGAGATCACCGAACTGCTGCAGCAGCGCCGCGGCGGTCTTGTCGCCGATCCCCGGGACGCCCGGGATGTTGTCCGAGGTGTCGCCCTTGAGCCCGTAGAAGTCGGGGATCAGCTCCGGCTTCAGGCCGTAGCGCTCGATCACCGCGGCGTAGTCGTAGACCTTGGTCTCGGTGATCCCGCGCGCCGTCGCCATCACGCCGACCCAGTCGTCGGGGTCGATCAGCTGGAACTGGTCGCGGTCGCCGGTCACGATCACCGTCCACAGCTTGCGCTCGCGGGCGTGGACCGACAGCGTGCCGATCACGTCGTCGGCCTCCCAGCCCTCGGACGAGACGTTGGCGTAGCCGAAGCTCGTCGCGATCTCCGAGAGAAACGGCCACTGCTGACGCAGCAGGTCGGGCTTCTTCGACCGCTGGGCCTTGTACTCGGCGTAGACCTCCTTGCGGCCCGACATGCCCGCGTCCCAGACCACGGCCGTCGGCACGGGCCCGAGGTCCTGGTAGAGCTTGACCAGCATCGACGCGAAGCCGAAGATCGCGTTGGTCGGCTCGCCCGTCGACGTCGCGATCGATTCCGGCAGCGCGAAGAACGCGCGGTACGCGAGCGAGTTCCCGTCGATCAGGAGCAGGTCGGGAGCGCGGTCGGCCACGTGGCACACCTTAGTCGGAGCGTCGGTCCGTTCCGTGTTCCGACGGCCACCTCTCCCAGCGCGGCAGAGTCGATCCGACGGCTGGCCGGCCGTCGTCGCCGATGCCGCGCGCGGGAACGCTCCCGCCGCCCGTCGGGTTCGTGTGCGATTCGTCACCCGACGGCCGTCGGGTTCCCGTCGCGGCGTCCCCCCGACACCCGTCGGGGCGAAGCACCCCGTCGCCCGGTGGACAGTGGAGCGGAGCACAAGCCGCGCGCGGAACTTACATACAAGGATGGGGGTTTCCTGCCTCCGCGGAGTACTAGAGTCACCCGATGTGACCGGCACTCCGTCCGCCCAGTACTCGATCGTCATTCGGGTCGAGATCGACCACACCCCGGGCGCGCTCGGGGCCGTAGCATCCGCGATCGGCGAGGCCGGTGGCGTGATCGGGGACGTCGCGCTGGTATCGGTCGCCGGACCGACCCTGGTCCGCGACATCACGGTGTTCGCCGGGGACCAGTCGATCTGGGACAAGATCACCGGTGCGATCTCCACGCAGGAAGCGGCCAAGGTCGTCTCGGTCACCGACCGCACCTTCCAGGTCCACGAGGGCGGCAAGCTCGAGATCGCGCTCAAGCACCCGCTGAAGACGCGCGACGATCTGGCGATGGCCTACACCCCGGGCGTGGCCCGGGTCTGCTCCGCGATCGCCGACGACGTCGAGCTGTCGCACGACCTGACCGTTCGCAAGAACATGGTCGCGGTCGTCACCGACGGCACCGCCGTGCTCGGCCTGGGCGACATCGGCCCCGAGGCCGCGATGCCGGTGATGGAGGGCAAGGCCGTCCTGTTCAAGGAGTTCGCCGGGGTCGACGCGTTCCCGATCGCGCTGAACACCAAGGACCCGGACGAGATCGTCTCGATCTGCAAGGCGATGGCCCCGACCTTCGGCGGGATCAACCTCGAGGACATCTCGGCGCCGCGCTGCTTCGACATCGAGGACCGGCTGAAGGCCGAGCTCGACATCCCGGTCTTCCACGACGACCAGCACGGCACCGCGATCGTCACGCTGGCGGCGCTGATCAACGCCTGCAAGATCACCGGGCGCCGGCTCGAGGACGTCTCGGTGCTCGTCACCGGACTCGGAGCCGCCGGGATCGCCGTCACCAAGATCCTGCTCTCCGCAGGCGTCACCAACGTGATCGGCGCGGACTCGAAGGGGCTGGTCTCGACCAACCGCGAGGACTACATCGACGGCTCGATGAACAGCGTCAAGCGCTGGTACGCCGAGATGTCGAACCCGGAGCAGCTGACCGGACACCCGGGCGACCACCTGGCCGGGCGCGACCTGTTCATCGGGCTCTCCGGGGCGAAGATCTTCGCCGCCGAGAAGCTCGCCGCGATGAACGACGACGCGATGGTCTTCGCGATGGCCAACCCGAACCCGGAGGTCTCCCCCGAGGAGGCCGCCCCCTACGCGCGGATCATCGCCACCGGCCGGTCGGACTACCCGAACCAGATCAACAACGTGCTGGCGTTCCCCGGGATCTTCCGCGGGGCGTTCGACGCCCGCGCGTCCCAGATCACCGAAGGCATGAAGACCGCGGCCGCCCAGGCGATCGCCGACCTGGTGCCCGAGGACGAGCTGCGCGAGGACCACATCATCCCGTCGGTCTTCGACCGCGACGTCGCCCCCGCCGTGGCCGCGGCGGTCGCCGCCGAGGCGCTCGCCCAGCGGGCCTGAGCGACCCTCCGGCGACCGAACCGGGTCGCCGGGACTCCTCCCGGCGGGGCGATCCGTCGGCTGCTCCGCGGATGCCGTTCGGCGATCGGGGTACTGCGAGGGCGAACCGACATCCGCGGTCCGTAGGCTTCGCTGCACCCGTTCCCGAACCGAGGCGACCTCGCATGCACGTCACCATCACCGGCGCGACCGGCCTGATCGGGTCCCTGCTCGTCGCCCGCCTGCTCGAACGCGGGGACGAGGTCACCGTCCTGACCCGCGACGTCCACCGGGCCAGCCAGGCCCTTCCGAAGGCCCACGCGATCGCCTGGGACCCGACCCGCGATCCCGCTCCCGCCAGTGCCCTGGCCGGACGCGACGCGGTCGTCAATCTGGCCGGCGCGCCGGTCTTCCAGCGCTGGACCCCGGACGCCAAGCGCGAGATCACCCGCTCGCGGATCACCACCACCGACAACCTGGTCGCGGGGATCGGCACCGTTCCGACCGCCAACCGTCCCGCCGTGCTGGTCAGCGGATCGGCGTCGGGCTTCTACGGCGACGCCGGGGACCGCGTGCTCGACGAGGGTGCCACCCCGGCCCACGACTTCCTCGGTGGAGTCGCCAGCGGCTGGGAGCAGGCCGCTCGCGAAGCCGACGAGCTCGGCCTGCGGGTGATCACGGTCCGCACCGGGATGGTGCTGGCCGCGGAGGGCGGTGCGCTGCCCCAGCTGGCCCGGCCGATCCGGCTCGGGGCCGCGTCGTGGCTCGGAAGCGGGCGCCAATACGTCCCCTGGATCCACGTCGACGACCACGTCGGGATCCTGCTCGCGGCGCTCGACCACGGCGACTTCCGCGGACCGATCAACGCCAGCGCACCGGAGCCGGTGACCAACCGCGTGCTCTCGAAGGCGGTCGCCCGGGTGTTGCGCCGCCCGATGCTGTTCGGCGCACCGGCCCCGCTGATCCGGATGGCACTCGGCGAGCGGGCCGCGCTGGTGCTCGACAGCTGCCGGATGATTCCCGGTCGGGCCGAGGCGCTCGGATATCAGTTCGCGCACCCCGATCTGGACGAGGCGCTGCGCGACCTGCTCCGTTGAGCGACGCCGGACGTCAGTCCGCGTCGAGCGCGCGGAAGGCTCGCCAGCCGTACGGCTCGGCACGGGCCAGGCTGACGGTGTCCGGCGTGATCGTGCCGTCATCGTTCTGGGTGGCGTCGGTCGGCGGGCCCGGAACCGGAGCCTCGACCAGCGCCCGCGAGACGGAGTCGCGGCGGTTGCCGCCCGCGCCCGCGTCGCCGACCGCGCGCAGCATCAGCTTGATGCTGCGCCAGCCGGCCATCACGCCGACCGGAGCGGGCGTGCCGTAGACCTCGCGGTGCTCGGCGTCGATCGCGCGGGTCTCGGCGTTCGCGTTCGCGGCGGCCTCGTCGACGACCGCCTCGGCGGTCAGTCCGGCGCTGCGGATCAGTGCGGCGGTGCGCGGCGACGCGGCCCCGCGGGAGAGGATCAGCGTGGTGTCCTCGAGCTCGTCGGCAAGCGGCTCGAGCAGGTTGAACGGGTCGCCGCCGGACGGCTGCCCCGCGACGACGACGCAGTCGCTGTTCGCCCGGAGCGCGCGGGACAGGCCCGTCGCCAGCTCGGGGTCTCGGAAGGAATCCGCTCGCAGCGTCGTGGTCGGCTCCAGACCGTCCTCGGCGAGCAGCGCGGCGACGCCGGAGTCCGGCACCGCGACCAGCGTCGTGCGGCTGCAGTCCGCGGCCTCGACCCGCGTCAGGATCGCGGTGGCGACCGCGGCGTCGGTCGCGCCGAGTTGGACGGCCATCCGTCGCGCGCGCGGTGAGAGCTCCTCGGCGGACGTCGCGATCTGGTCGCCCGACGCGGCGACGAAGCCGATCCCGGTCTGGTTGCCGAGCAGCTGCATCTGGCGACTGGCCGTCGGGTCGAGCCCGGCGATCATGCCGACCACGCCGACGTCGCGCAGCGCGTTGCCGGCCTCGCGAGACGCGCCCTGCGTGCCGACGGTGCTCAGGTCGTCGTCGGTCACGTCGCGCAACGACAGACGGACGCTGAAGTCGCCGGCGCCGCCGCGAGCGTCGGCCAGTCCGAGCACCGCGCCGCGGGTGATCGCCTGCCCGGCGTCACCCCACGGGCCGCCGAGCGGGACACCGATGTAGACGGCGACCTTGGTGTCGTAGGCCTGCTCGCCGGTCGGGTCGCCACCGCACCCCGCCACGACGACGGCAGCAGCGGTGGCGGCGAGGCCCCAAGCGGCGCGACGCACCGCGCCACCCATCAGCGGGCTGCGGATCTCTACGAGGACGAAGACGTCGAGGAGGAGGACTCGGCGGCCTCGGCGCGCGCCTTGGCGTCCTCCAGGTACAGGCGGACCCGGTCCACCATCACGGCGACCAGGATGATTCCCGAGGCGATGATCGTGGCGTCGGTGGCCTTCCAGCCGAGGGCCCAGAGGACCAGCCAGGTCAGCACCGCAAACGTGATCGCGTAGATAAGGCCCATACGACGACGAAAAATACCTGACCGGACGGGCAGACGCCCCGATCCCGGCCCGATTAGCCGCGGCGCGGGTTCCCCGACACGTGCACCGTGTCGTCTCCGGGAGCGCGATCGCGCTCCCGGAGGTCCCGTCCGTCGATCGGACGGGGACGTGTCCTCAGACGTCGGCGCGGGGAGCCGTAGGCTCGGCGGCGTCCTGGTTGCTCGCAGCCATCTCGCGCCGGGACTGCTTGCGCGCAGCCTTGTCCACCCGACGCTCCTGCAGCTTCTGCTCACGGTTGAGCTTGGCGAACGTGGTCTTCTTCTTCCGGTTGGATCCCATGGGGAATCCTCCGATCGGTCGTCATTCGGGAGCTTGCTTGCCGGAACGCGCAGTCCCGGAACGCAGCGTGCCCCGGGGTCACCGGGGCACGGGCAACGCACCGGCCGGCGTGATCGCCGGCCGCGAAGTCGTTGGTCAGACGACGGTGACGTTGGTCGCCGAGGGGCCCTTCGGACCGTCCTCGGCGTCGTAGTTGACCGTGGCGCCTTCGGCCAGCGACTTGAAACCACTGCCGGAGATCGCGCTGTGATGGACGAAGAGGTCCTTCCCCGAGTCGCTCGGGGTGATGAACCCGAAGCCCTTCTCGTCGTTGAACCACTTCACCGTTCCGGTAGCCATAGGGCCGCTCCTCAGCGTCGATGCGTGCGAAAGGCCGAGGATGCTGCGAAGCAACGACTGCCGCGATATCAGGTCCCAAGCCACATCAGCCCTCAGTGCCTAGATCTTCTTGCCCCAGGGGAACTAAACTCTGGTGGCGCTTC
>JBQGEK010000283.1:0-2783 GCA_052039575.1 Patulibacter sp. | reverse complement strand
CCGGGATCGAAGCTGCCGTCGACGAGCAGGCCCCAGACCTGCTCGTAGGGCACGTGGCCGACGAGATCCTCGATGTCGACCCCGCGGTAGCGCAGCGCGCCGCCTTCCTTGTCGGGCTCGGCGATCGTGGTGGCGAAGGCGACGACGCCCTCCAGGCCAGAACGTACTTCGTCGGTCATCTGCTGGTCCTCGCTCGTATCGATCCTGCTCGTTCCCTCCCGCCTACCCTACGAGAACGTACCGTCGGTCCGAAAGTCCTGGCAGCGATCGCCCGTCGGCGGGCGCTACGGTGCCCCGATGGCGCTCGACGCATCGTTGCTGCTCCGGTCGGCGCTCGACCTCGCCGACCTCGTGCGTCGCGGCGAGCTCACCGCGCTGGAGCTGACGGAGCTGACGCTCGAGACGATCGACCGGCGCAACCCGGCGGTCAACGCGCTGATCGACGTCTGGGCCGACGAGGCGCGGTCCGTCGCCGCGGCGATCGCTCCGGGCGACCCGCGGCCGTTCGCGGGCGTGCCGACGGCGATCAAGAACAACCGCGCGGTGGCCGGTCACCGGCTGACCAACGGATCGACCTTCGGCGGCGACCGGGTGCCGGAGCACGACCACAACGTGGTCCGGCGGCTGCGTGACGCCGGCTTCGTGCTGGTCGGCGCGACCAACCTGCCGGAGTGGTCTATCACCCCGGTCACCAACCCGCGGCGGTTCGGTCCGACCCGCAACCCGTGGGACCTGCAGCGAACCAGCGGCGGGTCGTCGGGTGGCGCCGCAGCGGCGGTCGCGGCCGGGATGCTGCCGGTCGCCCACGGCAACGACGGCGGCGGGTCGATCCGGATCCCCGCCGCCTGCTGTGGGCTGGTCGGGCTCAAGCCCCAGCGGGGCCGGGTCTCGCTGGCACCGGACCTCGGGCAGCACCTGCTCGCGGTCGACGCGATGCTGACCCGCACCGTCGCCGACGCCGCGGCGACGCTCGACGTGCTGGCCGGACCGGAACCGGGCGACGCGTCGTGGGCGCCGCCACCGGCCGCGCCGTTCGCGACGCACGCGGCCCGTGGAGCCGACGGACGGCTCGAGCGGCTGCGGATCGCACTGGTGCTGGACCCGGCGTTCGACGGCGCGCCGTCGGCGACCGACGTCGCGGTCGCCCGGAACGTCGCCGCGCGGCTGTCGACGCTCGGCCACGGGGTCGACGAGGTCTCCGCGCCGTGGCGGCGCGACGGGCTGCTCGAGCTGTTCGCGGGGTCGTTCGTCCCGGCGGTCGCGTCGTCGATCCGGGCGGTCGAGACGAGGATCGGCCGGGCGTGCACCGCGGAGGACGTCGAGGCGCTGTCGTGGCTGCTCCACGAACAGGCGCAGGGACCGGGGGCGCTCGACTACGTGATCGACGAGGCGGGCCTGCAGGCGTTCGCACGGGACGTGGTGACGGCGACCAGCGGCTACGACGTGGTGCTGACGCCGTCGCTCGCCGAGGCGCCGCTGCGGATCGACGAGGTCGACCCCGACGGTCCCGACCCGCAGGCGACGTTCGACCGTGGTGGCCGGTTCAACCCGTACCTGGCGATCAGCAACATCACCGGTTCGCCGGCGATTTCGCTGCCGCTGGGCGTTCGGCCCGTCGACGACGCGGCGGGCCTCCCGGTCGGCGTCCAGCTGATCGGACGGCCGACGGACGAGGGCACGCTGCTCGCGCTGGCTGCGGAGCTGGAGCAGACCGACCCGTGGGCGGGGCGGATCGCGCCGCTTGCGACCGACTGATCGGCCGACGCGGGGCGCGGCGAGGTGCCCGCGCGGGACGGACGCTACGCGCTCAGCGCCTCCATCATCGAGCGCGGGGCGATCCCGAGCGTCTCCAGGTCCTGCGTGCCGCGAGATCCGCACATGTCGCAGGCGAGCAGCGCGAGCTCGTCGCGGTTGGCCGCGCCCGGGCGCTCCAGCGCCGCGGCTGCGACGTTCAGCCAGGCCATCGGCAGCGCGACCGTCCGTCGCGGTCGCGCGACGACCGCCTGCAGGGCGGGTAGGAGGTCGCGCGCCGTGTAGGGGTCCGGGCCGGCGAGCTGGAACCGCGCGGGCGCGTCGACCTCGGGAGCGTCACGCTCGACGATCGCGACGATCGCGTCCGCCACGTCTCCGACCGCCACCGGCCGCGAGCAGCCGACCGGCCGCGTCGGGACCGGCGCCACGGGCAGCATCGCCAGGGCGTGCGCCCAGGCCGCCCACCGTTGGCCCCGCGCCAGGATCAGCGAGGGCTGGACGATGCTGATCGGCATCGAGCCGGTCGTGCCGGCCCCGGTCACGACCTGCTCGGCGGCGGCCTTGGCCCGCAGGAACCGCGAGCCCGCGGCGTGGCCGGCTCCGAGCGCCGACACCGTCACGAAGTGCCCGACCCCCGCCTGGGCGGCGGCATCGGCCAGCCGCCAGCTGGCGGTGACGTTCAGCTCCTCGAGGTTCGCCGTGGGCTGGTCGTGGAGCGGCCCAGCCAGGTGGACGACGGTGTCGACGCCGCGCAGCACCCCGCCGGGCATCCGGGCGTCGGTGAGGTTCCAGAGCGCCAACTGGACGTCGACCCGGCGGGTGCCCAACCTCGCGGGGTTGCGGACCAGGCATCGCACCTGGTGGCCGCGCTGCAGTAGTCGGTCCAGCACGCGTCGGCCGGTCGCCCCGGTCGCTCCGGTGAGCAGGATCATGGGTGCAGACTACGGGGCTGATCGGTTGCGGGTGCGCGACCCGGATGTCGCCTCGACAGGGGCGGGGCGGAGCACCAGGTGCCCGACGAGTGGACGTCG
>JBQGEK010000282.1:0-6440 GCA_052039575.1 Patulibacter sp. | reverse complement strand
GCCGCCGGACGCGGCGGCGGGCGACTCGTCGTTCCCGCCGCCGCAAGCGGCGAGCGCGAGCGTCGCCACCGACGCGATCGCCCACGCGGCCGCGCGCCGTCCGGAGGTCGGTCGAATCGCGCCGCGGGACCGCCACTGCTGGTCGTACCTCATGTGCTGCCTCCCTCGTAACTGCGACACCGTTGTCGCGATTAGTTGCGGCAGTATTGCCGCGGTTCCGGTCCACGTCAATCCGCGACGTGCACCTCGTGCGAACCCGTAGCCGGGGCTGCGACGGTCCGCGAAGCGCGGGTCGTCGACGGATCGTCGCCGGCCCATAGATATAGACCGAACAAGCGGTCCAAAAAATATCCGCGCGTCTAGCTGTGCTTGGTAAACCTAGGCCAAATGGCGAATCGGCCGCCGGATCTCCGGCGTATCGTTGCCGCATCGCCGACCGAACGGACAGTACAGGAGCGACATATGCAGTGGGCAAAATGGTTCTCAGTCAGCACGGCGGCCGTCGCGCTCGCCGTCGCCGCGGCCGGATGCGGCAGCGACGAGTCAGCGGACGCGGGCTCGTCCGACCCGATCGTGATCGGCGCGCCGATTGCCAAGACCGGGTTCGTCAGCCCCTACGACGAGGGGCCGTTCCAGGCGCTCGAGGTCGCCGTCAAGGACGTCAACGCGTCGGGCGGGATCCTCGGCCGCCAACTCGAGGTGCGCAGCGCCGACACCCAGTCGAGCCCGCAGCAGGCGAGCATCGTCGCCAAGGAGCTGATCGACGGCGGTGCCGACATCGTGGTCGCGACCTGCGACTTCGAGCTGGGCTCGCCGTCCGCGCTCGCCGCCCAGGCGGCCGGCAAGCTGTCGTTCAGCCTCTGCGCGGAGTCTCCGAAGTGGGGCGTGCAGGGGATCGGCTCGCTCGCCTACTCGCCGGCGCCGGCGGCGCAGGCCCAGGGGAACGCGCTCGCCAACTTCGCGAAGTCGAAGCAGATGGAGCGCGTCAGCGTGATGCTCGACAACACGACGGAGTCGACGCGTTCGGCGTGCGCCGGGTTCGTCGACCGAGCCAAGCAGATCGGCCTCGACCTCCAGCCGACGGTGCAGTTCCAGCAGCAGGACACGTCGACCTCGAGTCAGGTCAACGCGGTCCGGAGGCAGAGCCCGGACGCGGTGATGCTCTGCTCGTACCCGCCGGGGGCCGCGGCGGTGATCCGCCAGCTGCGCGATGCGGGCGTCGACGGCGCGATCCTCGGCGCGGTGCCGATGAACGGCACCTACTGGCAAGAGGCGGTGCCGGGGTTGAGCGACTTCTACACGCTCGACCAGGCGTCGATCTTCGGCGACGACCCGGAGCCGGAGGTCAACGAGTTCGTCGAGAAGTTCACCGAGCAGGTCGGCTCGCCGCCGCTCTACAGCAACGTGACGATGGGCTACGCGATCGTCCAGCTGATCCAGCAGGCGGCGGAGCAGGCGCAGAGCGTGGAGGGCACTGAGCTCGCCAAGGCGCTCGACGGGTTCCGCGAGGTCCCGACCGTGGCGGGTCCGATCAGCTTCACCGAGAGCTCGCACATGGGCTGCGCCCGTCCGTTCCGGATCGTGCAGTACACGGACAACGAGCCGAAGTACCTCGAGACGGTTCGTCCCGAGGGCACGATCGACCTCGGGATCAAGGGCCTGGAGTGTCCGGAGTGACCGTCGCCACCGTACCCGCCCGGGACGTCGCCGGCGCGCGCGGCGGCGCCCCGTTCCTGCGGGCCTCGGGACTCAGCGTCGCGTTCGCCGGGAACGCGGTCCTGCAGGACCTGGACGTCGAGGTCGGACGGGGGGAGATCCTCGGGCTGATCGGGCCGAACGGGGCGGGGAAGTCGACCCTGGTCAACGTGCTCACGGGGTACCAGGCCCCGGACGCTGGCCGGGTCGAGCTCGGCGACGCCGACGTCACGGGCTGGGCTCCTCACCGGATCGCGCGCGCCGGCCTGGCGCGCACCTTCCAGGCGGTGCGCCCGTTCGGGCGGCTGACGGTCGCCGAGAACGTCGAGGTCGCGGCGGTCGGCGGCCGTACCAGCCGTGCGGCCGCCCGGCGGCGGGTCGACGACCTGCTGGAGCGGTTCGACCTGGTCGACTGCGCCGATACCGAGGCTCGCGCCCTGCCCTACGGGCGGGAACGGGCGCTTGCTCTGGCCCGTGCGCTCGCGACCACGCCGGACTTCGCGCTGCTCGACGAGCCCGCGGCCGGGCTCGACGAGAGCGAGACCGAGCGGCTGCTGCAGCAGATCCGCGAGATCCGCCGTGACTTCGGCTGCGGGATCCTGATCATCGAACACGACATGCCGCTGATCATGCGGCTGTGCGAGCGGGTGCAGGTGATCGCGCGCGGTCGGACCCTGGCCGTCGGCCCGCCGGACGAGGTCCGCCGCGACCAGCGGGTGATCGACACCTACCTGGCGCAGTCGCACGCGGAGCCCCCGGATGCTTGAGGTCGAGAAGCTCACCGTGCGCTACGGCGCGGTCACCGCGGTGCGCGGGCTGGACCTGACCTGCCGGCCGGGTGAGGTGGTCGCGCTCGTCGGTCCGAACGGCGCCGGGAAGTCGAGCACGTTGCTGGCGATCGCCGGTGCGCTCGGTCGCAACCAGGCGTCCGGATCGGTGCGGCTCGACGGCCGCGAGCTGGGCAACGTCGCGGCCGAGCGGGTCGTCCGCCACGGGATCGCGCTGGTGCCCGAGGGGCGGCATATCTTCGGGCAGCTGACCGTGCGCGAGAACCTGCTGCTCGGCGCCACGATCGCCAAGGACCGACGCGCGGTCGAGGCCGACCTCGGGGCCTTCTGCGCGCGATTCCCGGTGCTCGGCGACCGGATCGACGACCTCGCCGGCCTGCTGTCGGGCGGCGAGCAGCAGCAGCTCGCGATCGCGCGGGCGCTGATGTCGCGTCCGTCGTTCCTGCTGCTCGACGAGCCGTCGCTCGGCCTGGCGCCGAAGATGGTGGACCTGGTGCTGGAGCTGGTCGCCGAGCTTCGCGCCGAGGGGCTCGGCGTGGTCCTCGTCGACCAGAACGTCGAGCGGTCGATCGCTCTGGCGAACCACTCGATCCTGCTCCGCCAGGGCACCGTCGAGGCGGCCGGGGCCGACCACGACACGGCAACGATCCTCGCCCACTACTTCGGAACGGAGGCTCCGTGACGACCGTCATCCAGTACCTCGTCGAGGGGATCGGCCTCGGCGCGCTCTACGCGCTGTTCGCGATCAGCGTCGCGCTGATCTTCGGCGTGGCCAACATCATCAACTTCGCCCAGGGCGAGGTGATCGCGGTCTCCGCCTACGTGCTGCTCGCCGTCGTCACCGGCTGGTGGCCGCTGCTGATCCTGCTGCCCGTGGTGGCCGGCGTCGTGGTGGCGCTCGGGATGGAGCGGCTCGCGTTCCGCTGGGTCCGTGGGGCTGATCCGACCACTCTGCTGGTGGCCGGCTTCGCGGTCAGCATCTTCCTCCAGAGCGTCCTGCTGGCGCTCGAGGGCGCCCGCGCCAAGACCGTCGACTTCGCGCCCGGCCTGAACCGGGTGATCGACGTCGGCGGCGTGCGCGTGACCGGGCTGGTGCTCGTCACGATCGCGGTCGCGGCGCTGCTCTTCCTGGGTCTCAACCTGATCCTGCGGCGGACGCCGATCGGGGTCCAGCTGCGGGCCGCCGCCGCGGACCTGCGGATGGCCAAGCTCCTCGGGGTGCGCACCGACGTGGTCGTCGGGACGGCGTTCGCGTTGAGCGGCGTGCTGGCCTCGGTCGCGGCGATCCTGCTGGTGGCGAGGACCGGGCGGCTGTCGCCCGACATGGGCGTGCAGCCGTTGGTGATCGCGTTCGTCGCGACCGTCGTCGGCGGCCTCGGGAGCATCTACGGGGCGGCGCTCGGCGGCCTCGCCCTCGGGCTGCTCACGGTGGTGCTGCAGAACGTGCTGCCCGCCGAGATGGTGCCGTACCGCGACGCGGTGGTCTACATGCTGGTGATCCTGACCCTGTTGGTCCGGCCGCAGGGCCTGATCGCGACGTCGAACCTGAAGGAGCGTGTCTGACGTGCGCGATCGACTGACCCGGATCACGACGGTGCTCTGGCAACCGCTCGTGCTCGGCGCGCTGGTCTGCGTGGCCGCTGCGGTGATGATCGCGGCGGGCCGCGAGTTCGAGACGATCGCGACGGCGGCGCTGATCCAGTTGGTGCTCGTGGTCGGGCTCTACACCTTCGTCGGCAACTCCGGCGTGCTGTCGTTCGGGCACGTCTCGTTCATGGCACTCGGGGCGTACCTCAGCGGCGCGTTCGCGGTGCCGCAGGTGCAGAAGGAGACGCTCTACGAGTCGATGCCGGGGATCCTGCAGGGCACGAGCCTCGGGCTGGTGCCGGGGATGCTCGTCGTCGCACTGGTGGTCGGCGCGATCGCCTACCTGCTCGCCGTGCCGCTGATGCGCCTCAACGGGATCGCCGCGGGCATCGCGACGTTCGCGCTGCTGGCGATCACCCAGATCCTGCTGCTCAACTGGACCGCGGTCTTCGGCCCGAACGGCAGCTTCACCGGGGTGCCGGTCGACCTCACGGTCGGGGTCGCGCTCGGCGTCGTGCTGGTGGTGCTCGGGGTGGCCGCGACGTTCCAGGCATCGCGCACGGGACTGCGACTGCGCGCCGCGCGCGAGGACGAGGTCGCGGCGCGGGCCGCCGGGATCGGGGTCGCCCGCGAGCGGCGGATCGCATTCGCGCTCGCCGCCGCGATCATGGCCGTGGGCGGCGCGATGTATGCGCACTTCATCGGCAGCCTCAACCCAGGGGCGTTCTACATCCAGCTGACGTTCCTGACGATCGCGATGCTCGTGGTCGGCGGTACGCACAGCCTGGCGGGGGCGGTGGCGGGGTGGGCGCTGATCTCTGTGGTGTCGCAGGTGTTCACGCGGCTCGAAGCGGGCAAGAGCATCCTCTTCGTGACGGTCGACGTACCGCTCGGGCTCCAGCAGGCGCTGCTGGCGGTGATCCTGCTCGTGGTGCTCGCGTTGCGGCCGGACGGCGTGACTCGCGGTCGCGAGCTGCCGCTGCCCGTGTGGCTGCGGCGTCGGCGGTCCGGGGCGTCGGCGGGCGAGCGTGGGGCGGCGTAGGGCCGGGGGCTCCGGGGGCGCGACCGCCGGAGCCCCCCGCCCCGCCGCGAGTCTCAGCAACGCTGCGCGGTCCTGCGGGGGATTCGCCGTCGGCGCCGCGCGGCGCCGCGCGGCAGCCGACGACGAAGTACGAGCGGCGCCGGGCCGAGGTCGTGGCCCAGTGCGCCGAGGTCTTCGCCCAGCGTGGCTACCACGCGACCACGATCGACGACCTCAGCGAGGTCACCGGCCTGCAACGGGGCGGCCTGTACCACTACATCGGCAGCAAGCAGGAGCTGCTGGCCGACATGCACGAGCGGTTCATCGGCCCGCTGCTGCTCGAGGCCGAGCGGATAGAGCGCGAAGCGCCGTCCGTGGTCTGGGCGATCGAGGAGCTCGCGAAGGCGCTGATGCGGGTGATGGACGAGTACCGCGCGGAGGCGACGGTGTTCATCTACGAGTGGCGGGCGATCCGCTCGCGGCCCGAGGGCAACGTCGTCCGGCAGCGGCGGGCGGCGTTCGAGGAGGTCATCGAGCGGATCCTCCAGCGGGGCGTCGACGAGGGCGCCCTGACCACGACCGATCCCGAGCTGACGATGCTCGCGTTCCTCGGGATGATCAACTACTCGATCCACTGGTTCGGGCCGTCCTCGCAGCGCACGCCCGACGAGATCGCGGCGCACTTCTCGCGCACGCTGCTCTACGGCGAAGTTCCTCGATAACTGACTGACTAGTCAGTACAGCAGCAACAAACCCGCCCTACAGGCGGGTTTGTTGTCTTGCTCCTGGTTTTTTTGTACTGTTCAGTCGGACGGTATGCGACGCGTCGTACAACGAACCGGCAGGGGCAACGGCATGACCACAGACGGACGGGAATCGAGCGGGCGGCGAGATCGCCGCACGTCGACGGCGGGCACGCCGTCGGTCGGAGCCGGGCCGGGCGGGCGGCGATGACGGAGCTGGTCGTCCCGTACCTCGGCGCCGCGGTCGAGGAGGTGACCGTCGTCGAGTGGCTGAAGGCCGTCGGCGACGAGATCGAGGTCGGCGAGCCGGTCTGCTCGGTCTCGACGGACAAGGTCGACTCGGAGATCGAGGCCACCGACGCGGGCGTGCTGACCGAGCTGGTGGTCCCGGCCGGCGACACGGTCGCGATCGGCACCGTGCTGGCCCGGCTCGGGGGCGCCGGCGACGTGGTGTCCGCGGCCGCTCCGGCCGCGGAGGCTCGGGCGAGCGGTCCGAGCGAGCCGGCGGCCGCAGCGGCGAGTCAGCAGCCCGCAGGGTCCGCCGGTAGCGTCGCCGCGGCGGCCCCGCGCGGTGGTGACCGTTCTACGACGGCGGCCGACCCGGGG
>JBQGEK010000281.1:0-20434 GCA_052039575.1 Patulibacter sp. | reverse complement strand
GTCTCGAGCGATGCCGCCCGGATGTTCAGCTCGTCGCGCTGCGCGGCGACCGCGTCGCGTTCGAGGCCCCGGCGCATGATCCCGCCACGGGCGTAGCGACCGAGCGACGAGAGGCTCGCGTTCTCGCGGACCGAGAGGTTGAGCATCAGCCCCTCGTTGTGCCGGTCCGAGGGCAGGTAGGCGATCCCGGCCGCGCGCGAGCGCCGCTCGCTGCCGAGCCGCAGCGCCTCACCGTGCAGGCGAACGACGCCGTCGGCGCGTTCGAGTCCGGCGAGCGCGCGCAGGACCTCGGTCTGGCCGTTGCCCGCGATCCCGGCGAGCCCGACGATCTCGCCGGGGGCGATGCTCAGCGCGACGTCGCTGAACGCGTCGCCGGACAGACCTTCGATCGCGAGCACCGGGTCGCCGGTGGCGTCCGCCGGGCGCTTGTCGGGGAAGGTGGCGTCGATCGAGCGACCGACGATCAGTTCGAGGATCCGGTCGTCGCTGAGCTCGGCCATCGGGCCGCCGCCCCGGACGCGCCCGTCGCGCATCACGGTCGCAGAGTCGGCGATCGCGCGGACTTCCGGAAGACGGTGGGAGATGTAGACGATAGCCGTGCCCTGGGCGGCGATCTCGCGGACCAGCTCGAGCAGCCGCTCGGCGGCGTCGCGGCCGAGCGGCGCGGTCGGCTCGTCGAGCACCAGGACCTTCGGTTCGAGCGCCAGGCCCTTGGCGAGCTCGACCAGCTGGCGCTGGGCGACGTTGAGATGCTCGACGCGCTCGTCGAGATCCGCGACGCTGCCCGCGCGTTCCAGGTACGTCCGCATCCGCTCGCGGGCGCGACGACTTCCGCCGCCGAGCCGGTCCGGCAGGGCGACGGCCATGTTCTCGGCGACGGTCAGGTCCGGCATCAGGGCCGGGTGCTGTCGCACGATCGCCAGGCCGGAGTCCTGCGACGCGACCGGCGACCCGAGATCGAGCGGCGCGCCGTCGACCTCGATCGTGCCCTCGTCCGGAGTGATCGAACCGGCCGCGACGTTCATCAACGTCGACTTCCCGGCCCCGTTCTCGCCGAGCAGGGCGTGGACCTCGCCCGGGGCGACCTCGAGCGAGACGTCGCCGATCGCCTGGACGGCGCCGAAGCGCTTGCTGACCGATCGGATCCGCAGCGCCGCGGTCCGAGCGGGGGCGTCGGGTCGGTCGACCGTTCCCGACGTAGTGGTTCGATTGCTCACGTGGTCTCCTCGGCGCGACGGGGTGGCCGCGGCCACCCCGTCATTCGACTCAGGGCTACTTGAAGATCGCCGTCAGCTCGGCTTCGTCCAGGCCGGCCGAGAGGATCGCGTCATCGGGCAACGACGTGTTGCACTCCGGCTGCTTCGGCTCGCCGGACACCGAGTCCTCGGCGGTCTCGTTCTTGACGTTCAGCGGGTCCGGCATGGTGCCGTCCGCGGCCTGCGCCACCGCCGCCTGGATCGCGGTCTTGACCATCCAGTTCTGCGACGAGTTGGTGTAGAGCTCGAAGTCCGGGTTGTCCGGCTTCAGCTTCTCCCACTCGCAGGCGAGCTGGTTGGAGTCCTCGGTCGCGATCGGCGGGATCTTGCGGCCGGCCTGCTTGAACGCGGGCAGCGCACTGACCATCGCGGCGCCGTAATCGGCCGCGATCGCGTCGATCTCCGGGTAGCGGGCGAGCGCCGCGGTCACGACCTGCTGCGTCTTGGCCGGATCCCAGTCGGTCACGTTGAACGGCTGCTGGCCGATCAGCTCGAAGCCTCCGGCCTCGTCGAGCACCTGCTTGAGCCCGGAGAGCCGGTCGAGGCTCTGCTGGACGCCGGCCGGGCCGCCGAGGGAGAGGATCTTGCCGCCGTCGGGCAGCAGCTTGGTCAGCCACTCGCCCCACAGCACGCCGTACTGATCGGAGTCGGTGCCGACGTAGGCCGAGTAGTCGGTGCCCTCCTCACCACCCGGCGGCGAGCGGTACGGCACGACGGTCGCGCCGGCCTGGACCGCGCTGCGCATCGCCGGGAGCAGCGCCTTGCCGGCATCCGGGAAGACCACCATCGCGTTGACGCCCTGGGCGACCAGGCCCTGGATGTCGGAGATCGCCTTCTGGGTGTTCCCCTGACCGTCGGTGTAGACGAGCTCGGAGACGTTCGGGCACTTGGCGGCCTCGAGCTCGGCGATCCGGCGCGTGATCCGGCGCCAGGTGTCGGCACCGTTGCCGTCCGAGAGCGAGACCGTGACGTCCTTGGTACCGCACCAGGCGGGTACGTCTCCGTTGTCGGCGGCCGCGGAGGTGCTGCCGTTGTCCTCGTCGTCGCCGCCGCACGCGGCGAGCGCGGTCGCCGCGATCGCGGCGGTGGCGGCCACTGCGAAGCGGCGCCAGGGTCGAAGCGGTGTATCCATGGTTCTCTCCCTCGTTGGTGGGTGGCCGCTCGGGCACGGGGTGCCGGTGGCCCTCGTCGAGCGGGTCCTGCTGGGGTCGTGTGGGAAGGCGCCCGGTCGTGGCGGACCGGGCGCAACGTCAGCCGGGCGCGGGGGACGCCCGGTCGTCGGATCTGCCAAGCCGGCGACGCACCGCCGACCAATCGACGCTGTAGATGCCGAGGCCGACCGCGAGAGCAACGGCCTGGACCAGGTTCTGGACCGCACTGGTCGCGCCGGTGGCGAGCACGAACTGGTCGAGCTGGGTCAGGAACAGCGCGGCGATCGCCGTCGCGGTGACGTTGCCGACGCCGCCGAGCAGCGACGTCCCGCCGAGCACGACGGCCGCGACGGTCGGCAGCAGGTACACGTCGCCGGAGGTGATGCTCGGGCGCGTCACGATCCCGGCCAGCAGGATCGCGGCGCCGGCGTAGAGCAGCGCGGCCCCGACGTACGCGGCGACCTGCAGCCGGCGCGGCTCGATGCCCGCCGCGCGAGCGGTCGTCGCCGACGCCCCGACCGCTTCGTAGCGCCGGCCGATCGGCGTCCGCTTGATCAGGAAGCCGACCGCCAGCATCACCAGAACGGCGATCACGATCGTGGTCGGGATCCCGAGCACGTGCCCGTTGGCGAAGCTCTGGAGGGCGCTGGTGGTGGTCGTCGGCGAGCCCTGGGTGATCTGCATGATCACCCCGAGCAGCAGGGCGTTCATGCCGAGCGTCGTGACGATCGGCGTGATCCCGAGCCGGGTGATCAGCAGTCCGGAGAGCAGACCGACCGCCGCCGCGACGCCGAGCGCCAGGAGGATCGCCCCGAGCAGCTTGCCGTCGTCGCCGTTCGGGCCGTTGGTGACCAGTACCACCGTCAGTGACATGATCCCGGGCACCGAGAGGTCGATGCCGCGCTGCTGGATCACCAGGGTCTGCCCCATCGCCGCGATCGCGAGCACCGCCGCGAACGGCAGCATTCCCGCGAGCACGCTGCCGCGGACGCTGTCCGGCTGGAACACCAGGCTGACCAGGAAGATGCCGGCCGTCGCGATGGCGATCGCCATCCAGGCGGGCCGGGCGACGGCGAACCGGCGGTCTCGGGACGGCGATGCGGTGGGTGTGGTCGAGTCGTTCATCGCGTGGGCTCCGTCGTACGGGGCGGTACGTCTCCGCCGCGCTGGCACGGCGGCGGAAGATCGTGCGAGCAGGCTAGATCGCGTCGTGGGCCGCGGCACCCTCCGAACGGAGGTTGTCTCGCGGGCCCGTCCGGACGGCGATCGGGGCGGTCAGGACAGGGTCCACCCGCCGTCGACGAGCACCGGGGTGCCGTGGACGAACGACGCCTCGTCGCTCGCCAGGAAGAGCGCCACGGCGGCGATCTCCTCGGGGTCGCCCCAACGTCCCGCGGGGGTCGCGCCGATCGCCCGGTCGACGTGCGCGTTGGCCTGGTCCGGGGTCCGCAGCTCGGTCGTCATGCCGGTCGCGACCGCTCCCGGGCAGACGGCGTTGACCCGCACCCCGTGCGGTCCGTAGTCGAAGGCCAGCTGCCGGGTCAGGCCGAGCAGCGCGTGCTTGGAGCTGGTGTAGGCCGCACCTCCGCCCCCGGCGACGTAGGCGGCGATCGAGCAGGTGTTGACGATCGCCCCCTTGCCCTGCTCGACCATCACCGGAGCGACGGCCCGCGACAGCAGGAACGGCCCGTCCAGATTGACGCCGAGGATCTGCCGCCAGCGCTCCCATGACGTCTCGTGGGCCGGCGCGTAGTCGTCGAGCACGCCGGCGTTGTTGCAGAGCACGTCGATCCGGCCGCGGGCGGCGGTCGCCGTGACGAGCCGCTCGACCGCGTCCGGGTCGGAGACGTCGACCACCTCGGGTCGGATCCGGTCGGGAGCGGCCGACGCGACCGACGCGAGCGCGTCGCCGTCGACGTCCAGTCCGACCACCTCGGCGCCCTCCTCCGCGAAGCGCAGCGCCATCGCCGCGCCCATCCCCGATCCGGCGCCGGTGACGATCGCCACCTGCCCTGCGAACCGCTGCTTGCGTTCTGCGTCGTCGGTCATGGGCCGACCCTAGGTCGGCCGCACGGGCGACCGCCACCGCCGAACGGAGGTGGTGAGCGCCGACGTCCGCTCACGCGTCGAGCAGCGACCGGACCGCATCGGTCACGGTCGACGCGTCAGGCAGCGCGGCGGCTTCCAGCGGTGGGCTGTACGGCACCGGAGCGGCGACCGCCCCGAGTCGTCGGATCGGGCCCTCGACGTCGTAGAGCAGCTGCTCGGTCAGTCGCATCGCGATCTCGGCGCCGGGGCCGAAGTCGCTCACCGCCTCGTGGACGATCAGCGCCCGCCCGGTCCGCCGCACGCTGGCGATCAGCGTCTCCATGTCGAGCGGCGCGAGCGTCCGAAGATCGATCAGCTCGACCGAGACGTCAGCGAGCCCGTCGTCGCAGGCCGCGGCCACCTCGCCGACCATCCGCCCCCAGCTGATCACGGTGACGTCGTCGCCCGGTCGCACGACCCGCGCCTTGCCCGGGGGCAGCGGCTCCCACGGGCCGGCGTCCGGTCGACGGTTGTAGAGCCGCCGGTTCTCGACGAACAGCACCGGCCCGTCGTCGCGGATCGCGGCGCGCAGCAGGTCGTCGACGTCACGCGGATCGGACGGCACGAAGACCTTCAGCCCCGGGATGTGCGCGAACACCCCCTCGAGGCTCTGCGAGTGCTGCGCTCCGCTGCTGCGTCCGCCGCCGGTCTGGGTGCGGAAGACGATCGGGATCGTGACCCCGCCGCCGGTCATGTACCGCAGCTTCGCCGCCTGGTTGACGATCGGGTCGAGGCAGACGCTGACGAAGTCCATGTACATGATCTCGACGACCGGACGCAGGCCCGCCATCGCCGCGCCGACGGCCGCACCGACGACCCCCGCCTCGGCGATCGGGGTGTCGAGCACCCGCTCGGGCCCGAACCGCTCGTGGAGCCCGCGGGTGGCGCCGAACACGCCGCCGCCGGCCCCGACGTCGATCCCGATCAGCACGACCGACTCGTCCGCTTCCATCTCCGCCGTCAACGCCGAGCGAACGCCAGCGATGTACTTCGGGGCCTTGGCCGTTGCGTCAGGCATGCACGTCCTCCAGGACGGTCGCGGGGTCGGGGTAGGGGGCCGCCAGGCCGTGCTCGACCGCGGCGTCCATCTCGGCGGCGGCCTCATCGACGATCCGCTGGGCCGCGTCGTCGTGGCCGGCGGACTCCAGCGTCCGGCGAGCCCGGACGATCGGGTCGCGCTCCTGCCACTCCGCGAACTCCTGCTCGTCGCGGTACGGCACGGCGTCGCCCTCGTAGTGCCCGTGGATCCGGTAGGTCATCGCCTCGATCAACACCGGACCGTCGCCGGCGCGGCAGGCCGCGACCGCCGCTCCGGCGGACGATCGGACCGCCTCGACGTCGTTGCCGTCGATCCGCTCGGCGTGGCGCATCCCGTAGCCGAGCGCGCGGTCGACCAGCGAGCTGCCGCGCCACATCGCCTCGGTGTCGGTGAACTCCGCGAAGCGGTTGTTCTCGATCACCACGATCACCGGCAGGTCCCAGAGCACCGCGAGCGTGACCGCCTCGTGGAACGCGCCGGAGTGGACGGTGCCCTCCCCCGCGAACGCGATCGCCACCTCGTCCGTCCCGCGCCGCTTCGCCGCCAGTCCGGCGCCGACCGCGAGCGGCAGGCCGGCCGCGACGATCCCGTTGGCGCCGAGGATTCCCAGCCGCGGGTCGGCGATGTGCATCGATCCGCCGCGTCCGCGACAGGTCCCGGTCTCGCGGCCGAACAGCTCGGCCATCATCGCGTCGGCGTCGGCGCCCTTGGCCAGGCAGTGGCCGTGGCCGCGGTGCGTGGTCGTGATCTTGTCGTCCGGGCCGAGGTGCGCGCAGACCCCGGCCGCGACCGCTTCCTGGCCGATCGAGACGTGCACGAACCCGGGGATCTCGCCCTCGCGGAAGCGTCGCGAGACGCGCTCCTCGAACGCCCGGATCCGCGCCATCGTGCGCAGATCCGCGAGCAGGTCGTCGTGGTTCTCCGGACTCATGCGGACCTCGTGTCTTCGGGGGGCTCGCGACGCAGCTCGTCGCGCAGGCGGAACTTCTGGACCTTGCCGCTGGCGGTCTTCGGCAGGGACGGGCGGACCCGCAGCCGCTCGGGCAGCTTCTGGTTGGCGACCCCGCGGGACCGCAGGAAGCCCGTCAGGTCGATCAGGTCGAGGCCGTCGGCACCGACGACGAACGCGCAGGCGCGCTCGCCGAGCACCGGGTCGGGATAGCCGACGACGGCGACCTCGTCGATCGAGGGGTGCTCGCTCAGCAGGTCCTCGATCTCCTTGGCGCTGAGGTTCTCGCCGCCGCGGACGATGATGTCCTTGGTGCGGCCGGCGACTCGCAGCGCCCCGTCGTCGTCGATCGTCGCCAGGTCGCCGGTGCGGAACCAGCCGTCGGCGGTGAACGCGGCGGCGTCGAGCGCCGGGTCGAGGTAGCCGGCGAACAGGTCGGGGCCGCGGACCTGCAGGTTGCCCGGTCCGGGTCCGGACCACGGACGGTCGTCGTCGTCGGTCAGCCGGATCTCGGACGGCCCGATCGGTGCGCCGTCCGTCTCGGCGTGGCGCTCGATCGGCGCGTCGGGCGCGGTCCCGGTGGCGGTCGGGCACTCGGTCGATCCGTAGACCCGGGTCGCGCGCATCGCGGTCCGCTCGGCCGCGTCGCGGATCAGCGCGGGCGGGATGTCGGCGCCGCCGCAGGCGAAGATCCGCATGCTCGAGACGTCACGGTCGGCCAGGTCGTCGGCGTGGACCAGCCCGTGCAGGAACGGGGTGGCGCCGACGGTGAAGCTGCAGCGCTCGCGCTCGATCAGGTCGAGCGCCGCGGGGACGCTCCAGACGTCGAGCAGGACCGACGGCGCGCCGACCATGAACGGCAGCTGGAGGCCGTAGAGCAACCCGGTGATGTGGGTCACCGGCGACGGCATCAGCACCACGTCGTCGCCGTCGACGGCGAACAGCTCGGCGATGCTGCGGCACTCGTAGACCAGGCTGTCGTGGCTGTGCAGCACGCCCTTCGGGTTGGCCTCGGTGCCGGACGTGTAGAGCAGCAGCGCCAGCTCGTCCCCGCCGCGCTCGACGTCGGGTGCCCGCCGATCGGTGGCGAGCGCGTCGTCCCAGCTGACCGTTCCGGGGCCGGGCTCGCCCGTGACGATCACGTGCTCCAGATCCGGCAGCTCGGCACGCAGGCCCGCCACCAGATCGCGGTGGTCGCAGCCGCGGAACAGGTCCGGGATCACGAGCACGCGCGAGCGGGCCTGGCGCAGGATGAACCGCAGCTCGCGGGCGCGGTAGATCGGCACGATCGGGTTGCAGATCGCGCCGA
This sequence comes from Patulibacter sp., assembly GCA_052039575.1. Classification (GTDB taxonomy): domain Bacteria; phylum Actinomycetota; class Thermoleophilia; order Solirubrobacterales; family Solirubrobacteraceae; genus Patulibacter. Next base: position 12,642 of record JBQGEK010000281.1, on the reverse strand, counting down.
TCCGGGCGGTCGCGTGGTAGAGGATCGCGGCCTCGGCGCGGTTGGGCAGCTGGAACGAGACCACGTCGCCCCGGCCGACGCCGAGCCCGTGGAGCATTCCCGCCGCGCGGTCGACCAGCGCATCGAGCTCTCCGTAGTCGAGCCGCTGCCGGCCGTCGACCAGCGCCAGCCGACGCGGGTCGGCGCCGGCTGCGCGGCGCAGCGCGGCGTCGACCGTCTCGCCACGCCAGTGACCGGCGGCGACGTAGTCCGCCGTCCCCGCCCGTTCGGTGCGGCGCGGTCCGGCCGCAGCGGTGGTCCGCGCCGCGCTCATCGACTAGGCCACCGACGCCGCGACGGGCGCCTGCAGGTGCTCGACGAACCAGTCGGTGGCGGCCTCGGCGGCCCGTCCCAGCAGCGACTGGTCGCTGTAGAGCGTCATGTGGGTCGACTCGCCGATCACGACGAGCTGCTTCTTCGGGGTCGGGATCCGGTTGTAGGCCTCGATCTCCAGGTCCCACAGCGTCAGGTCGTCGCCCTCGGCCGCGACCACCAGCGTCGGCGTGTCGAGCAGGCGCGGCAGGAACGGGTCGACGCTGTAGCTCATCAGCAGCTCGGCGGACTCGATCGTGCTGGCGTTCTGGTACGCCGGGGCGTCCGTCTTCTTGAGCTCCTTGAACGTCTCGTAGGTCTCGGCGAACGGCCACGACGAGACCTCGGTCGTCGGGTCCGCGGCGGCGTGCGGGATCATCCCGTCCTCGCCGGTGGCGAACCGGCGGCGGCGGTCGTCGAGCAGGGTCTGCTCGAAGGCGCGGAACCCGATCGTCCCGTGCACGCGGCGCATGTTGCGGTAGCCGTCGATCACCGGGATCTGCGACGCGATGCACTTCACCCGCGGGTCGGTCGCACCGACGATCAGCACATGGCCGCCGCTGTACGACAGCCCCCAGGCGCCGATCCGGTCGCTGTCGACCTCGTCGAGCGTCTCGAGGAACGAGATCCCGTTCTTGTAGTCCTCGATCTGCCAGTTCGGGTCGATGTGCTGGCGGCGGGCGCCGTCACTGGACCCGAAGTTCCGGTAGTCGAAGAGCAGTGCCGCGAAGCCCGCCTTGGCGAACATCTCGGCGTAGTACGGCTGGACGAGCTCCTTCACGTAGCACCAGCCGCCGGCCATCACGATCGCCGGGTAGGGGCCTGCTCCGTCGTCCGGGGTGTAGAGCCACCCCCGGACCGTGTCCTCACCGCTGGTGAACTCCACGTCGCGTCTCACGCTGCATGTCTCCTCTGAGCGCCGACGTCGTCCGAACCCTCGAATGGGGCCGATCCGCGGATGGGATCCCGCCGGCGGAGACGACGCTAATCGCCGTTCCGGGTCCGGCGAACCGTCCGAACGGAGGTTGTTCCACCCCCTGGCCCCTCGCAAAGCTCAACCCCTCGTGACCCGAAGGATCTGGAGTGCCCGTGCCTGATTTCGCCATGCCCCGCCTCTCGGACACCATGGAGGACGGAACGATCGTCGCGTGGCTCAAGGAGGACGGCGACGAGGTCGAGCCCGGCGACGATCTCGTCGAGATCGAGACCGACAAGGCGACGATGAGCTGCCAGGCCGAGACCGGCGGGACGTTGCGGATCGTGGTGCCCGAAGGCGGCGTGGCGACGGTCGGCGAGACGATCGCCACGATCGGCGATGCCGCGAGCTCGGGCGGTGCAGCGCCGGCCGGCGACGACGCTTCGGCTCCTGCTGCTGCAGATGACGCGGACGAGTCATCCGTTGCGGCGGGGACCGCATCAGGCGAGCGAGCACCCGCCGCCGCGCCGGCGGGCTCCCGCGACACGGCAGCCCGTGACGCCGCCGCCACGACGACCGCCGACGGAGCGGTCAAGGCGAGCCCCGTGGCGCGGCGGATGGCCCGCCGCCACGGCGTCGACCTGGGCGCCGTCGCCGGCAGCGGGCCGCGCGGACGGATCCTCAAGGCCGACATCGAGGCGTTCACCGACGCTCCGCCGGCGTCGTCGCCCGCCGCGCCCCCGGCCCGGGGCGAGGGACGGGGAACGACCGAGCGGCGCGATCTGACCCGGATCGAGCGGATCGTCGCCGAGCGGATGGTCCAGGCCAAGACCGAAGCGCCGGAGTTCTTCCTCACCGTCGACGTCGACATGACCGAGGCGGTCCACGTCCGCGCGCAGCTGAAGGACGCGCTCGACGACGGCGAGCCCGTGCCGTCCTACAACGACTTCGTGGTCCGCGCCGCAGCGCTGGCGCTCGCGCGCCATCCGCACGCCAACGGGGCATTCGTCGACGACGCGTTCGAGCGCTACTCGCGAGTCAACGTCGGGGTCGCGGTGGCCGCGGCGGAGTCGCTGCTGGTGCCGACGGTGTTAGACGCCGACCGCAAGACGCTCGGGGCGCTCGCCGCCGACACCCGGCGGCTGGCGGGTGAGGCCCGTGACGGGGCGATCGCTCCCCAGGACCTCTCGTCCGGCACGTTCACCGTGTCGAACCTGGGGATGTTCGGCATCCGCGAGTTCACCGCCGTGCTCAACGCGCCGCAGGCGGCGATCCTCGCCGTCGGCCAGATGACGACTCGGCCGGTCTGGCGCGACGACGCGTTCGTCCCTCGCTCGCTGATGACGATGACGCTGACCTGCGACCACCGGATCCTCTACGGCGCGGACGCGGCGGCCTTCATGGCCGAGATCCGGGGACTGCTCGAGCGGCCGCTGCTGCTGGCCCTCTGAGCCCCGCTGTCGATTCAGGCTTTACATCTGGCGGGCAGTCGGGCTACGCTGCTCGCACGCCGATATAGCCCCTTCACGACGGTTGTTCGGTGTGCGAGCCCGCACGACACTGTGCAGTGCCACGCACACCTTCTCCCCATTCGTGCTCAATGTGCAGTACTGTTGAACACGCCGCAGGAAGTCGAGGGAGAGGAGCACGGCATGGTGGACGTTTTGACCCGGCCCGGATCGCAGGTCGCGGAGGCCGGACCGACCGAGCAGCGAGCGCAGGCGACGACGCACCCGACGCGCCGCCTGACGGTCCTCGTGGTGGACCATCATCCGGTCGTCCAGCAGGGCGTCCGACTGTTCCTCGACGGGGGCGACCGGCCGTTCCGGATCCTCGACGCGTCGACCGGCGGGGCCGGGATCGACCTGGCCCGCGAGGTCCGCCCGGAGATCGCCCTGTTCGAGCCCTGCCTGCCGGACATGCTGCTCGAGGAGCTCGTCGAGCGGTTCCGGGCCTGCTCCCCGAACACCCGGATGGTCGCGTTCGCGGCGCAGCTCTCGCCGACGCTGCGCGACCAGGTCGAGGCGCTCGCGATCGAGGGCTTCGTCAGCAAGAACGCCGCCCCCGACCAGTTGACGACCACGATCGCCCGGGTCGCGGCGGGCGAGATCGTCCCGCCGCCGCCGACCCAGCAGGCACTGCGCGACGCCGCCGACAAGCTGCACTGCGCGGCCCTGACCGCTCGCGAGCACGAGATCCTGCGCCGCGCCGCCCGCGGCTGGAACAACGCCGAGATCGCCGCCGAGATCTACCTGGCGCCGACCACGGTCAAGTCGTACCTGCAGAGCGCGCTGGCCAAGCTGGGGGCCCGCAACCGCGTCGAAGCGGTCTACAAGCTCAGCGACCTCGGGCTGCTCTGAGCGGGCGCCCACGCGGGCTGCGAACTGCCGTTCCTGCCCGTTTCGCGCTGCCGTTTCTGTACGTTTGGGACTGCCGTTTCTGCTCTTTTCCCTGCTAAAAAGCCCTTCTGATGCTAGCCTCCACAGGCAGTGCCAGCGCCCGTCCCATACCGACGTCGAGTCGTCGACCACGAACTCGATGAACTCCTCCCGCAGCTCGCTGCGGTCGCCCTGGAAGGCCCCAAGGGCGTGGGGAAGACCCGGACCGCTCTCGAACGCGCCGCCACCGTACATCGTCTTGATGACCCCGCCCAGCACGCGGTGGCAGCCGGCGACCCCAGGCGCCTCCTGGACGGCCCGCGACCCGTGCTCATCGACGAGTGGCAGCAGATTCCCCAGGTCTGGGATCTCGTCCGACGTGCCGTCGACGACGGCGCCCCGCCGGGAAGCTTCATCCTGACCGGGTCGGCGCTACCCGACCCCCCTCCAACCCACTCAGGCGCTGGCCGGATCATCACGGTCCGCATGCGGCCACTGACCTTCGGCGAACGTCGAACGGCGGGAACGGTGAGCCTGTCGATGTTGCTCACCGGCGCCGGATCGCCGGTGCACGGATCAACCACCGTGGCGCTCGAGGACTACGCCGACGAGATCCTGCGTTCCGGGTTGCCGGGAGCGCGGACGCTGACGGGCCGCGCGCACCGCGCGACAGTGCAGGGCTACGTCGATCGAATCGTCGACCGCGACGTTCGGGACGAGGCCGGGGTCACGATCCGCAATCCAGCGGCTCTGCGACGCTGGATGGCCGCCTACGCCGCGGCATCCTCCACCACCGCCAGCTTCGAGACGGTGCGGGATGCGGCCAGCGCGGGCGAAGCCGACAAGCCCTCTCGTAGCTCAACCGCCGCGTATCGCGATGCGCTGAACCGACTCTGGGTGCTCGACGACGTCCCGGCGTGGCTCCCCAGCAACAACCGACTGCGAGAGCTGGCTGCCGCGCCGAAGCACCAGCTGGCCGACCCTGCGCTCGCCGCTGGGCTCCTCGGCGTCCAGGCGTCGACCCTGCTCGACGGCGAGAGTCCCGGACCCGCCGTACCGCGCGACGGAACGCTGCTCGGCGCGCTGTTCGAGAGCCTCGTCACGCTTTCCGTGCGGACCTACGCTGCCAACGCCGAGGCGCGAGTGGGACATCTCCGGACGCAGCGCGGGCGACGAGAGGTGGACCTGATCGTGGAGCGTGCCGACGGTCGGGTGCTTGCGATCGAGGTCAAGCTCGCGCGCACCGTGTCGTCCGACGACCTCCGCCATCTGCACTGGCTCCAGGATGAGTTGGGCGATCAGGTCCTCGACCGAGTCGTGATCACCACCGGACCCGACGCCTACCGCCAGGATGACGGCGTCGCCGTGGTCCCGCTGGCCCTGCTCGGCCCGTGATCCGAGCGGCCCCGAATCGAACGATGAGTTCGGTCGCGGCCCGCCGTCCTTCCTCACGACACCGGAGTCCGCCGATGCCCGCGGACCCGGATCGGCCATCCGACCCCGGAGCATCCAGACCATGCGCACCCTGATCGCCACCGCATTCATGTCCCTCGACGGCGTGGTCGAAGCGCCTGGCGGCGAGCCGGGCCACCGCAGCAGCGGCTGGACCTTCCAGGACCTGGAGTTCGTCCCCGAGGCCTACGCGCTCAAGGCCAGCGAGCAGGAGCAGGCGAGTGCGATGCTGCTCGGCCGCGTCAGCTACCAGGCGTTCTCGGCCGTCTGGCCGTCGATGACCGAGGAGTTCCCGCGCTACAACGCGATGCCGAAGTACGTCGTGTCGACGACGCTGGAGGACGGCGACCTGGTCGACGGCTGGGGCGAGACCACGATCCTGCGCACGCTCGACGAGGTCGCGGCGCTGAAGCAGACCGACGGCGGCCCGATCTCGATCCACGGCAGCGCGACCCTCCACCGCAGCCTCTCCGACGCCGGCCTGATCGACCGCTACCACCTGCTGGTCTTCCCGCTGCTGCTCGGTGCCGGCAAGCGCCTGTTCAGCGACACCGACAAGGACAAGCAGATGCTGACGCTAGTCGAGAGCGAGGCGTACGCCAACGGCATCCAGAAGCTCGTCTACGACGTGCGTCTGGTGCGTGGTAGCTGCTGACTACTTCTCCGGAGCAGCATCGCGACCGGGCGCCTCCTCGGCCGGCAAGCCGCGCTCCGCCATCTCCACCAGCGTGGCGCGGAGGTCCCGGAAGCGCTGCTCGCCGACGCTCGTCGCCCAGGCCGCTTCCAACTCGCGCGAGATCGTCAGCGTGGCGTGCTCGAGCTGCTGTCCGCGATCGGTCAGGCGGAGGATCCGCGCTCGCGCGTCGTGGGGGTCGCGGTGCCGCTCGACGTAGCCGTTGCGCTCCAGCTCACCGAGCAGGTCGTTGACCGCCTGCTTGCTGAGCCCGGCGCGCAGCGCCAGCTCCCCCGGCCGCAATCCGTCCATGCCCGGCCAGCGGATCAGCTTGAACTGCGCACGCGAGACGTCGGTGAAGCCCGCAGCACCGAGCCGCTGGTAGATGCGTCCGAGGTGCGCGCGGTGAACGAGACGCAGCAGTCCGCCCAAGGCCGGAGGTTCGGTTGAGGAGTCGTCGGCTGGCATTTTCGTACGTCATGCGTACTATATCAGTACGGTTTCCGTACCAAATCCTCACGACCCGCTGGAGCACCATGACCAAAGACGAGATCAACCGCCTGATCGACGAGCACATCGCCGCCGAGGCCGCCGGCGACACCGCCGGAGCCGTCGCGATGTACACGGACGACGTGGTCCACGACGTCGTCGGCGCACCTCACGGACCACTCCACGGACCGGCCGCCGCACAGGAGTTCTACGACTACCTGACCTCCAACGTGAAGACCGAGCAGATGGAGGTCAAGCACGCCTACTACGGCGACGACTTCGCCGTGATCGAGCACGAGTTCACCGGCACCGTCCCCGGTGAGTTCATCGGAATCCCCGGCCAGGGACGCTTCGTCCGCTTCCGCATCCTCCACGTCTGGGAGTTCCGCGACGGTCGGATCAGTCGCGAGAACGTCTGGCTCGACGGCGGGTCGATCGCCGCGCAGCTGACCGCCGAGGAGCCGGTGGCGACGGCCTGAGCAGCAGGCGCGGACCAGACGGGCGGCGATTCGGGGCCCTGACTAAGCTCCAGCCCGTGCCCGCCCCGTCCAACGCCCGCCACGAGCAGCTCGCGGACCAGCTCGTCGCGCTGTTCCTGGCCGAGGGCTTCCGTGGCTTCACGCTCGGCCAGCTCGCGGAACGGCTGCGCTGCTCGAAGACGACGCTCTACACGCTCGGCGAGAGCAAGGAGCAGCTGATCGGCAACGCGGTGGTCCGGTTCTTCCGCGGCGCCACGGTCGAGGTCGAGCGACGGACCGCGGCCGAAGGCGATCCCGCCGCCAAGCTCGAGACGTACTTCATCGCCGTCGCCGATCAGCTGCGGCCGGCGTCGGACACGTTCATCGCCGACCTGACGGCGCACCCGACCGCGCGCCAGGCCTACGCCCGGAACACCCGGATCGCCGCCGCGCGCGTCCGCGAGCTGCTCGACGAGGGCGTTGCGTCTGGCGCGTTCCGCGAGATCCACGCCGCCTTCGTCGCCGACACCGCGGTCACGGCGATGGAGCGGATCCAGTCCGGCGGCGTCCGCGACGCGACCGGGCTGCACGACGCCGAGGCCTACGAGGAGCTCGCACGACTGGTGCTGCGCGGCGTGCGGTCGTAGGCGGTTCGGGCGCCGAGGTCCCGCACCCCGCTCGGCTAGACTCGGAACTTCGTGTCACGGCCATCCGACGCCCCCAACACCGTCCCCACGGGCCGCGCCGCAGAGGTGATCAAGGCCGCCGCCGAGCTGTTCGAGGCCCGGGGCTACCACTCCACGTCGATGGAGGACATCGCCGAGGCGGTCGGGATCCGCAAGCCGACGCTCTACCACTACTTCAAGTCGAAGGACGAGATCCTCTACCGGATCTTCGTCGCGACGATCGGAATGCTGCTGGAGCGCGTCGAACGCCGTCAGACGCTGCCGATGTCGCCCGAGCAGCAGCTGCTCGAGATCATGGGCGACATCCTCGAGATCATCGACAGCCACAACGGCTACGTCCGGGTCTTCTTCGAGCACCATCGCGAGCTGCCCGACGACCGTCACGCGGAGATCATGGGGCTGCGCGAGCGCTACCACGAGCACACGGTCGGCGTGATCCAGGCCGGGATCGATGCCGGCACGATCCGGTCCGAGATCGACCCGCAGCTCGCGGCGCTGGCGCTGCTCGGCGCCTGCAACTGGGCCTACCAGTGGTACGACTCGTCGGGACCGTTGCGCGGCCGCGACATTGCGTTCAGCTTCTGGGACATGATGATCCGCGGGCTGACGGTCGCCGAGACCGACATCCCCGGCGCCCCTCCCGCGCCGGCCGCGGGCTGACCCGCGGCTGCTCACCGCACAGCGGTCACTGGGCGGTCCAGCCGCCGTCGGCGAACAGGGTCGCGCCGGTCACGTAGCTCGCCGCGTCCGAGGCGAGGAAGACCGTCGACGCCGCGATCTCGGCCGTCGTGCCGAACCGGCCCATCGGGATCTTCGCCAGCAGCGACGGCCGCCAGCGCGGATGCTCGCGCAGCGCCACCGTCATGTCGGTCTCCAGGTAGCCGGGCGCGATCGAGTTGACGCGGATCCCCTTCGGCGCCCACTCGACGGCCAGGCAGCGGGTCAGCATCTCGATCCCGCCCTTGCTCGCGGCGTAGGCGACCAGCCGCTCGTGCGCCGCTACGGCGTGGATCGACGAGACGTTGACGACGCAGCCGCCGTCCGCCATCGCCGGGAACGCCGCCTGGCAGCAGGCGAGCGGGCCGTAGAGGTTGACGTCGAGCACGGTCCGCCAGTCCTCCGCCGCGACCTGCTCGCTGCGCTGGAACATCGGCGACACGCCGGCGTTGTTGACCAGCACGTCGAGCCGGCCCCACGCGTCGCCGATCCGCTCGGCTGCGCTGGCCACGGCGACCGGGTCGTCGACCGAGCCGACCACCACGTGCGCGACGCCGCCGGCGGCCGCGATCTCGTCGGCGATCCGGCGCATCGGCTCCTCGCTGCGCGCCATCAGCAGCAGCTCCGCGCCGGCACCGGCCAGGGCGTAGGCCAGCGCGCGACCGAGCCCGCGGCTGGCGCCGGTGACCCAGGCGACCTTGCCGTCGAGCCGTAGCCCGGGCGGATTGGCCAGCAGCGTGGCGTCGTCGAGCGCGACCGGGCTGTTCATGCGGGGTCCTCCGGAGGTCCGTGGGGAACGACGACGACCTTGATCGCCCGCTCGTCCCCGGCGGCGGTGGCGATCGCCCGGCCGGTGTTGGCCAGGCCGAAGCGGTGCGACACGGCGGATCCGAGGCGCACGCGGCCGGAATCGATCAGGCGGGCGGCGCGCACGAACTCGTCGGCGGTGAACGCGAACGCGCCGTGGACCGCGACGTCGGCGGGGAGGTCGGGCAGCGGCTGGTCGCCGAGCCCGACGAGCACCACCCGGCCGCCCGGTACGACCCGCCTGGCCGCCGCCGCGATCGCACCGGCGTGACCGGACGCGTCGAGCACGACGTCGACGGGACCGCCAGGGTCGTCGCCGGGGGCACGGACCGGGTCCGCGCCCTGCTCGGCGGCGGCGCGTCGGCGCGGCTCGCGCGGCTCGACGACCTCGACCGAGGCTCCGTTCGCCCGGCAGGCGGCCACCAGCGCGAGCCCGATCGGGCCGGCTCCGACGACGAGCACGCGGCTGTCGTCCCGCACCGCTCCCAGCGCCAGCGCGTGCAGCGCGACCGCCAGTGGCTCGGTCCAGACCGCGTCGTCGAGCGGGGTCTCCGGGTCGATCCGCACCACCTGGCCGCCCGCCGCGTCGTCGCGGATCACGAGCAGGTCGGCGTAGGCCCCGTCGGCGCCGTAGCCGAGGCTGCGCTCCGCGGTCCGGCCGCAGAGGTGGCTCGCGCCGCGGCGGCAGTACCAGCACGCGCCGCAGGCGCGCAGCGGCCGGATCACCGTGCGGTCGCCGACGGCCAGGTGGTCGGCGTCGGGACCGAGCCCGACCACGGTGCCGACCGACTCGTGGCCCATCACCTGGCCGACCTCGACGTAGTGCCCGTGCAGGTACGACGCGACGTCCGACCCGCAGACCCCGCAGGCCTCGACGCGCAGCAGCACGTCCGACCCCGCGAGCGTCGGCGCGTCGCGCTCGGCGACGGCCATCGCCCGCGGCCCGGCGTAGATCACCTGGCGCACGCCACGCCTCGCTCGGCCGCGGGCGGGCCGTCATCGCCCCGCGGGCGGGCGGTCATCGCCGGTTCCTCGTCGCGAGGCTGGCGAAGACGATCGCCGCGATCAGCAGCACGCCCTTGATGATCAGCTGCCAGAAGGTGGCCACCCCGAGGATCGAGAGCCCGTTGGTGATCACCCCGATCAGCAGCACGCCGATCACCGTTCCGAGGATGTGGAAGGTGCCGGGGCGCAGCGTCGCCGCGCCGATGAAGACCGCGGTGAAGCCGTCCAGCAGGTAGGTCTCGCCGACGCCCTGCGGACGCCCGACGCCGAGGTTGGCGGCGACGACCATGCCGCCGATCGCTGCCGCGACGGCCGAGATCCCCAGCGCGATCAGCGCGTAGCGGCGAACCCGGATCCCCGACAGCCGTGCGGCCTCGGAGTTCGACCCGATCGCGTACATGTGGCGACCGTATTCGGTTCGCTCGAGGAAGATCCAGAGCAACGCGGCGACGCCCGCCAAGATCAGCACCGGGACCGGCAGCGGCCCGACCTTGTCCTGACCGAGCGCGAGGAAGCCCTGCGGGATCCCGTCGAGCACCGTCTCGCTGTTCGAGTAGCCGAGCACCACGCCGTTGAGGATCTGGCCCATCGCCAGCGTCGCGATGAAGGCCGAGATCCCGAGGTAGCCGACGATGAAGCCATTGAGCACCCCGACCAGCGCGGCGATCGCCAGCGTCAGCACCAGGATCGGGAGCAGCGCTCCGCCGTCGGCCAGCAGCTTGCTCGCGACGTAGCCGGCGAGCGTCGCCACGCCGACGATCGAGAGGTCGAACTGGCCCATCACCAGCGGCACGGTCAGTCCGAGCGCGATCACGCCGAGGATCGCGACCTGGTTGACGATGTCGATCAGGTTGCCGCTGGTGGCGAAGACGTCGGGCTTGAGCGCGCTGAAGACGATCAGCAGCAGCACGAGCGACGCGATCGTGCCCCAGCGGGACACCAGGCGCGCCCAGTCGCGGCGCGGCGTCAGCGCCGGGACGGGATCAGCGGTCGTGGTCATCGGGGGTCCTTTCCGGTCGCCGACCCGAAGGACAGGCGGAGAATCTGCTGTTCGGTGATCTGGTCGCCGACGAGCTCGCCGGCGATGGTGCCCTCGAAGAGGACGACGACGCGGTGACAGACCCGCACGAGCTCCTCGAGCTCGGTCGAGGTCACGACCGCCCCGGTTCCGGCCTCGGCGAGGTCGGTGATGATGCTGTAGATCTCGCCCTTGCTCTGGATGTCGACGCCGGCGCACGGGTCGTCGAAGAGGAAGATCCGCGAGTCGCGCAGCAGCCAGCGGCCGAGCACGACCTTCTGCTGGTTGCCGCCGCTGAGGAACGAGATGTCCTGGCTCGGTCCGGTCGCCTTGACCGAGAGCTCGCCCATCACCCGCCGGGTGTCGGAGCGCTCGCGGCCGCGGTGCATCAGCCGCACCAGCGGGTCGCGGCGATAGCGGGCGGTCGACGCCAGCGTGCTGTTCTCGAGGATGTCGCGACCGGGCAGGATCGCCTGTGCGTGACGGTCCTTCGGCACCAGCGCGAAGCCGGCGTCGCGGGCCGACGCCGGATCGCCGATCCGCACCGAGGTGCCGTCGAGCCGGACCTCACCGGACTCGATCCGGTCGATCCCGTAGAGCAGTCGCATCACGTCCTCGGCGCCGTTGCCCGGCAGCCCCGCGATGCCGAGCACCTCGCGGTGGTGGACGGTCAGGTCGATCCCCCGGACCCCGGCGCCGCGCAGGCCGCGGACCTCGAGGATCGGCTCCCCGCGCTGGACCGCGCGAGCCTGCCCCGACTCGACGTGGCGTTGGGCGATCTCGTCGTCGCCGACCAGCTTGGAGACCAGCCCGTCGTGGTCGAGCTCGTGGCGCTCCCAGGTGCCGACGAGCCCGCCGTCGCGCATGATCGTCATCCGGGTGGCGATCTCGAGCACCTCCGCCAACCGGTGCGAGACGTAGACGAAGGCGGTGCCCTCGGCCGCCAGCCCGCGCAGCCGGCGGAACAGCACCTCGACCTCGGACGGCGTGAACGCCGTGGTCGGCTCGTCGAGGATGATCAGCTGCGCCTTGGTCCGCAGCGCCTTGGCCACCTGGACCATCCCGGCCTCGTGCGGGGCCAGGTCCTCGACCCGGGTGTCGGGCGAGACGTCGAGGTCGACCTGATCGAGGACCTCGAGCGCGTCGCGGCGCAGCCGGCGACGATCGATCAGGACGCCGCCGCGGCGGGGCAGCCGCTCGCCGAGCATGATGTTCTCGGCGACCGACAGCGCCGGTACCAGGTTGCCGTGCTGGTGGACGACCGCGATCCCCAGGTCGCGACCGGCCTGCGGGTCGGCCGGGCGGACTTCCTGGCCGTCGACCCGGACCGTGCCGGAGTCGAAGCGGATCGCGCCCGACACCGCCTTGATCAGGGTCGACTTGCCGGCGCCGTTCTCGCCGAGCAGCGCGTGGATCTCGCCCCGCCGGACGTCCAGGGACATCCCGTCGAGCGCCCGGTGCTCGTCGTAGGTCTTGACGAGGTCGCGGACCGAGAGCACCGGTTCGACGGCGCTCGCCGTGCCCGGGAGCGTCGTCGCCCCCGGGCCGCTGGTTTCGGCGTTCACGGCGCGGGCCTCAGTTGGCCTGGATGTCGCCCGTGAAGAACGGGCAGCTGTCCCAGTCCGGCATCTGGCCCTTGGCCGGCACGGTCTCCGGCGTGATCAGGCACGGCCGCATCGCGATGTTCTTCGT
>JBQGEK010000280.1:0-18753 GCA_052039575.1 Patulibacter sp. | reverse complement strand
CGCCGTGGCCTGGCGCCGGCGCGCGGATCGGCGTCCGCTGGTCCGGGCCGCGCGGATCGCGGTCGTGGCGGCGGTCGTGCTCACGGTCGCGCAGTCGGCGGCGGTGCTGGTGCCGCCGCACGACCGGTTCCCGTGGACCCGTCCCGGAACCGCTCCCGGGTACGGCCCGATCGCGCGGGAGGGCGAGGTCGACCGGACGGTGCGAGCGCTGCGCGCGTCCTGTCCCGCGAACGCGCGGTACGGCGGGCTCGCCTACTACGCGTTCCTCGCGAACCGGCGGATGCCCGACCAGCAGCCGGACACCTTCCTCACGCAGAAGAGCGAGCGGCTACGCGGGGTCCTGGCCCGGATGCGGGCGGACGGGCCGGTCTGCGCCGGATGACACGCGGCGCCTCGGTGGGCCGACTACCGCGCCCGGTCACCGCCGGAGCCCTCCAGCAGCCGATCGAGGAAGGTCAGTGCGGCGACGTGCTGGGCCACGCGCCACTCGTGCAGCAGGTCGCCCGAGTCCTCGATCACGGCGGGCTCGGGCGGCAGGGTCGCGGTGTCCCGGGCGGCAACCAGTCTGCGCTGGGCTTCCAGCAGCGGCCGGCGGTCCTCGCCGCGCCGGCGCAGCAGCTCGACCTTGAACAGCAGCGCGGGGCGGAACTCGCGGATCCGCTCCTCGGGCGTGGCGAGCCAGCGGGCAACCCGGTCTCGGCCCGCAGTCGTCGTCCGCAGCAGCTTGCGCTCGGGGGCGGACTGGCCCTCCGCGACGCCGCCGTCCTCGAGCAGCCCGTCGTCACGGAGCCGGTCGAGGATCCGGTACGTCAGCGGTCGCCGGACCGACCAGATCCGCCCGAGATCGCCGTCCGGGGCCAGCAGCCCTGCGATCGCGTAGCCGTGCGACGGCGCCTCGTCGACGAGCGCGAGGACGGCGAGCTCCCGCGCCCCGAGTTCGTCTCTGCGCCGCATCGCTGCAGCATACGTCGGCGTCGGTCTTGGTGAGACCGGCGGGACCCGCTAGTCTCGGTTTGACTAGTCGACCGGTCGTCATCGCCAGGAGGCGCCAGCATGCAGGAGATCGCCGCCACCGTCCGGAGCTGGCGCGACGCGGGGAACGACGTGGCGCTGGCATCCGTCGTCTCGACGCAACGCTCGGCTCCGCGGCCGATCGGGGCGACGATGGCCGTGGCCGCGAACGGTTCGGTGATCGGGTCGGTGTCCGGAGGCTGCGTCGAGGCCGACGTCTGCCGGATCGCGACCGAGGTCCTGTCGACCGGGGTGCCGCAGCTGGTCCGCTACGGAATCACCGACGCCGAGGCGCTCGACGTCGGATTGCCCTGCGGCGGCGAGATCGAGGTCTTCGTCGAGGCACCGGGCGCGGCCGTGGTCGACCGGTTGGTGTCGGTGCCGGACGGTGACCGGATGGTCGTCTTCACCGTGGTCGAGGGCGACGCCGCCGGTGCCAAGCTGGTGGTCCCGGTCGATCCCGCGGGGCCGGCCACGGGCGACGGGCCCGCCGAGCTGCGCGATCGGGTTCGGCAGGTGATCGACGCCGGACGACCGCTGGTGATCGACCACCACGGGGTCCGCGTGCTCGCGGATCTCGTCGGGCCGGTCCGCGAGCTGGTCGTCGTCGGCGCCTACGACATCGCCGAGCAGCTCTGCGCGCTCGCCGCCCGGCTCGGCTGGCGGACCACCGTCGTGGACGCCCGCGAGCGGTTCGCTACCGCGGAGCGGGTGCCGTCGGCGCAGCGGATCGTGGTCGATTGGCCGCACGAGGCGCTCGCCCGGATCGCCCCCGACCGCAGCACTGCGATCGTGGTCCTGTCGCACGACCCGAAGTTCGACGTTCCGGCCCTGAAGGCGGCGCTCGAGACCCCGGCCTTCTACGTCGGGGCGCTGGGGTCGCGCAGCAACCAGCGGCGGCGACGGCCGCGGCTGCTCGAGGCCGGGGTGCCCGAGGACCGGATCGCCCGGATCCACGGGCCGTGCGGCCTGGACCTGGGCGGTGCCACGCCCGCCGAGACCGCGCTCTCGATCGTCGGCGAGATCGTGGCCGTCGGCAACGGCCGGACCGGTGCGGCGCTCTCCGGCGAGCACGGCCCGCCGATCCACCCGCGGGAGCCGGTGCCGGTAGTGGCGGGCGTTCGCGATTGATGCGTGTCGGGCCGCCCGAGCTGATGCGCGTTTGGCTTGCCGGTGTGGCGTACCCCGCATCAGATCCGCCGCGGCGATGGGCTGATGCGTGTTAGGCCTGCCGGTGTGGCGTACCCCGCATCAGCTCGGGGTGCCGCGGCGATGGGCCGCTGTGAACAGCCCGTACGCTTCTCCGATGCCGCCGTGGACCGACGCTCAGATACGCACGCGGGCGGGGCTGATCGTCCGCAGCTACCGCCACTGGTCCGGTGAGAACCTGGTCGACCTACCCAGCGACGATCCAACGGAACAGGCCAACGCGCTGTTCGATGCGCCCGTCGCTGTCCTCGCCCACGACACCCAAGCCGACCCGCTCTGCGTCTACATGAACGCGGCGGCGCTGTCGGCGTTCGAGCTGACGATCGCACAGGCCGCGGAGTTCCGGACGCGGCAGACGGCGGCGCCTGAGGACCGCCAAGAGCGGAGCGCGGCACTGGCGGGGGCGGAGGAGGTCGGGCTGGTGACCGGGTACAGCGGGGTCCGGGTCTCGTCGTCCGGCCGGCGGTTTCGGATCAACGAGGGGCGGATCTGGACGGTGCTCGACGACGACGGTCAGCCGGTAGGGCAGGCGGCGACGTTCGTACCGGGACCGGTCTGAGTCTCCCCGGCACCCCGAGCTGATGCGGGTTACGCCACGCACAGTGGCGCAACCCGCATCAGCTCGAGATGGCCGCGGGGTTGATGCGTGTTATGCCACTCACGGTGGTGCAACACGCATCAGCTTGCGGGCCGACTGGAGCTAGCCCAGCTGCTCCTGCAGGCTCCGCACCCGCAGCGCCAGGTGGACTTCGAGGCGGCGGCTGGGATCGTCCCATCCGGGGAGCAGCTTGCCGATCCGGTCGAGGCGCGGGCGGAGCGTGTTGGGGTGCAGGTGCAGGGCCTGCGCTGCCGCGGAGGTGCGCAGGCCCTGGTCCAGGTGGACGAGCAGCGAGTGGGCGAGCTCACCGTCACGGGCTGCGTCATGGCGCAGCAGCGGGCCGACGGTCCGCTGGACGAACTCCTCGACGCCGGCCGCGCCGTGATCGCCGAGCAGCGCCGCGTACGGGAACAGGTCACGGTCCTCGCCCAGCGCGCCGGCGCGGCCCAGACCCTCGAGCAGCTGGGCACAGCGGACGGCGCGGCGGTGGGCCTCGGGGAGCGCGGTCGCGGACTCCACGTCCGGCGAGACGATCGCGGAGACGGGGTCCGGGCTCACGTCCTGCACGACACGGTGGAGCCGGCGCGCGACGTCGGGCCCCTCGCCGGCCTCGAGCACCGTCACCAGGTCGCCCTCGAACGCGGCGGTCAGCGTCCGGGTGTCGTCCAGCGTCTGACGCGCCGCCTCCAGCGCGGCCCCACGACGCAGCGACGACGACCGCAGCAGCACCAGCGTCAACGGCCGGTCGAGCGCGACCCCGTGGTCGCGCGCGGCGTCGGCCAGCCGCTCCGCGTCGGTCGTCGGTCGGCGCAGCAGGTCGCCGAGCAGATCCTCGACCGCGCGGTGCTCGGCGGTCGCGACCCGCTCGCGCGACACGAGCACCAGCGTCGCCAGCATCGCCGCCCGCTCCAGCGTGCGCAGCTGGGGCTGGGCGAGCGGCCCGGAGCGGTGGAGCACGAGCACGCCGCGGGCGTCGTCAGGCGTGCCGATCGACGCCAGCCAGACGCCGAGCTCGTCGACGGCCACGGCACGACCGAGCTCGGTGGCGCGGCGCCACGCCGGACGCACCGCTCGCAGGGTGCGCGGCGGCGCGCCGTCGTCCGGACGGTCGCGGGACGCCGCGATCGTCCGCAGCCGCGCGTCGAGGATCTCGACCGGACCGTGGAGCGCGTCGGAGACGACCGAGACGACGTCGTCGAGCTGGCCGCCGGTCGTCAGCAGCGCCGTGATCCGCTCGTGCACGTCGGCCGCGGACTGGATGTCGGCGTTGCGGGCCCGCAGCTCGTCGTTGGCGGTCTCGGCCCGCCGCAGCGCGGTCGTCGCGCCCTGGAAGAGGCGCGCGTTCTCGATCCCGACCGCCGCGTGCGCGCCGAGCGAGTCGAGCAGCGCGACCTGCTGCGGCGAGTACGAGCGGGTCGTGCGGCTGGCGACGAACAGCACGCCGATCACCTCGCTGTCGATCAGCAGCGGCACGCCGAGCAGCGCGACGATGTCCTCCGCGAGCACGCCGGTGTCGATCGAGCCGGCGTGGGTGAAGCGCCGGTCCTCGGCGTAGTCGGACGTGAACTGCGGCAGGCGGGTGCGGGCGACCGCCCCGCAGATGCCGACGTCCTGTGGCACCCGGATCCGGTGGAAGTCGGCCGAGACGGCACCCTCGGTCGCCCGCACGTAGAAGTCGGCGTGCTCCGGGTCGTAGATCGAGAGGTAGCCGACGTCGGCGGCCAGCAGCTGCCGGGCCCGGCGGACGATCGCCTGCAGCACCTGGTCGACGTCGCGCAGGCGGATCAGGTCGCGGGCGGTCTCCTGCAGGGCGACCAGCTCGGCTTCGCGGCGACGGTGGCGGTCGAGTCGCTCGCGGATCCGCAGCGCCCGCTCGGCGTCGTCGGCCCGTCCGGCGGTCGCCAGACGGCCGGCGCCGGTGCGCAAGTCATCCGCGGCCCCGTCCTCGTCGAGCAACCGGACGACCGCGGCAAACGCCGTGCTGGCTTGCTCCTCTGTGCTCGGTGTCACCATCGTCTGTGGAGTTTTGCACGTGCGAACGTCCGCACTGTGGAGTTCACGACATTGCTCGGCCGTCCGATCTGGGGTTGGCTGGCGCCCCGTAGTCGAGGTTGCCGTCACGGCGCCTCGCGGATCCCGGAGAGAGGACACGCATGGAGATCGAAGTCGGAGTAGATGTCGGTGGCACCTTCACCGACGCTGCGGTAGCGGCCGGCGGCGAGGTCGTCCGGGCCAAGGCCTACTCGACCAAGGACGTCACCGGCGGCATCCTCGACGTGCTCGGACGGATCCGCGAGCAGCTGGAGCTCGACGAGCAGACGTTCTTCGCGTCGATCTCGAAGTTCGTGCTCGGCAACACGATCGTCACCAACGTGATCGACGAGCTGCGGTTCCCGACGGTCGGGCTGCTGACCACCGCCGGATTCAAGGACACGCTGCGGATCGCTCGGTCGGCACGCGGGCCGTCCCGCGACGGGCACGTCCAGGCACCCCCGCCGGAGATCGTCGCCCGAGAGTCGATCGTCGAGGTCGCCGAGCGCGTGGATGTCAACGGCACCGTGCTGACGGCGCTCGATCGCGAGGCGTTGGCCGTCCAGGTCCGCGAGCTCGTCGACCGCGGCGTCTCGGCGATCGCGGTCTGCTTCCTCTGGTCGTTCAAGAACGACGCCAACGAGCGGGCTGCGGCCAAGCTGATCGCCGAGATCGCGCCCGACCTGCCGGTCACGCTCTCCTGCGACCTGGCGCCCGTCTACCGCGAGTACGAGCGGACGGTCACCACTGTGCTCGACGCCGCCTGCAAGCCGGTCGTGGCCGGGCACTTCCACGAGCTGGAGGCCGCGCTCACGGAACGGGGGCTGGAGACGCCGGTCAAGCTGATGCAGGTCGACGGCGGCTTCGTGTCGGTTGGCGAGGCCGCCCGGACGCCGATCAAGATGTTCAACTCCGGTCCGGTCGGCGGCGTCGAGGGCGCCCGCCGGCTCGGAGAGGCGCTCGGGATCGAGCGCCTGGTGACCGCCGACATGGGCGGCACCAGCTTCGACGCGGCGATCATCTCCGACGGCGAGTACCGCGTGCTGCCGCGCGCCGAGATGGGGGAGTTCCCGACCGCGCTGACCGCCGTCGACATCAGCTCGATCGGCGCCGGCGGCGGCTCGATCGCGTGGGTCGACTCGCGCGGCCTGATGCGGGTCGGACCGAAGAGCGCCGGATCGGTGCCCGGACCGGCTTGCTACGGCCGCGGCGGCGAGGAGCCGACCGTGACCGACGCGACCGTCGCGATGGGGCTGATCGACCCGGACTACTTCCTCGGCGGCACGATCAAGCTCGACCGCGACAAGGCGCTCGCCGCGATCAGCGACCGGCTGGCGGGCCCGCTGGGGTACAGCGCCGACGACGCCGCAGCCGGGATCTACCGGCTGACGACGGTCCAGATGGCCAACGCGATCCGCGCCCTGACCGTCAACCGCGGCCACGACCCGCGCGAGTTCGCGATGGTCTCGTTCGGCGGGGCGTGCGGACTGTTCGCGGCGGAGATCGCTCGCGAGTGCGATGTCGCCCGCGTCGTGATCCCGGCGGCGGCGTCGGTCTTCTCGGCCTTCGGCCTGCTGCACTCCGACTCGATCTTCACCTGCGTGCAGACCACGCCGTGGACGTTCTCGTCGGAGATCGCGCCGCTCGAGGAGGCGTTCTCGTCGCTCGGCGAGCAGATCGAGCGTTGGTTCGAGACCGACCAGATCCCGGTCGCGTCCCGCGAAGTCGCCCGCGAGGCGGACATGAAGTTCGCCGGCCAGGTCTTCGAGGTGATGACCCGACTGCCCGCCGACCCGCTGACCGAGGATCTGAAGGACGATCTGCGGTCGCGGTTCATCGCCGACTACGAGCGCGAGTTCGGGTCCGGCACCGCCTGGACCGAGGCCGAGATCCTCGTCACCAACGTCCGGATGAAGGGCATCGGCCGGCTCGGCTCCGCCGGTGGCGCGCCGGTCCGCACGGTGGTCGGCGCGGACGCCGGCCGCTCCCGCGAGATCGTCGAGCCGATGACCGGCGAGCGCCGTACGGTCGCGGTCCACCGCGGAGTCCCGCTCGGCGAGCACCGCGAGGGCCCGTGCCTGGTCGAGGAGCCGGACACCAGCATCTACGTCCCCGACGGGGCCACGATCGCCCGCGACCAGCAGGGCAACTACGTCATCGACCTTCCCGTTCGGTCCTGAGAACCGGAAAGGGCACGCCATGAGCACCGTTACTTCCCCCGCCACCGCGCACGACCCCGTCACGCTCGAGGTCATCCGGATGCGCCTCGACGCGATCGTCGAGGAGATGGCGATCGCGATGATCCGCTCGTCCGGCTCACCGGTGATCACCGAGTCCGGCGACTTCAACACCGCGCTGTTCGACGCGACCGGCCGGATCTACGCCTACTCGAACTACGTCCAGTTCCACATCGGCTCGGCCCGCGTCGCGCTCGAAGGGCTGCTGGCCGCGGTCCCGGCCAGCGAGATGCGGCCCGGCGACGCGTTCATCAGCAACGACTCGCACACCGCCGGATCGACCCACCCGCCGGACGTCTCGGTGATCACGCCGATCTTCCACGGCGACACGGTGGTCGGCTTCGCGCAGTCGCAGGCGCACCTGCTCGACGTCGGCGGGATGAACCCGGGCGGCTTCGCGCCGGGGGCGATCGACTGCTTCGCCGAGGCGCTGCGCCTGCCGCCGGGGGTCCGCTTCTACGAGGGCGGCGAACCCGTCGAGTCGATCCGCCGGCTGATCACCAACAACGTGCGGCTGCCCGACATCCTCTGGAACGACATCCGCAGCCTGGTCGCGTCGAACAACACCGGCGCGCGTCGGCTCGCGGCGACGATCGACGAGTTCGGTCGCGAGACGTTCATCTCGTACGCCGACCGGGCGATCGAGGCGGCCCGCGAGGTCGTCGCCGAGCGGATCGGCCGGCTGCCCGACGGGGTCTACACCGGCGTCGAGTGGCAGGAGGGCGACGGTCGCACGACCGACCTGCTGCCGATCCGCTGCGAGGCGCGGGTCGAGGGCGACAAGCTGACCTTCGACTTCGCCGGCACCAGCCCGCAGGTCGCCGGGTTCGTCAACTGCTCGTTCGGCGCGCTGGTCGGCAGCGTGGCGACCGGGATCAACCCGGTGCTGGCCTGGGACCTGCCGTTCAACCAGGGCGTGCTGGAGCCGATCACGATCACCGCGCCGGACGCCAGCATGGTCAACCCGGACGTTCCGGCGCCGACCAGCAACGGCCACCTGACCGTCGGCGGTCGCGTGACCCGCCTGGTCACGGCGCTGCTCAACCAGATTGTCGAGCGCAGCGCGGCCCCCGAGCTGCGCGACCGCACCCAGGGCGTCTGGGCGGACTCGTGGACCGGCGGCATCTCGGCCGGCACCCGCACCGACACCGGCGAGTACTTCGTGCTCTTCAACATGGACGGCGGCCTGATGGGCGCCGGGGCGCAGACCGTCAGCGACGGCCTCGACGCGTCGGGCATGGTCACCCAGGTCAGCAACGGCGCGCCGGACGTCGAAATGAACGAGCTGATGTACCCGGTGCTCTACCTCTGGAAGCGGCTCGACGCCGCGACCGGCGGGCCGGGCGGGCGCCGCGGCGGCCTGGGCGTCGACTTCGCCTGGACGCTGTGGGGCGGCGACGAGGTCCTGCACACGGTCTTCGTGCCGTGCGCCCAGGTTCCGGCGGCCGGCTACGGCGGCGGCTACCCGGGTGGCGGCGGCGAGCAGCGGATCCTCCGCGAGGTCCCCGTCGACGCGGTCCTGGCCGCCGGCACGGCGGCTCGCTCGGACGAGCTCGGCGAGCAGTCGTCGGAGCTGCTCGAGCTGATCGAGCAGGGCCTGGTGATCCGCCGCGGGGACGTCTTCCGCCAGCGGATCGCGGGCGGCGGCGGCTACGGCGACCCGATCCTGCGCGACGCGTCCACCGTCGCCCGCGACACCCGTGACGGGTACGTGACGCGCGAATCCGCGGCGGCGGCCTTCGGCGTGGTCGTCGGCGCGGACGGCACGGTCGACGAGGGAGCGACCGCGGAGCGGCGCCGCTCGATCCGCTCGGCGCGGATCGGCGGCGGCCAGGTCGCGGACTTGCGGATCGGCGCGCTCGACGAGCTGGTGCACGAGCGCGGGGACGGGGGCACCCTGACGGTGGCCCACGGCCCCGAGGGCTGCGCCTGCCGGCTCTGCGGCGGGGACCTGGGCGACGACTGGACCGCGCAGGCGATCGTCCGGACGACCACCGCGGCGACGCGGCTCGCCGAGCTCGGGATCCGCAGCCGGCCGCACGAGGACGTCGAGCTGGTCGAGTACTGCTGTCCCCACTGCGGGTCGCTGCTCGACGCCCGCGTGGTCGTACGCGAGGCGGCGGCATGATCCCCTTCGATTCCTGGCACGACCTGCTCGGCGCGCTCGATGACGCGCCGAACCAGCGGGGACCGCTGCGGGGCGTGACGGTTCTCGACATCACGCGCGTGGTGGCCGGGCCGTACACGTCGATGCTGCTCGGCGACATGGGGGCGACCGTGATCAAGGTCGAGAACCCCCACGATCCCGACTACGCTCGCGACTTCCCGCCGTTCGTCGGCGAGGGGGAGACCCGCTTCTCGGGGTTCTTCGCGCAGTACAACCGCAACAAGCTCGGGATCACCCTGGACCTGAAGTCGGACGACGGCAAGCAGCTGCTGCGCGAGCTCGTCTCCCGCGCGGACGTGCTCGTCGAGAACTTCCGCGGCGGCACGATGGATCGCCTGGGCGTCGGCTACGAGGCGCTGCGCGAGGTCAACCCGGCGCTCGTCTACACGGCGATCTCCGGGTTCGGCCAGTACGGACCGAGCGCCCGCAAGCCCGCCTACGACAACAGCGGGCAGGCGACCGGCGGACTGTGGTCGATCAACGGCTATCCCGACCGCCCGCCGGTTCGGGTCGGCACGATCATCGGCGACCTCTCGGCGTCGCTCTACGCGGCGTTCGGCATCGCCGCCGCGCTGCGCGAGGCCGAGCGGACCGGGCAGGGGCAGATCGTCGACGTCTCGCAGCAGGACGCGATCGTCTCGCTGACCGAGACGGCGGTGGTCGAGTACACGACCGGCGGCAAGGTCGGCGGGCCGCTCGGCAACGACCATCCCTTCGTCCGGCCCTATGGGCTCTTCCCCTGCGCCGACGGTCACGTCTTCATCGGCGGCTACACGCAGAAGCTCTGGTCCGAGAGCTGCCGGATCTTCGGCCAGCCCGAGCTGATCGACGACCCCGAGATCGCGACGATGGACCAGCGGTTCGACCAGGAGACGTACGAGCGGCGGGTCGAGCCGATCGTGCTGGCCTGGTTCGCCGAGCGGACCAAGGACGAGCTGGAGCGGATGGCCGGCGACGCGATCCCGCTGAGCGCGGTCAAGGACGTCTCCGAGGTCGTCGCTGACCCGCAGATCGCCGCGCGCGAGATGGTCGTCGACGTCGAGTACCCGGGTGGCAACCTGGGCCTCTTCGGCCAGCCGGTCAAGCTCAGCGGCACCCCGGCCGAACCCCGCGCCCGGGCCCCACGGATCGGCCAGCACAACAACGACGTCTACGGTGCCGCCGGACTCGGGCTGGCCCCCGAGCGGATCGCGGAGCTGCGGGAGAGGGGCGTGATCTGAGTGTCGATCGCCTACGCGGTCGATGACGGCGTCGCGGAGATCCGCTTCGACCGCCCCGACAAGCTCAACGCGCTGACGCTCGCGATGTACGACGAGCTCGGCGAGGCGTGGCACGCCGCGGCCGCCGACGATGCCGTGCGCGCGATCGTCCTGACCGGAAGCGGCGACCGGGCGTTCTGCGTCGGCGCCGACCTGACCGAGTCGATCCCCGCGTTGGCGTCAGACCGGATGGACATCTCGGCCTGGGATCCGGCACACATCAAGGACCGGCCGCTGGACAAGCCGATCGTCGCCGCGGTCAACGGGCTCTGCCTGGGCGGCGGGTTCGAGATCCTGCTGGCGACCGACATCCGGATCGCCGCGGACACCGCGAGCTTCGCCTTCCCGGAAGCCGAGATGGGCTTCGTGCCGGCCGGCGGCACGCTGGTCCGCCTGCATCGCCAGATCGCCCACGCCCACGCGATGGAGCTGTTGCTGACCGCCGAGCGGTTCGACGCGGCGCACCTCTTCCGGATCGGCCTGCTCAACCAGGTCGTACCGGCGGCGGAGCTGCAGGACGTCGCCCGTGAGCGCGCGCAGCGCCTGGCGCGGATGAGTCCCAACGCCCTGAGCACGATCAAGCAGAGCGTCCGCGAGCTGGCCGACCAGCCGCTCGCCGACGCGTTCGCCGCCGAGGCCGCCTTCGGACAGCGGACGTTCACCAGCCCCGAGGCCCGCGAGGCCCTCGCCGCGTTCGCCGAGCGCGGCGCTCCGAACTCCCCGAGCACGCGCTCCGACGCGGGCGCCCCCGAAACGACGAAGGACCCCCGATGAGCGTCAACAGCCGTATCCCGGGCTTCTACAAGCTCGATCCCGCCGACCGCTTCGCCGGGATCGTCTCGGCCACCGGCCTCGACGCCGACGAGCTCGCGGACCTGCGGACCGACGACGCGGCGCTGCTCGGCCAGGCCGACGGGATGGTCGAGAACGTCGTCGGCGTGTTGCCGCTGCCGCTCGGGGTCGCGGCGAACTTCACGATCAACGGCCAGGACCGGCTGGTGCCGATGGCCACCGAGGAGCCGTCGGTGGTCGCGGCGGCCAGCAACATGGCCGGCGTGGCCCGGCACGCGGGCGGGTTCTTCTGCTCGACCAGCGACCCGGTGATGATCGCCCAGATCCAGGTGATCGACGTGCTCGACCCGCACGGCGCGCGCCTGCGACTGCTCGAGCACCGGGACGAGATCGTCGCCACCGCCAACGAGCAGGATCCGGTGCTGGTCCGCTTCGGCGGCGGCGCCCGCGACATCGAGGTCCGGGTCGTACCCGGGCCGGAGGGCACGCACGTCGTCGTCCACCTGCTGGTCGACGTCGGCGATGCGATGGGGGCCAACGCGGTCAACACGATGGCCGAGGCGCTCGCGCCGCGGATCGCGGAGATCGCCGGCGGCCGGGTGCTGCTGCGGATCCTCTCGAACATGGCCGACCGCCGGGTCGCCCGCGCCCGCGCGGTCTTCCCGGCCGACCGGCTCGGCGGTCCCGCCGTCGTCCAGGCGATGCTCGACGCGTACCAGCTGGCGTTCGACGACCCCTACCGGGCGGCGACCCACAACAAGGGGATCATGAACGGCATCAGCGCCGTGGTCCTGGCCACCGGCAACGACACCCGCGCGGTCGAGGCCGGCTGCCACAGCCACGCGGTGCGCGACGGGCGCTACTCGACGCTGTCGCATCTGGAGCGGAACGCGGACGGCGATCTGGTCGCGACGCTCGAGGTGCCGATGCCGGTCGGCCTGGTCGGCGGCGCGACCCGGACCCACCGGACCGCCCGGGCCGCGGTCCGGCTGCTCGGCGTCGAGCGCGCCTCCGAACTGGCCGAGATCGTGGTCGCCGTCGGGCTGGCCCAGAACATCGGTGCGGTCCGCGCGCTGGCCACGGAGGGGATCCAGAGCGGGCACATGAAACTCCACGCCCGCAACGTGGCGCTGTCGGCCGGGGCCGCTCCCGAGGAGGTGTCGGCGGTCGTCGAGCGCCTGGTCGCCGGCGGTCAGGTCCGCGCCGACGCGGCCGAGCGGATCGTCGCGGAGCTGCGGGGTGCCCGGGAGGCCGTCGCGGAATGACCGGCGCGTCGAGCGCGGGGGGCCCGTCGACCGTCGCCGGCACGTGGAACGCTGCTGGACCGCCGCGGCAACTCGGACCGACGGCGCTGCCCGACGCGATCGAGCTGCGCGAGGTCGGCCCGCGCGACGGGCTGCAGTCCGAGGCACCGATCCCGGTTCCCGCTCGCGTCGCCTTGGTGCGCGGGCTGGCGGCGGCGGGGCTGCGGACGATCGAGTTCGGGGCCTTCGTGTCGCCGCGGGCGGTGCCGGCGATGGCCGGCGCCGCCGATGTCGCGGCGGAGCTCGGGGATCTCGACGGTGTGACCCTGGTCGCCCTCGTGCCGAACGCTCGCGGGGCCCGCGACGCGGTGGCGGCCGGGGCGCACGCGCTGACCTGCACGATCTCGGTTTCGGCGGTCTACAACGAGCGCAACGTCGGGATGACGATCGAGCGGTCGCTGGCCGAGGTCGAGCAGGTCTCGGGGATCGCCCGCGACGCGGGGATCGAGCTCGACGTCGTCGTCTCGTGCACCTTCGGATCGCCGTACGAGGGCGAGATCGCGGTCGCCGACGTCGAGAAGCTGTGCGGAGCCTGCCGCGACGCCGGCGCGGACCGGCTGACGCTCGCCGATACGACGGGGATGGCGACCCCGCGTGGCGTCTGGGAGGTCCTGGCGCGGACGGGCACCGACGTCGGCCTGCACTTCCACGAGACGCGGGGGACCGGACTGGTCAACGTGCTGGCCGCGCTGCAGGCCGGAGCGATCCGGTTCGACACGTCGGTCGGCGGCCTCGGCGGATCGCCGTTCGCCACGGGCGCCGCAGGCAACGTCGCCACCGAGGGCGTGGTCAATCTGACCGACGACCTGGGGATCCGCAGCGGGGTCGACCTGGACGCGCTGCTGGCGCTCGGTCCCGGCCTTGCGGACGCTGTCGGCCACCCGCTGCCGAGCCCGGTGATGGCGGCGGGCCCGCGGGTGGGGCGCTGACGATCGAGCTGATGCGTGTTTGGCCTGCCGGTGTGGCGTAACCCGCATCAGCTCCGGGGAGGCGTTGGGGTGATGCGTGTTTGGCTTGCCGGTGTGGCGTAACCCGCATCAGCTTGGGGTCAGCAGGCGGGGACGTTGACGGCGAGACCGCCGCGCGCGGTCTCCTTGTAGTCCGCGTGCATGTCCGCGCCGGTGCGGCGCATCGCGTCGATCGCGTGGTCGAGCGAGACGACGTGGTGACCGTCGCCGCGGAGCGCCAGCTTGGCGGCGGCGATCGCCTTGTTGGCGCCCATCGCGTTGCGCTCGATGCACGGCACCTGGACCAGACCGCCGATCGGGTCGCAGGTCATCCCGAGGTGGTGCTCCAGCGCGATCTCGGCCGCGTTGGTCGCCTGCCGCGGCGTGCCGCCGAGCAGCTCGGCGAGCGCGGCGGCGGCCATCGCCGCAGCCGATCCGACCTCGCCCTGACAGCCGACCTCGGCCCCCGAGATCGACGCGTTGCGCTTGATCACCGTGCCGATCGCGGCGGCGACCAGCAGCGCGCGCACGACGTCGTCGTCGGTCGCGCGCTCGAAGGTCCGGGCGTAGCGCAGCACGGCGGGCAGGACGCCGGCCGCGCCGTTGGTCGGCGCCGTCACCACGCGGCCTCCGGCGGCGTTCTCCTCGTTGACCGCGATCGCCCACAGCGAGACCCACTCGACGGCGTTCATCGGGTCGCCGCTCGGATCGGCGGCGAGCAGGTCGCGGTGCAGCGCGCCCGCGCGGCGGCGGACCCGCAGGCCGCCGGGAAGCTCCCCCTCGGCCCGTAGGCCGCGGTCGATGCACGCGTCCATCGCCCGGGCGATCGCGAGCAGCTGCGGCTCGATGTCGCCATTCCACGCCTGCTCGTTGACCGCCGCGACGGCCGAGAGCGACCCGAGTCGCAGCGCGTGGTCGAGCAGCTCGGCCCCGTTGCGGTACCCCAGCACGGGCCGCCGATCGCTCGTCACCGCCGGCTGGCCGTCCTCGGTGACGAACCCGCCGCCGACCGACCGGAAGGTGACGTCGAGCAGCTCGTGATCGGCGGCGTCGACCGCGGTGAAGCGCAGCGCGTTGGGGTGACCGGGCGGTGCGTCGCGGACCCGCATCCGCAGCCCGTAGCCGATCCGCCGGCCGCCGATCACGACCGCGGACGGCTCGGGATCGAGCTGCAGCAGCAGCTGGGGGTCGACGGTCTCCGGTGCGTGGCCGAGCAGCCCGGCGAGCACCGCCCGGTCGGTGCCGTGACCGCGCGCGGTCAGGGCGAGCGACCCGTGGAGCGTGACGACCACGGCGTGCGCCGCGTCGTACGCGGCCAGCCGCTGCGCGAAGGTCGCGCCAGCGCGCATCGGTCCGACCGTGTGGCTGCTCGACGGGCCGATCCCGACGCTGAACAGCTCGAGCGCGCTGACCACGACCGTCCGTTCAGGACGCCAGTGCCGCGACGGTAGGGGACGAGCCGGACCCGCTGGGGCGACGGTAGGCGTCCCGCGGACGTGCGCTCAGCACCACGGTGTTCGACCCCTCGCGGTAGGCGAACGGCTCGACCGCGACGTCGAATCCGCTGCGCTCGCCGACGCGTTGGAAGACCGGGCCGTTGAGCCAGTTGACGATCGACCCCTCGAGCTTGCCCGGACCGCGGTAGGCGGCGTACTGGCTGATCTCGCGGACGAAGATGTCCTGGGCGACCAGCACACCCTCGTGGTGCATCAGCGCGAGGGTCTGGACGAAGCTCTCGACCGCCACGGTCGAGGAGTGGACCCGGGTCCACTCGGGCAGCTCGTCGAGCAGCTCGTCGAGGTGCAGATCAGCGCTCGGGGTCACGCGGACGGCAGCCGGGGCGGGGATCTCCTCGTAGATCTCCTCGAGGTGGATCGCGTCCCAGACGTCCGACCACAGCCGCACTCCGCGCTCGACGTCGCCGAGCGCCTCGGGTCCGCGGCGCAGCACCTGCTGCACGGTCGAGACCAGCTGCGCGGGATCGATGTCGTGGCGCGCAGCCAGCTCGGCGACCTCGCAGGGGGTGATGCTCGCGCGGACGAGCGGTTCGTAGGCGCGGTCACCGACGCGCATCAGCTCGTCGGTCGGCAGGTTGTCGTAGAGGTTGCAGGTGTGGGCGAAGAGCACCTTGTCGCGCAGGTGCGCCAACCCGTGCACCGGGCTGCGGAAGTCCAGCTCGAGGCTGTCCACCAGGTGCGCGTAGTCGGAGACCCGCTCGCGCGCCAACGTGAGCACGTGCGGCGAGTAGTCGGCCATCAGGTAGCGGATGCGGCTCAGGTAGTCGCGCCCTCGCTCGCGGCAGGCCGCGGCGAACGCGTCCAGCCAGACCTTGGCCTGCTGCCCGTCGCCGACGCCGAGCTCGAGCACGTGGATCACGTCGGGCAGCTCGGACCACTCGTCCAGACGGTCGAGGGTCTCCATGAACCGCGCCACCTGGTCGCGCCAGAACCCGGGGTGGGTGCCGTCCGAGACGCCGCCCGGCAGGGCCGACGCGTAGTCCTTCTGGAAGGTGTCGTCCCAAGCGGCGAGGTGTCGCCAGTAGCTGCGGTTGAACGACCAGACGACCGACTTGCTCGGCCGCACCCACTCCTCGAGGTGGATGCACTCGTGGACGTCGGGGATGATCCCGAGCGCCTTCGACAGCCGGTCGACGATCTCGCTGACCAGCTCGTCGTACGGCATGTCCTTCGCACGCCGGACGTCGATCGCGATCTCGGCCAGCGGCGCGTCGGGCGACGCCGCCTGGGCCCCCGGGACGCGGCCGAACGGCCGGACCATCACGGGGGCGCGGAAGTTGCGCCGGTACTGGACCCAGTCGAGCACGGCGGCCAGCCGGGAGTGGTCCAGGTCGACGGCCTCGGCGGCCTCCGCCAGCGCAGGCAGCACCTCGCCGAGGTCGCTCGGCCGGGCGCGTCCGATGCAACTGAGTTGGATCATCACGTCGTCGTCCACCTTCGGGTCCGGGGGTACGGGGTGCGCGCGTCGGGCCGGCCGCCAGCGCGCGGAGCCGACGGGGTGCGACCGGCGGGCGTCGGCATCAGAGCACCACGGTGCTGTTGCCGTGCCGGAGCACGCGGTCGGCGCAGTGCCACTCGATCGCGCGGGCGAAGACCGTCCGTTCGACCTCGGCACCCTGTCGCACGAACTCCTCGAGGGTCTGGTCGTGGCTGACGCGGACCACGTCCTGCTCGATGATCGGCCCGGCGTCGAGGTCCTCGGTGACGTAGTGGGCCGTCGCGCCGATCAGCTTCACGCCGCGTTCCTTCGCCCGCTCGTACGGGCCGGCTCCAGCGAACGCCGGAAGGAACGAGTGGTGGATGTTGATCACCGGGACGCCGACGCGGTCGAGGAAGTCGCCGGAGAGCACCTGCATGTAGCGGGCCAGCACGACCAGGTCGCAGCGGCCTTCGAGCCGGTCGAGCAGCTCGGCTTCCGCGTCGGCCTTGGTCTCGGCGGTCACCGGGATGTGGTGGTAGGGGAGCCCGAAGCCCTCGACCTCACCGCGCAGGTCGTCCCAGTTGGAGGCGACGAGCACGATCTCGGCCTCGATCAGCTGGCGCCGCCAGCGCCAGAGGATGTCGGTCAGGCAGTGGTCGTAGCGCGACACGAGCACCGCCACGCGCTTGCGCTGCGCGGTGTCCCAGAGCCGCCAGGTCATGCCGAAGGGCTCGGCGATCGCCAGCCCGAAGCGGTCCGCGAACCCCTCGTGGTGCGCCTCGCCGACGGTGAACTCGATCCTCAGGAAGAACGTGCCGCCCTCGGGGTCGGTCGAGTACTGCGCGGACTGCACGATGTTGGCGCCCTCGCGGAACAGGAACCGGGAGACGGCGGAGACGATCCCGGGCTGGTCGGCACAGGTCATCAGCAGTCGCAACGACCGGCTGCCCGGGGACCCCGTCGGTGCGGAGAGCGTGGTGGCGGAGAGCGTGCTGTTCATGGCGTTGAGGGCTCCGGGTGGCGGAACTGGGTCATCTGGTGCAGGTGGTCGACGCGGGCCTCGACCTCGTCCCGGGTCAGCCGGGCGACGCGGTCGGTGCCGAACTCCTCGACGTTGAACGAGGCGACCGCGGTGCCGTAGGCCATCGCGGTGGCCAGCAGGTCGTGGTCGACGGGGTCCTCGGCGCGTGCCGCCAGGTGCCCGACGAATCCGCCCGCGAAGCTGTCGCCGGCGCCGGTCGGGTCCATGACCGACTCGAGCGGGTAGCTCGGGAGCGAGAAGCTCGCGTCGTCGGTGACGAGGATCGCGCCGTACTCGCCCTGCTTGGCCACGACCGCGGACGGACCCCAGTCGAGCAGCTCGCGCGCGGCGCCGACGATCGAGGGGTTGCCGGTCAGCTGGCGGATCTCGGCGTCGTTGAGGATCACGCAGTCGACCCGCTCGATCACGTGCACGAGGTCGGCGCGCGCCACGTCGATCCACAGATCCATCGAGTCCACGGCGATCCACCGCGGACCGTCGCACTGGTCGAGCACCGAGAGCTGCAGCGACGGCTGGATGTTGGCGAGGAACAGGACGTCGCAGGCCCGGGCGGCGGGGCCGAGCTTCGGTGCGAACCGCTCGAAGACGTTCAACTGGGTGTCGAGCGTCTCGCGGCCGTTGAGGTTCCACCCGTACTCGCCGGCCCAGGCGAAGGTGCGTCCGTGGCGGACGATCTCGACGTCGTCGACGTGGGCTCCGCGGGTGCCGAGGGTCGCGAGATCCTGTTCGCGGAAGTCCCCGCCGACCGGCCCGACCACGTGGACCTCGCCGAACAGCGATGCCGCGAGCGCGAAGTGGGTCGCGGCGCCGCCGAGCATCCGCTCGCGGTGACCGAACGGCGTCGTGACGGTGTCGTAGGCGATCGAGCCGACGACCGTGATGCTCATGCGACCACCGCCTCCGCGATTCCGGCGGCCTCGCGCAGCGCGTCGACCTTGTCGAGCTTCTCCCAGGTGAAGTCCTCGTGCTCCCGACCGAAGTGCCCGTACGCCGCCGTCTGCTGGAAGATCGGCCGGAACAGATTCAGATGCCGGCGGTACGCCAGCGGACGGAGGTCGAAGACCTCACGGACGGCCCGCTCGATCTTCGAACGCTCGATCTTCTCCGTACCGAACGTCTCGACCAAGATCGAGATCGGCTGCGCGACGCCGATCGCGTACGAGACCTGGATCTCCGCACGATCCGCCAGACCCGCAGCAACGACGTTCTTCGCCACCCA